>JAYYZW010000070.1:0-22141 GCA_036339995.1 Pseudomonadota bacterium
AAGATTATTCACATACGCGAATAATCTTGAAATAGGCTCTAGCAGCCTGTCGGATTTAGGGAAACGTAGCGAGGCGCGTGGGAGAGCGGTCTGAGAGGTGTCATGGTTTGAGGCGAATAGTGGGTCTATTTTACGAAAAATTGGTCGAGAACGAATTTTCGCGTAGCCTCGAAGGGTGAAGCGCAGGGATGCGCTGAACAAAGCCATGGCGCATCTGGACCACTATCTCAACGCCCAAATCAATTCATCCTGAGCCCGACAGGCTGCTAATCCCGCGCAGGTAGGCCATAGCGTCGCCGAGTGGAATTTCCTCGGGGGCATCACCGCTCCGTGACTTGTATTCCAAAATGCCGGCGTCGAGACCGCGGTCGCTGATCACGAGGCGATGCGGGATGCCGATCAAATCGAGATCGGCGAACATGACGCCGGGGCGCTCGCGTGCATCGTATAGCAGTACATCGATGCCTTCGCGCTTCAATTCTCCATATAATTTTTCCGCTGCCGCACGCAGGCGTTCGGACTTATGCATGTTGATCGGTGCAATGACGCATTGAAACGGTGCGATTGCGTCCGGCCAGATAATGCCCTTTTCATCATGATTCTGTTCGATGGCGGCGGCGACGATGCGAGACACGCCGATCCCGTAACACCCCATCGTCATCGGGACCGACCGCCCATCCTCGTCCAGCACGGTCGCCTTCATGGCTTCGCTGTATTTCGTTCCGAGCTGAAAGATATGTCCGACTTCGATGCCGCGCTTGATATCGAGCGTACCCTTACCGTCCGGACTCGGGTCTCCCACCCGAGCGTTCCGCAGATCGGCGATGCGGGGTTCGCCCAGATCGCGACCCCAGTTGACACCCACGAGGTGTACGCCTTCTTCGTTGGCGCCGCAGATGAAGTCCACCGACATGGACGCGCTCGCATCGGCAACGACCGGAAAAGGCAGGCCGAGCGGCCCGAGTGATCCCGGTCCGCAGCCTGTCGCTGCTTCGATCTCGTCCACTTGTGCAAACCGCAAAGGCTCGGCGACTTCGTCGAGACTCTGCGCCTTTAGCGTGTTCAGATCATGGTCGCCCCGCAATACCAGCGCGACGAGGCCGCCCCCGTTGGCCGCGACCACCAGGGTCTTGACGCACCGCGCGGCCGTCACGCCGAGAAACCGGCTGACTTCGTCGATCGTGTGTTGATCGGGGGTCGCGACTTTTTCGAGTTCACGTTGCGATGGCGGGCGCTTACCCTGAGGTGCGGATAGTGGGACCATCTCGACGTTCGCCGCGTAGTCGCCTTCGGAGCTAAAGGCGATATGATCTTCGCCCGATTCGGCGAGTACGTGAAATTCGTGAGATTTCGATCCGCCGATGGCTCCGGTATCGGCGATAACCGCGCGGTAATCTAAACCTACGCAGTCGAATACGCGGCAATAAGCACGATACATATCTTCATAAGTATCGTTAAGCGACGCCTGGTCGAGATGAAACGAATAAGCGTCCTTCATGAGGAACTCGCGCGCCCGCATGATACCGAAGCGTGGACGTATTTCGTCGCGGAACTTGGTCTGGATCTGATAAAAATTGGCGGGAAGCTGCTTATAGCTACGAATCTCGCCACGGATCAATTCGGTGATGATTTCCTCGTGGGTCGGGCCCAGGCAAAACGCACGATCGTGACGATCAGTGAAGCGCAAAAGTTCGGGGCCGTAGGCGTCCCAGCGTCCCGATTCTGCCCAGAGTTCAGCAGGTTGAACCCCGGACATCAGAACTTCCTGGGCGCCGGCGCGCTCCATTTCCTCTCGAACGACCTGTTCAACCTTGCGCAGCACACGCAGTCCAATCGGCAGCCAGGTATAAATACCCGCGGCGATTTGACGAATCATGCCCGCGCGAACCATCAATTTGTGGCTTGCGATTTCGGCGTCGGCGGGCGCTTCGCGCAGGGTAGGAACCAGGAGTGCAGATATTTTCATGGGGTTTTGATCTTACGATTCCGTGTCTGCAAGGGGCCGGGCGGTAGTTCTCGGAACGGGGATTCTCTGTAGTTCCGGACACCCGCGCAACAAGTCTTGAAGACTCAAATTTTCCCGCCAAATCTAAGGGTTGGGCGCTTGACCTGATGCCTGATTATAAGTATTTTTATCGATTTGCCGCGCGCAGTCCGGAGAGCGGCGCGCACGGCGAAAATTGCAGCGTCCCGCCAGCCTGCCCAGAATTCATCGTCGAGCAGCGGTAACGCCTGGTTCGCGGCCGGCCGGGTCGGCCGCTGGAAAGCGGGTGATCGTGGCTGTCTGCGGTCAATGAATGGCGAGGTAGAAGAGGGTGAAGACAAGTGGGTGAGCGGCTCAGGGGCGCGGAAATATTCGTGCGTGCGCTAGCGGACGAAGGTGTCGAGTACATGTTCGGGTATCCCGGCGGTGCAGTGCTCCACATCTACGACGAAGTTTTCAAGCAGGACAAGGTCAAGCATATCCTCGTGCGTCACGAACAAGGCGCGACACACGCGGCTGACGGTTACGCGCGCGCGACCGGCAAACCCGGCGTCGTCCTCGTAACCTCGGGCCCCGGGGCGACCAATTGCGTAACTGGCATCGCTACTGCCTATATGGATTCGAGTCCACTGGTCGTTTTCACGGGACAGGTGTCGACCCACCTCATCGGCAACGATGCTTTCCAGGAAGTCGATTGCATCGGCATCACCCGTCCGTGCGTGAAACACAATTTCCTGGTGGAGCGGGTAGAAGACCTCGCGACAACGATCAAAAAGGCGTTTTACGTTGCCACCACCGGGCGTCCAGGTCCGGTGGTCGTGGACATACCGAAGGACGTCACTGCGAACGTGACCGAATATGTCTATCCGGCAGCAGTCGAGATGCGATCGTACCGCCCGACGCTGAAGGGCCATCCGGGCCAGATCAAAAAGGCGGCGCAGCTCATCACGGCTGCGCGCCGCCCGATGATTTACACTGGCGGCGGTGTCATTCTCGACGGTGCTTCAGAAGAACTGACGCGGTTCGCGCGCCTGCTGGGTTATCCTGTCACCAATACCTTGATGGGGCTCGGCGCGTATCCCGGCACGGATCCCCAATTCGTCGGGATGCTGGGCATGCATGGTACTTACGAAGCAAACATGGCCATGCATCATTGCGACGTACTGATCGCCATCGGTGCGAGATTCGACGACCGTGTCACCGGCGATCTGGAAAAATTCTGCCCCGAGGCCAAGATCATTCACATCGATATCGATCCGGCGTCTATTTCGAAAAACGTCCCGGTCGATATTCCCATCGTGGGCAAGGTTTCAAACGTGCTCACGGATCTGATCGAGGCGATCGAGGCGCGCGGCCACGACACAGTCGATCGGGAAAGCGACCCCTGGTGGCAGCAGATCGGCGAGTGGTGCAAGCTCGATTGTCTGCGTTATGACCGAACGGGTGAGGTGATAAAACCTCAGGCGGTCGTCGAGGGTCTGTACAAGATAACCGATGGTGATGCCTACATTACCTCGGATGTCGGTCAACATCAGATGTGGGCGGCACAGTTTTACCAGTTCGACAAACCGCGACGCTGGATCAATTCCGGAGGGCTGGGGACGATGGGTTTCGGAATGCCAGCGGCGATGGGCGTCCAACTCGCATTTCCGGATGCTTTAGTGGCCTGCGTCACCGGCGAAGCAAGTTTCGTCATGTGCATTCAAGAATTGTCGACCTGCCTGCAGTACGGGCTTCCAATCAAGATCATAAACCTGAACAACCGGTACATGGGCATGGTCCGCCAGTGGCAGGAATTTTTTTACGATTGTCGCTATTCCCATACCTACATGGATGCTTTGCCCGATTTCGTCAAACTCGCCGAGAGCTTCGGGCACGTGGGCATGCGAGTCGAAAAGTCGGGTGATATCGAAGGCGCTTTCAAAGAAGCCTTCGCCATGAAAGACAGGCTGGTGCTGATGGATTTCATCACGGATCAGACGGAAAACGTCTACCCGATGATTGCGGCGGGTAAGGGGCAGCACGAAATGCATCTTGCTCCCGATGACCGCGAACTGGCATGACCGAGCAACACACCATTTCGATCCTGCTTGAAAACGAAGCGGGCGCGTTGTCTCGTGTCGCCGGTTTGTTCTCAGCGCGCGCGTATAATATCGAGTCTCTAGCGGTGGCGCCGACCGAAGATGCCACTGTGTCCCGTATGACGCTTGTTACCTCCGGATCGCCGGAAATCATAGAGCAGATTACCAAGCAGCTAAATAAACTTATCGATGTTATCAGGCTGATCGATTTGAATGACGGGCCTCATATCGAACGTGAACTCATGCTTATCAAGGTGCGCGCTTCCGGAACCGAGCAGCGCGCGGAACTGAAACGCCTCGCCGACAGATTCGGCGGCGCGATCGTGGACATCACCGAATCGAGCTACACCGTCGAACTGACCGGATCGCGACGGCGTCTCGATGATTTCATCGATGCGATCGGGGTACGCCACGTGATGGAAACCGCGCGTTCGGGCGTATTGGGGTTACTCAAGGGGGACAAGGCGCTCAAGGCCTGAACGCGGACGGCGCTCTCGACGTTAGGGAACCTCTGAATAAGTCATGGCGGGTCTGAATTGTTCATGAACAGTGCAGATCAAGGCACGAATCGTAGGCCATAGCGGGGACTATTGGCGAGGTTCGTAAAGGCAGATGTGCCATGACTTATTCAGAGCTTCCTTGAGTGGGTGCAGTCACAAAGCGCGTTGAAAAACGACAGGAAAATATTTTTCGATTTCCTCCTAATCTTCAGGCGAATCAACAAGACAGGAATTGAGCAATGGCACTTAATATTTATTACGATAAAGATGCTGATCTGTCACTAATTCAAGCCCGCAAGGTCGCGGTCATCGGCTACGGGTCGCAGGGCCACGCACATGCCAATAATCTGAAAGAGTCCGGCGTCGATGTTGTCGTAGGCTTGAGGGCCGGATCAAGCAGTTGGCAGAAAGCGGAAGAGGCGGGACTCACCGTCGCTTCGATTTCCGAGGCGACCCATGGTGCCGATGTCGTAATGATACTGGCGCCCGACGAGCACCAGGCCGACCTGTACGCGAACGAAATCGAACGGGACATCAAAAATGGCGCCGCCCTGGCATTCGCTCACGGATTCAATATCCATTTTGGTCAGATCGTGCCACGGGCGGATCTCGACGTGATCATGGTCGCGCCCAAGGGACCGGGGCACCTAGTGCGGTCGACCTATCTCCAGGGTGGCGGGGTACCCAGCCTGCTAGCGGTGTTTCAGGATGCCTCCGGCCAGGCCAAGGACATCGCGCTATCCTACGCATCGGCCAATGGCGGTGGGCGCGCAGGCGTCATCGAAACCAGCTTTCGCGAAGAAACAGAGACGGATCTTTTCGGGGAGCAGACCGTATTGTGTGGCGGTATGACGGCGCTGATCGAAGCCAGCTTCGAGACGCTAGTCGACGCGGGCTATGCTCCGGAAATGGCATATTTCGAGTGTCTTCACGAGGTTAAACTCATCGTCGACCTGATCTACGAGGGCGGCATCGCGAACATGCGCTACTCCATTTCCAACACGGCGGAGTACGGTGATTTTACCCGCGGCCCGCGGATTATCGGACCGGAGACCAAGGCGGTAATGCGGGAAATACTCGAAGAGATCCAGAGCGGTCAATTCGCGCGCGAGTGGATCGGTGAAAATCGGACGGGCGCGGCGGTGCTTAAGGCCAAACGGCGTCTGGCAAAGCAACATCCGATCGAGGAAGTTGGCGAACGACTGCGCGGGATGATGCCCTGGATCAAGGAGTCTCAGCTGGTTGACAAGAGCAAAAATTAGAACGCGGAGACTTGTCGTCGAGAGTCCGGCTAGAATTAGGGAAGCTCTGAAAAAGTCATGGCATATCTGCCTTGCCCATGAAATCGCGCAGCCCGGTGTTACGAAGCTTGCCAATAGTTCCCGCTATGGCCTGCGATTCGTGCCTTGATCTGCGTTGTTCATGAACAATTCAGACGCACCATGACTTAAGCAGAGATTCCTTAGATTCGCCACCATGGTTCTCGCGCAACATTCATTAATTGCGCGCGAAGGATGGACTTCGCTGACCGTTACACTCGCCGCCGCGTTTCTTCTCTATACCATGCTGGGTATTCCCGGTGCAGCGCCGGCCATTTTGCTGTTCGTGTTACTAGCGGTTAATTTTCGCGATCCCGAAAGAGAGACTCCTTCGCTTCCATTGGCCCTTGTCTGTCCGTTCGACGGCAGGGTGGCGAACTCGGGAACCGGCTACGATCCCTGGCTCGGTAGAAATTCGGTGTTCGTTGCCGTCACTTCGGGACTGTTCGACGTACATAGCCTGTTCTGCCCGATCGAAGGCAAATTAATCGAACAGTGGACCCAGCCGAAGCATGAGGATGCCGGAGCGCGGCGGCATGCGCATACACTTGCCTATCTGATACGTACGGACGAGGGCGATGATATCGTGCTGGAAATTACCCAGGGCCGCTGGGAAGCAAAGGTTCGATTCCCGCACCAGCCTGGAGAACGTGTGGGTCAAGGCCGGCGAATCGGCTTCGCCGCCTTGGGATGCAGAGCAACCGTGTACGCGCCTGATTCCTCGCGCCTCGAAGTCGAGGCGGGAAGCCGGACGGCGGCAGCGTCTACGGTCGTGGCGACATTGGTCCATCGGAAAGCCGTCTCCTCGCTTACGTCACTCGAGCAGGAGTAGAATCTAACGAGAGGGGTTTTCATTTCGCCCCCCAACTACCAATCATGCGAGTGATTCATTCCCATCGACCGAACAAGGAACCGGACGAGCCGCGACCTGCCCCTGAAGAGCGCCGACGGTCGGGAATCTATCTTCTGCCGAACCTTTTTACGACGGGTGCGTTGTTCGCCGGATTTTATGGCATCGTCGCCGCCATTAACGGACATTTCGAACCCGCGGCAATTGCCGTCGTCATCGCGATGGTTCTCGACGGCATGGACGGCCGAATCGCTCGCCTGACCAATACGCAGAGCGATTTCGGCGCACAGTACGACAGCCTCGCGGACATGGCGTCCTTCGGTTTGGCGCCTGCACTAATTGTTTACGAATGGTCACTATTCGAATTGGGCAAGTTGGGGTGGCTCGCGGCGTTTCTCTATGCTTCGGCAACCGCGCTACGCCTTGCGCGGTTCAATACCCAGGTTGGGAACGCCGACAAGCGGTTTTTTAAAGGCTTGCCCAGCCCCGCCGCCGCCGCCCTGCTCGCGTCGATCATTTGGTTTGGTTCTAGTATTCACGCACGCGAGTCAAGTGCCGCGCTCGCCGTCACCCTTCTCGTAACCGTAGGCGCGGCGCTACTCATGGTCAGCAACGTGCGCTACTACAGCTTCAAGGATTTGGACCTGCGAGGTCGAGTGCCTTTCGTGAGCGTACTCGCGGTCGTGATGGTCTTCGTATTGATATCGCTGGATCCCGCAACGGTACTGCTTGCGATGTTCACGGGATACGCGATATCCGGCCCCGTCTTGACTTGGATGCAGCGGCGCCGGACGAAAGTCGCCCGAAAAGAAAAGAAACGCACCTAGCCCGCATTTCTCACCACCCTTTTACTGCGTACGTCGATCTGCTCGCTGTGACGGGACGTATTCCCTCCAGCCGGTTCGACGCAGTGCGGGTGCCGTCCCTGGCATCCGCACTACGGGCCCGCCTACGGCGGTCCAAATTCGTTCCTGACGAATTTGTGTCAACTACGCCTTCACCGTCCTTCGGTCCGTGCGCCCCGTTACGACGGCATCTCGACGCCCTCGCTACGAACGGTGATGAGAAATGCGGGCCAGCCAGTATCCACCCACAAAACACTTGCTTACGCCGAGGGTGGCGGCTAGTATTTCCGCCGGTACCGACAGGTACGATACTGAAAATGTCAGCGCGATATTCAAATATTACTTTGCGGCCGGCCGTCACAGGTCGATCCCCTCTGCGCGCGCTGGTGCTCCGTCTGCTGCCCTGGTAGGGCAGTATCCATTCGCGCATAAAATCCCGCCCCCCCTATTTTCGCTGCGCTGGGTTACCGCGCGCGGATGGTCCATGAGTGCATAACCGGAGACCTACCATGGAAGACAGATTGATCATTTTCGATACGACTTTACGCGACGGTGAGCAGAGTCCGGGTGCCGCCATGACGCAAGTGGAAAAAGTCCGTATTGCAAAGGCGCTCGAGCGCCTCAAGGTCGATGTGATCGAAGCTGGATTTCCCATCGCCAGCCAGGGCGATTACGAAGCGGTTCAAGGGGTCGCCCGCACCATCAAGGACAGTACCGTATGCGGATTATGCCGGACGGCATACGAGGATATCGATCGCGCCGCTGAAGCGTTGAAGGACGCGCCGTCAATGCGCATCCATACATTTATTGCGACCTCGCCGATCCACATGAAAGCCAAGCTCAGAATGAAGCCGGAGGAAGTTCTGGAAGCCGCGATAAAAGCGGTCAAACGAGCGCGCCAATACACCGACAATGTGGAGTTTTCCGCAGAAGATGCGATTCGTTCGGATGATGAATTCCTTTGCCGCGTCGTGGAAGCTGTGATCGATGCAGGTGCGACCACGGTCAATCTTCCCGATACGGTCGGTTACGGACTTCCTGACGCGATCGGCACATTTTTCAGCGAGATCATCGAGCGCGTACCGAACAGCGACAAGGCCGTTTTCTCGGCGCATTGCCATAACGACCTGGGACTTGCCGTCGGCAATTCCTTGGCAGCGATAAAGAGTGGTGTGCGTCAGGTCGAATGCACAATTAACGGCCTGGGTGAACGCGCGGGCAATGCATCGCTCGAGGAGATAGTCATGGCCGTGCGTACGCGCCAGGACGCCTTCGAATGCGATACTCGAATCGACACGGCTGAGATCCTGAATTGCTCAAGATTGGTTTCCACAATTACCGGTTTCCCGGTGCAGCCAAACAAGGCGATAGTCGGCGCCAACGCCTTCGCACATGAATCCGGCATCCATCAGGACGGTGTTCTCAAGCACCGCGAGACCTACGAAATCATGCGGGCCGAGGATGTGGGCTGGAACAGTAACCGCATCGTGCTTGGAAAATTGTCCGGCCGTAACGCGTTTCGCACGCGTTTGAAAGAAATCGGAATCGAATTCCCGCGCCAGGAAGATCTGAATTCCGCATTCAAGCGCTTCAAGGAACTGGCCGACCGCAAATCGGAAATCTATGACGAAGATTTACAGGCGCTCGTCAAGGATGCGGAGACGATGACCGCAAATGAACGCATCAAGCTGGTCGCCATGCGCACCGAATCGGAAACAGGAGAAATTCCGTTCGCGGCCGTTACATTGGCGATCGACGGAGACGAGCGTTCCTCAGAGGAAAGCGGAGACGGGCAGGTCGACGCCGCCTATCGTGCGATCGAGTCGATCGTCGGCAGCGGCGCAACCGTTCAACTGTATTCGGTGAACGCCATTACGACGGGAACGGATTCCCAGGGCGAAGTCATCGTCCGTATCGAACGCGGCGGACGCATTGTTAACGGGCACGGCGCTGATACTGACATCATCGTTGCTTCGGTCAAAGCTTACGTGAACGCCTTGAACAAGATCATGTTTGCCGTTCACCGGGAGCACCCGCAGCCCAGTGGGCTCACCCCGTAACAGCGCTGGCCGACGCAACTCTGGAGGCCCGCGCATGGCGAAATCAACGAAGACGTACTTTAATTCATTGAAATCCGACCACCGTGGGGATTGGGAAGATGTCGACGGCAGCCGCGGGGCGGTGCGGCAGCTGACACTTGCTGTCGACCTCGATAACGGTGATTACACGCGTCTGACGCGCTTCATCGGGAAGGTCGACACTTCGTACACGGGAGCGAAGCGGCACGATTACCCGGAGGAGGTATTCATCGTGTCGGGACGCATCTATGACGTAACATTCGGACGGCTGGCGAATACTCCAGCCGTCCGCCGGGTGAGGTCCATGGGCCATTCATCACGGAAGACGATTGTTTCGTGCTCAAGATGTCCTTTCCAAGTCAAGCGGAGGGCAAAAGCGATCGATTCTGGAATGAATGCTCAGCGGAGAACGCCGGGAAGATGAACTTCGATAATCAACGCTTAGGTGTCCTCAAAGCCATGGGGATCGATGTCTGGGTCTGGCGCGGGGTCGGCGAACCGCCTGCAGCGGATGATGAAGCCTTGGAACCGATCGCTGCGCTGGGCTGGGACGGGCTTCAAGCGCGCGTTTCGGCCTGCACGAAGTGCGAGCTGCATGCCGGTCGTACGCAAACCGTGTTCGGCATAGGTGACAGACAAGCGCGGTGGCTGGTGGTCGGCGAAGCCCCTGGTGCGGAGGAAGACAGGCGCGGTGTCCCATTCGTCGGTAGGGCGGGCCAGTTATTGGACGCCATGCTGCGGTCGGTGGGCCTGTCCCGCGAGCAGGTATTTATCGCTAACATATTGAAGTGCCGTCCCCCCAAGAATCGCGATCCCAGACCCGAGGAAGCCGCTTCTTGCGAGCCCTATTTAGAGCGGCAGATCGAATTGTTGAATCCGGCGATTATTCTTGCAGTCGGGCGCATTGCTGCGCAGAATCTATTGAAGATCGATACACCTGTTGGACGAATGCGCGGGCGCTTGCATTACTACGGAGACCACGCGATACCGGTCGTGGTGACTTACCACCCGGCGTATCTGCTCCGATCTCCCGGAGAAAAGCGGAAGGTGTGGCAGGACCTCGGCCTTGCAATGAAAACGTTCAGCCAAAGCGAAGTCCCTGAATCATGAGCGCGGTACTGCAATTAGACACGATCGAAATCCGGCCGATGGGCGATCAGGACATCGACCAGATTTTGGCCATCGAGCGTCTTTCGTACGATTTTCCATGGTCATCAGGCATCTTCTCCGACTGTCTTCGGGTCGGTTATTGTTGCTGGGTGCTCGATACTGGACGCGACCTGGCGGGTTACGGAATTATGTCGGTTGCAGTCGAGGAGAGTCACATACTCAACGTATGTATCGCGCCTGCAAGCCGGCGGCAAGGTTATGCGCGAGCGCTCATGGATCATTTAATGATGACGGCAACGGCCCATGACGCAAGCATCGCCTACCTCGAAGTTCGGCCGTCGAACGAGGCGGCGATCAAGCTGTATTCCGACATGGGGTTTCGCCATGTCGGCACACGCCGCGCCTACTATCCTGCCCACGAGGGCCGCGAAGACGCCCACGTCTTCAGCATTTCTTTATTGAACTCCGTTGAACACGCGGCAGCGAGCTGAGTTTTTGACGCGCTTAATAAGATGATAGGCGGGGCGCTCAATTGCGGGAAAATTGTGGTCCTGATAGCCTAGGAGCCTGTAGCGCCAATAACAACGAGCATTAAGCCACCCGCGTTATGAATTCAGTCAGATCCTCCTTCCGTTTTGTTCGGCTGGCCGGACTCGCGACCTGCCTGAGCGTATTCGTCGCATCAGCGGTCGCTGCAGATACCACCGTCCTGATGGAGTTCGGGACGAACGAAGGCGACGAGGATGTGCAGCGCTACGGTGGTGCCGTTCGCTGGGACTTGGGTATGAAATTGCTGGAAGCCGGTGATTGGCATCTTGGCTCCCATTTCGAATTGTCCGTGACCTACTGGGACGGAAATGCCGGCACGACCGGAGACGACGACCTCGTCGATTTTGGATTGACCCCCGTACTTCGCTTTCAGCGCACGGCAACGGCCGGTCTGGTGCCGTTCGCGGAACTCGGGCTCGGCGTACACGTTCATACGAAGGACGGTATCGGCAATCGGGATTTCGGCATACCGTTCGCTTTCGGCACGCATTTCGGTGCCGGGGCGCGCTTCGGCCAGCAAGGCCGGTATGAATTGGTCTACCGATTCCAGCATTTATCCAATGCCGGCCTGGGTGACGACAACCCGGGCATCAATTTTCATGCCGTGCAATTCGGCATTCACTTCTGAGGTCTCCGGCGGCGTCGTGTTCGCCCGCTTGCGGGCGAACTAAAATCTATCTGCAGTTCCCTATTTTTAGAGGTCCGTATAATGGATTGGCCTACTTTAGAACAATTCGTCGGCGATACACCGCTGGTGCGAATGCAGCGCTTGCCCGGCGAGACAACGAACGTCGTGCTTGCGAAACTCGAAGGCAACAACCCCGCAGGTTCAGTGAAGGACCGGCCCGCTCTCTCGATGATCAAGCGGGCGGAAGAGCGCGGCGATATCAAACCCGGGGATACACTGATCGAGGCGACCAGCGGCAATACCGGCATTGCGCTGGCCATGGTGGCGGCCATGACCGGCTACCGCATGATTTTGATCATGCCTGAAAACATGAGCAGCGAGCGCCGAGCCGTCATGAAGGCATTCGGTGCCGAGTTGCTCCTCGTGTCCGAAGAGGGCGGTATGGAGGCGGCTCGCGATCTTGCCGCCGAAATGCATGATAGCGGTGATGGGCAGGTGCTCGATCAATTCGCCAACCCCGATAATCCACGATCGCACTACGACGGCACGGCGCCCGAGATCTGGAGGGATACGCGGGGTCAGATCACCCATTTCGTCTCGTCAATGGGGACCACGGGGACGATCATGGGGGCGTCGCGATACTTTAAGGATAAGAATCCCGATATTGAAATCATTGGCGTTCAACCGAGCGAGGGCGCGCGCATTCCGGGGATCCGGCGTTGGCCCGAAGCCTATTTGCCGAAGATCTACCAACCGAGGAGGGTCGACCGGATCATCGCCGTGACCCAGGACGACGCCGAGAAAATGACGCTCGAAATGGGCGCCAGGGAGGGCCTGTTCTGCGGCATCTCATCCGGCGGCGCGATGGTCGCCGCACTGCAGGTGTCGGCCGAAGCAAAGAACGCCGTGATCGTCACAATTATTTGTGATCGCGGCGATCGCTACCTTTCCACAGGCGTTTTTCCCGAATAGGCATGTTCGATGTACCTGACCGTCATCGCCGCGTTCGAGCAGCATAACGCTCCGCCATGAACGTATTCGTATTTGATATCGAAACAGTGCCCGATGTCGAAAATGCGCGCAGGCTTTGGGGCCTCGAAGAGCTTGATGATGACGGAGTCGCCGCCGTCATGTATAGCAAGCGTCAACAGGAAACGGGAGGTGCGACAGATTTCATTCGACATCATTTACACCGTATTGTTGCCATAGCGGCGGCTTTTCGTGAAGACGATCGGCTAAAACTCTGGTCGCTGGGAGAAGAGGATTCAAGCGAGGAAGAACTCGTACGTCGCTTCTTCGAGGGCGTCGAGCGGTATTCACCAACGTTGGTGTCTTGGAATGGCAGCGGATTCGATCTGCCGGTATTGCATTATCGGGCGATGCTTCATGGCATTGCGGCGCCGAGGTATTGGGATACCGGAGAGGAAGATCGAAGTTTCCGCTACAACAATTACCTCGGGCGTTTTCACTGGCGGCACATCGACCTGATGGATGTGCTTGCTGGATATCAGGCACGGGCTTTTGCACCCCTGGATCAGATGGCCAGCATCCTAGGATTTCCGGGCAAAATGGGAATGACCGGGGCCGATGTGTGGGATTACTATCGCGCCGGGAAGATCAAGGCGATCCGCGCTTACTGCGAAACTGATGTATTGAACACCTACCTCGTATTCTTGAAATTTCAGCACATGCGCGGCCATCTACAGGACACTCAACTGCGCCGCGAACTGGAGCAAGTTCAGGATTTTCTCGCATCGAGCGAACACCCCCATTTGCAGGAGTTTCTGAGCGCCTGGAACGCGGCATCGTCGCTCTGAACTCCGACGGCGCCCTCTCATATTTGGAATAACGCAGGCTAAGCTGTAAGGCGCCCCGTCGATGATGCAAACGAATACCAACCCTTCATCTAAGGCGGAGCCGCGTCTGTAGTGCGTCGCCGCCGGGAACTCGTCGAAGTCTCGATCGACAACCTGTCGCATGAAGGCCGCGGCGTCGGCCGCATCAACGGAAAAACCGTGTTTGTATTCGGTGCGCTGCCTGGAGAACGCGTTCGCGCACGGATTCTGCGCAAACGCGGGCGCTTCGACGAAGCGGAGGTCGTGGAAGTTCTGCAAGCTAGCGGCGACCGTATCGTACCTCGGTGCGCGTATTTTGGCGTTTGCGGCGGGTGCAGCATGCAGCACGTCGGCGAGGCGTACCAGTTACGGCACAAGCAGGGGGTGTTGATCGAGTTATTGCGGCATCAGGCAGGAATCACGCCGCGGCGAATTTCCGATCCCATTCGCGGCCCCCAATGGGGCTATCGGCGCAAGGTGTTTCTCGGGGTGAAGTCCGTTCGCAAAAAAGGCGGCGTGTTGGTCGGTTTCCGGGAACGCGCCAAACCTTATATAGCGGATTCCGCGCGATGCAACATTCTTGATCCCAGGGTGGACGATCGGCTGCTGGAATTGCGCGCCTTGATAGAAAACCTGTCGATTTCCGCCAATGTGCCTCAAATCGAGGTCGCGCTGGGAGACGATTGCGGTGCGCTGGTCGTTCGACATCTGGCGGCACTCGGTGAGAACGATCTGGATCGCCTCTGAATCGGAGCTTTCAATTTACCTACAGAGCGGTGGCCCCAATTCCATTGTCGGGACAGGGAACGAAGAAGAGTCACTGCACTACACCGTGGACGGACTAAGTCTCGCCTTTACACCGACCGATTTCACCCAGGTTAACGCCGATATAAACGAACTAATGGTCATTTGCGCTCTCGACTACCTGGAACTGGAGCCGCACGATCAGGTCGCCGATCTCTTTTGTGGAATCGGGAGTTTCTCGCTGCTAATGGCGCGCCGGGCGGGACAGGTCAGAGGTGCGGAAGGGGACGAACACCTAGTCGACCGCGCGCGAATGAATGCACTGTCGAACGGACTGTCCAATGTCGAATTCGAGGTCGTGGACCTGGCGCGAGCCGATGCGATTCCTGCCTTAGAATTGCATAAGGCTACGAAAGTACTGCTCGATCCGCCCCGTACAGGCGCATTGATCTTGCTGCAAAGCGGCGTTTTCGATGCCGTGAGCCGACTGGTCTACGTCTCCTGTAACCCGGTTACGTTCGCACGCGACGCCGCGGTTTTGATCCGCGAGCACGGATTCAATCTTTCCGAAGCGGGTATTCTCGACATGTTCCCGCAGACCGCTCACGTAGAGTCCATTTCGTTCTTCGAAAGGAGATGAAACGAATTCGTACAGTGCTATTCAAATACATCGCTGCAGCCTTGCTGATCCTCGGCGCAGCCGCCTGTTCGGAGCGCGGGCAGGGTCGCGATGCGATTCGCATCGGCCTGCCTGTCGCACCGGCAACACTGGATCCGAGATTTGCGACGGATGCCGTATCGTATCGCCTGGTTCGGTTGTTGCATCGGGCGCTGGTCGATTTCGATCTCGCGGCCACGCCCGTTGCTGATCTCGCGCGGTGGGAACAGCGCTCTTCCACTCACTATCGCTTCTTCATCAATGAGAATGCAAGCTTCAATGACGGCCGTACCATTACCGCGGATGACGTCGTGGCGACCTACCGTTCGGTTCTCGATCCCGCGAGGGCGTCTCCCCACAAGGCCTCACTCGTCAATATTCGGTCGATGTCGGTCGTCGATCCCAAGACCGTCGATTTCCATCTCGAACGCCCCGATCTGCTATTCCCCGGCACCCTCGTCATCGGTGTCATGTCATCCGAGGACGCCGGTGCCGAGCGTTCCAGGTACGACATGCGCAGAACGTCGGGTAGATTCGAGTACCTCGATACGAGAACCGGCGGCATGATCCTCATGCGGCGCCGTGCCGATGGCGCCCGCTTCGAGTTTCACACGGTCAAGGATGCGACGGTTCGCGCCCTTAAAATCGTCAACGGGGAGCTCGATATCATCCAGGGTAATATTCCACCGGCTTTGTTCAATTGGTTGTCGTCGCAGTCCGGCGTCAATGCCCGGCATGTCGACGGCGCAACGTTTTCCTATCTGGGCTTCAATCTGGAGGGCGGTCCGACGAGCGATCATGCAGTACGGCGCGCGATTGGACACGCCATCGACCGCGACGCCCTCATCGAACATATCTTTCGCGGTTACGCGCGCCGGGCCAACGCGATTTTCCCGCCCGAACATTGGGCCGGTGCAGGGGATCTGAATGCCCTTGTTTATGATCCGGAACGGGCTCGCGAACTGCTCGCTGAAGCGGGATATGGAGACGGAGAGATCAGCCTTTACTACAAGACATCGAGTGACCATTTTCGCTTGAGCATCGCCACCGTGCTCAAGAGTCAACTGAAGAGTGTGGGAATCAATCTCGATATTCAGAGCCTTGATTGGGGTACTTTCTATGGTGACGTAAAGAATGGGCGCTTTCAGGTATATTCGCTATCGTGGGTCGGGCTCCGGCTTCCGGACATTTTTCGCCATGCGTTCCACAGCGACGCCTTGCCGCCTGTCGGCGCCAATCGCGGCCGTTACCGGCAAGTTGAGACAGACCGATTGATCGAGGCGGCTGAACAGACGGCTGGCATGGAGGAACGTGTACGGCTCTACCACGCACTGCAGGAACGCTTGTTGTACGATCTTCCTTACCTGCCATTGTGGTTCGAGGACCAGCTACTGGTCTCGCGCGAAGAAATCGTCGGGTATTCAACCGATCTGCACGGAAATTTCGATGAATTGGAATTCACCTCAAAGGTAAATCGCGTTGGCAACCGATAAAAGACTTGATATTGACCTTTCCCGCCAGCAATTGCGCGTGTTGGAAGCCGGCCGGATCGTATCGAGCTATCCAGTGTCGACGGCCAGGAACGGGTCCGGTGAACGCCTGGACAGCGAGTGCACGCCGTGTGGGCGGCATGAAATCAGTGAGAAGATAGGACAGGATTGCCCAGTCAATACGGTTTTTGTCGGGCGCAAACCGACCGGAGATATCTTCTCAAACGCGATCGGAGCCGAACACCCGGAACGCGATTGGATACTCACGCGAATCTTGTGGTTGGGCGGCCTCGAGCCTGGCCGAAACTCGGGCGGAGATAACGATACCAAGGCCCGCTACATTTACATTCATGGCAGCCCGGACGGCACCCCGCTCGGCCGCCCGGGTTCCCGCGGCTGTATTCGAATGCGTAATGCGGATGTTGTCGAGTTGTTCGAGCAGGTCGAGGAAGGTACGCCGGTTGATATACGGGATTGACCGCGGCCGATTGTTCTATGCCTTTGCCCGGGGTCCGACGCGCCGGTACGGCGGGACCGGAAGATACCGCGGGAGAGACCAGCTAACCAGCTTATTCGAACGCGTTCTTCCAGCAAGGCGCGGGCCAGTATCTTACACGGGAACTCGCCCGGTCACAGCGCGCGTCAGGTTCGTGATCTCCTGTTAGCATACACGGCGATGGGTGCAAACATCACGACGCGTATTGCGACGGCGGCAACCGTTGTAGTGGGTGTGACTTCTATCGTTTTCGTGCTCATTCACCTGGTTCCGGGTGACCCGGTCGAAGTGATGCTCGGAGAATACGCCAGCAGCGCGGACCGTGCCGAATTGCGGGCCATGCTGGGCCTTGACCGGCCAATATTGGAGCAGTGGTTGCGTTTCGCCGGTGGCGTCATGCGGTTTGACTTCGGAATCTCCTTTCATACCGGGCGTCCCGTCTCGGAACTGCTCGGGACTCATTTCGCCATGACCCTGCTACTCGCAGGCACGGCTTTGATGGTAGCGATCACGATCGGTCTGCCCCTGGGTGTGGTTGCAGCACTCAATGCCGGCAGAGGATGGGATACGGCAGCGAGCCTGCTCGCGGTTCTCGGTATGTCGGTGCCGAATTTCGTACTCGGGCCGTTATTGATCATCGTCTTCGCGGTGAAACTGAATTGGCTGCCGATTGGCGGTGCGGGCGGATTAGCGGCCCTTGTTCTACCGGCGATCACCCTAGGCGTTTCGCTTGCGGCATTGGTGGCAAGAATGGTGCGGGCAGCGCTCGCAGACGTTCTGGCCCAGCCTTTCGTGACCGCAGCGCGGGCGCGCGGATTGACCGAGTTCACGGTGATCGTCGATCACGCATGCCGCAATGCCGCACTTCCCGTGATTACGGTCATCGGCCTGCAACTCGGTGCCTTGCTCGGTGGAGCAGTGATCACCGAGATCGTATTCGGTTGGCCGGGCCTGGGACAGCTTGCCGTCGAATCCATTCACAGGCGGGATTACCCAGTATTGCAAGGCTGCGTACTCATGATCAGCCTGAGCTACGTATTCGTAAATTCGCTGACCGATTTTGCCTACACGATGCTCGATCCGAGGATCGAACTCGATTAATGGCCTTGTCGACCCGCATCGCTCTGGGCATATTACTCTCGTGGCTGGTGCTGGCCGCTTTTTCCCCGTTCGTATTGTCCGATCCCGACGAGATTGATCTGGCCCGTATATTGGTCGAACCGTCGACTGCAGCACTCATGGGGCGCGATGATCTCGGACGGAGCGTAGCAACCCGTATCACGGCCGGCGCAGGCGTATCTTTCGCAATAGCACTTGCGGTCGTCGCGTGCGCGTGCCTGATCGGTACCGGAGTCGGCCTCTATTCAGGATGGAAAGGAGGGGTCATCGACCTGCTTATCGCGCGCGTGATGGATGTGTTCCTTGCTTTTCCCGGCATCCTGCTCGCGATCGCCCTGGCAGGAATTCTAGGACCGGGGATCGGCAATGTCGTTATTGCGCTTACCGTTGTGGGCTGGGTCGGGTTTGCGCGCCTTGCCCGCGCGCAAACTCTATCAGTCAAGCATCGCGATCACGTATCGATCGCGGTCGCATTGGGTACGTCGCCCCCGCGAATCGTAATGTGTCATGTCCTCCCCTTGATCACCGCGCCGATCATCGTGGAAATCACCTTCGGTCTTGCAGGGGTCATCGTCGCCGAGGCGGGACTATCGTTTCTCGGGCTGGGTATTCAGCCGCCCACAGCATCGTGGGGGAGTATGATACGCGACGGTACGCGCTATATGTTGGTGGCGCCGCATCTGGTCATCATGCCGGGATTCGCGCTGATGAGTGTTGTTGTCGCGCTCAGTCTGATTGGTGATCGACTACGGGATCACTGGCAAATCGATCGATCGTAGCTCACATTTTTCGCCACAGTCCGTCGCGAGGGCGTTGAGGCGCGACTGTAAGGAGGCGCAAGGACCGGAAGACGGCGCCCGCTTAGTCGATACTAAGTCAAGCCGGCTGGAGCGAGTACGCCCGCTTACAACGTGCGGATCGACGAACGCAGTAAAAGGGTAGTGAGAAATGCGGGCTAGCATTTATGGAACCTCTGAATAAGTCGTAGCACATCTGCCTTGCCCATGAAATCGCAGAGCCTTACGTTACGAACCTTGCCAATAGTGCCCGCTATTGCCTGCGATTCGTTCCTTGATCTGCGCGATTTCACGAACAATTCAGACGCACCATGACTTATCCAGAGGATCCTTAACTGTTGGAACATGCGTACGCGAGTTAAAGGACGGCGCCGGTAGTGCTCGGCCCATTGATGATCGATATAAAGGGGTCCAGCCTCAGTGCCGAGGATCGCGAACTGCTGCGTCACCCGTTCGTAGGCGGCGTGATCCTGTTTTCGAGAAATTCCGAGAGCGCTAAACAACTGAGGGAATTGACCGATGAGGTCCATAATCTCCGCGAGCCCCGGTTGCTCATCGCGGTCGATCAGGAAGGCGGCCGTGTACAGCGTTTCCGGTCCGAATTTTCGGAGCTTCCGGCGCTCGCTTCCATCGGCGAGTTATATGACAAGGATCACGACCGCGGCCTGGCACTAGCCAGGGATTGCGGTTGGCTCATGGCCGCAGAACTCCGCAGTGCAGGGCTCGATTTCAGTTTTGCTCCGGTCCTGGATCTTCGAACCGCGTACAGTTCGATCATTGGCGATCGTGCGTTTCACGCCCTTCCCCGTGCGGTGACCCGACTAGCGCGAGCATATGTCGCGGGCATGCGCGACGCGAGGATGGCGGCCGTGGGCAAGCATTTCCCGGGGCACGGCTGCGTCACCGCGGATTCTCATGTCGAGCTTCCAGTGGACGAACGTGATTTCTACGACATAGAACAGGCAGACCTCGTGCCTTTCCGCGGTATGGTCGAATCGGGAATCGAGGGAATCATGACAGCACACGTACTCTATCCCAAGGTCGATCGACACGCGGCCGGGTATTCAAAAATTTGGATAGAAGACGTCTTGCGCGCAGACATGCGATTCGAGGGCGTGGTGTTCAGCGATGACCTCAGCATGGCCGGTGCGGAAGCCGGCGGGTGTTACACCGATCGCGCGCAAGCGGCCCTCGCCGCCGGGTGCGACATCCTGCTGATCTGCAATCATCGCGAGGCGGTTGTCGAAATCCTCGATGAACTGGGTAGCGAATACAGTCCTCTAGCGCAGGTGAGGCTTATGCGTATGCACGGGCATGGCGAGAGCCCCAGGATCGAAGAATTGTCCAAATCGGAAAAGTGGCGAGCGATCGTCGATCGCGTGCGCAGGTGGAATCCGAATCCCGAACTCGATCTTGGCGACGACAATCTTTTGTGATAGCCGAATGGCAGCAAACGTAAAATTTTTACCGACGCTCATGTTGACCGTCTTCCTCGCGGGCTATCAGGCGGCATTTGCGGCGAAGTGCCCGCCCCTGGTCATCGGCCCTGCGATAACAAGCGGGAACATCAAGCATCCCAGCGGCTTGTTGTGGCGCGTTATGCGCCCCGGCAAAGCGGAAAACTTCGTGCTTGGAACGATGCACGTGTCAGATCCACGGGTCACAGCAATCGCGAATATCGTCACTGACGAACTCGAACGCAGTGAGCGCTTTGCCATGGAATTGCTACTCGATGCCGATGTTGTGTTCCATCTGCAAGCGGCGATGTTCTACCTGGACGGCCGGCGCTTGAGTGATATAGCAGGGAGGGAATTATTCGAGCTTGCCGCGGGCCACCTCGAAAACTACGGCATACCAACGGTTATCGCCAACACCATGAAACCCTGGGCGGTTTTTACGGCCTTGAGTCTTCCCGCCGGGAAAGAGGGTATACCTTTAGACCTGGTGTTGATGATGGCGGCTCAAGCGGTCGGCAAGGAACTGATCGGCCTTGAAACGGTGGAAGAGCAGATCGCCGTCTTCGAATCGATCGCCGAAAATGATCAAGTCGAGATGCTACGGGAAGTCGCATGTCACTACGACCATTTTCAAGAAGATATCGAACGCATGGTGCAACATTATGAGGCGCGTGACCTTCTGGCACTGACGCGCCTTACCCTTCGGTACGTGACCGACGAAAAGAAGGCGTTCCTGGACAAACTTTTGTGGCAACGTAACGAGAAGATGGTGCAGCGACTGAAGCCATTGTTCGATGAGGGAAAGGTATTTGTTGCAGTCGGCGCAATGCATTTGCCGGGTGAGAAGGGCATTCTTCGCCGGCTGGAGCAGCAGGGATTCGTCGTCGAAGCGATATATTAGAACCTATCTCAAAATTATCCGCGTGTGCGCCGGGAGCGATTTTTGCAGAATATCAAAGCGCGAGGCGTGTGGTTTAGCGGTGCTAAATGAGCGACGAGCAACGCCGAAATGCGCGATGAGCCTTAAGCCCCGGGTTGCGCCCTGAAAGTGCGCTGGCTTCGTTGCAGCGCTTGAACATAGCGGAACTCGGGCCTGCGCGCACTGCGCCTCGCCATCGCGCTTTTAGAGCACAATGCACATGCGGATAATTTTGAGATAGGTTCTAGTATGCCGTCCCGTGAAAAAGTTGCTTAAGTCGCGCTGGATTTTCCGTTCCTGGCAAGGCGCGAGGACGCCGCGTAGCGGGCTCTACGCAAGGGTGAGCAAGGCCACCAGGGGCGAAAATCCAACTAATTAGTATCCATCCAGCAAGAACAACTCTCGCCAAGACGCAAAGATCGCAAAGTGATAAGTGAAATGTATAAGAATTATATGAACTGCTTTCTTGGCGTCTTTGCGCCTTTACGAGAGAAATATTAACGTTTATGGATGGACACTAATTATGAAAGTTTTACCCGAAACGGCGCACTAGGATCGATTAAGCGAAACGTGGGAAACTACCGATGAACAACGCGATCATTTCCAAAATAGCGATTTATCTCCATCAGGAATCGTGGCTGATCCAGGTTTTCATCGTCGTCTTTATCACCCTGTTAATAGA
>JAYYZW010000071.1:0-9695 GCA_036339995.1 Pseudomonadota bacterium
GGTGATCGCGGGCAAGGGGCCCAAGATCATTCAAAACGAAGCTGAGGCAACCTACGAGAGTTGGTGCACCGATGACGATGTGGCAATTAATTGGAGCCAGCCGACGTTGACGGTACACAATCTGATCCGTGGCGCGGATCCCCAACCAGGCGCCTGGACCATGCACAATGGCAAGCGGTTGCGGATCTATACTTGTGTGCGCCTGGAAGGCTTGGCCGGTAATCCCGGCGAAGTCATTTCTGTAGATAAAGAAGGTTTTGTTGTTGCCACAGCCGACGGTGGCATCCTGGTTAAACGGGTCAGGGGCGTAGGCGGCAAGATGGCGGCCAACGACTATGCGGCGGAAAATGGACTGGCGGCGGGCACGCCCCTGGGTCAGGCGTGAAGCAACTGGTTTTCAAAATGAGTTAAAATTTAATTACTACTCCCACTCGATGGTCGCTGGTGGCTTGCCCGAAATATCGTAGACAACGCGCGATACGCCTTCGATTTCGTTAATGATCCGCCGCGAAACGATATCAAGGAATTTGTAGGGGAGGTGGGCCCAATGCGCCGTCATGAAGTCAACGGTTTCCACGGCTCGAAGTGCGATCACATGCGCGTAACGCCGCGCATCGCCTTGTACGCCGACCGACTTAATCGGCAAAAATACTGCAAACGCCTGGCTCACTTTGTCGTACAAATCATGGCGGCGCAGCTCTTCGATGTAAATCGCGTCCGCGCGGCGCAGGCAATCGACGTATTCCTGTCTGATTTCGCCCAGGATACGAACGCCGAGGCCCGGACCGGGGAACGGGTGTCGATAGACGAGGGTACGCGTCAAACCTAAAGCAACACCCATTTTTCGTACTTCATCCTTGAATAATTCCCGCAGAGGCTCAAGTAGTTTGAGCTTCATTCGATTCGGCAGGCCGCCGACGTTGTGATGCGATTTGATGACGTGCGCCTTACCTGTTCCTGCACCGGCCGATTCGATCACGTCGGGATAGATAGTGCCCTGGGCCAGCCAGGCAACACCGTCCAGAGTCGATGCTTCCTGCTCAAACACTTCGATGAAGGTGCACCCGATGATTTTCCTCTTCTCTTCCGGATCGGTCACACCGTGTAACGCGCCGAGGAACTGTTCCGAAG
Organism: Pseudomonadota bacterium; assembly: GCA_036339995.1. Taxonomy (GTDB): domain Bacteria; phylum Pseudomonadota; class Gammaproteobacteria; genus JAYYZW01. The sequence continues at coordinate 1,132 of JAYYZW010000071.1, forward strand.
CGTCGACAGATCGGACATCGACACCCATGTGCCCGGCGAACGTCGCCATGACTTCGTCCACTTCATTCAGGCGCAGGAGCCCATTGTCGACGAATACACAGGTCAGGCGATCGCCGATGGCCTCGTGCAGGATCGCGGCTACAACCGATGAGTCGACGCCTCCGGAAAGCCCGAGTAGCACCCGATCGTGGCCAACCTGCGCGCGGATTCGGGCGATGCCATCGACGATGATATTGTTGGGATTCCACAGCGCACCGCAACCGCAGATCTCGTGGACAAAGCGATTGAGGATCGCCTGCCCTTGAGTGGTATGCGTGACTTCCGGATGAAATTGCAATCCGTAAAAATCGCGGGTCTCGTCGGCTATTCCCGCGATCGGCGCATTGTCGGTCGATGCGATGCGCTTGAACCCTTCCGGAAACTCCGTGACGTGATCGCCGTGGCTCATCCAAACGTCGAGTAAACCATGACCCTCCTCGTTCGTTGCATCGTGTAAATCGCGCAGCAATTTCGAATGTCCCCGCGCGCGTACGCGCGCGTAGCCGAATTCACGTCCGCTGGACGCATCCACTTTACCGCCGAGTTGTACCGCCATCGTATGCATGCCGTAACAGATTCCAAGCACCGGCGTACCGACTTCGAAAACAGCCGACGGTGCGCGGAAATCGGAGTTTTCATGTACAGATTCCGGCCCGCCCGAAAGGATGATACCGCTGGGTGAAAAATCACGGATGGCGCTGTCGTCGAGATCGAATGGTCTGATTTCACAGTAGACCTGCGCCTCGCGGATCCGCCGTGCTATCAGCTGAGTATATTGCGAGCCGAAATCGAGAATGAGGATCCGATCGGCATGTAGATCGGGGCCGGGATCGGTTACGTGGGTCGCTTCCAATGGAATGTGCGGTGCGGCTGATGAAACCTCAGTCGAGGCGATAATTCGGCGCCTCTTTGGTGATCTGAACGTCGTGCGCGTGACTCTCGCGCATACTGGCTGCGGTGACCCTGAGAAACTTGGGTTTGCTACGGAACTCCTCGATGTCCCGGCAACCGGTATATCCCATGGCGGCACGTACTCCGCCGACCATCTGGTGGACGATTGCGCTCATCGGGCCTTTGTAGGGAACGCGGCCCTCGATGCCTTCGGGTATGAGTTTTTCGATCTCGTCGCTCTCCTGAAAATAGCGATCAGATGACCCGTGTATTTTGGACATGGCGCCTAGAGACCCCATACCGCGGTACGACTTATAGGTCCGCCCCTGATACAACTCCACTTCTCCCGGTGCTTCCTCGGTTCCCGCGAAGAGCGACCCGATCATGACACTGTGTGCGCCTGCCACGAGAACCTTGGCGACATCCCCTGAATAGCGTATGCCGCCGTCGGAGATCAAAGGTACGCCCTTGTCCTTGAGCCGCGCGGCGACACCGCTGACTGCGGTGATCTGAGGGACGCCGATGCCGGTGACAATTCGCGTCGTACAGATGGACCCGGGTCCAATACCGACCTTGACCGCATCAACGCCCGCCTCGACCAGAGCTTCGGCCCCGTCTCCCGTAGCAATATTTCCTCCGATCAGTTGCACATCGGGAAACTGATTCTTAACCCATTTGACCGTGCTCAAAACGCCTCGCGAGTGGCCGTGCGCGGTGTCGACGACAATGACGTCGACGCCTGCTTCAATCAATGCCTCGACGCGTTCCCGGGTACCTTCGCCGACGCCGACGGCGGCTCCGACACGCAGTCTTTCGTCCGAATCCTTGCACGAGTTGGGAAATTCGTCCGCTTTCTGAATATCCTTGACCGTGATCATTCCGCGCAGCTCGAAATCGCCGTTAACGACCAGCAGTTTCTCGATTCGGTGCTGGTGCAAGAGCGCGATGACTTCCTCTTTTTCGGCATCTTCGCCGACGGTTACGAGGCGGTCCTGCGGTGTCATGACCTCACCGACCGGTGCATCAAACCGGGTTTCGAATCTTAGATCGCGGCTCGTTACAATACCGACGACCTGATTGTTGTCGACCACTGGTACGCCGGAAATGCCGTGCGCTCGCGTAAGCGCGAGCACCTCGCCGACGCTGACGCTGGGATCGATCGTAATGGGATCCCGGATAACGCCGCTCTCGAACTTCTTTACCTGCCGGACTTGAACCGCCTGATCAAGAGGATTCATGTTTTTGTGGATAATGCCGACTCCGCCCTCCTGTGCCAGTGCGATGGCGAGACGCGCCTCGGTAACCGTGTCCATGGCCGCCGCCAGAAGCGGAATTTGCAGGGGGATCTCGCGTGTCAGGTAAGAACTGAGGTCGACTTCGCGCGGGAGGACATCCGAGTAGTCGGGGACAAGCAGTACGTCATCGAAGGTCAAACCGTTGTCAGCGACGCGCATGACTGCAGGACATCCCGTAGAATATGAATTGTTAATTATAGGGTTTCGGTGCCTACCGGTAAATGTCGCGCGACAGAAAAACCACCCGGCCGGGAGGCGATTCAGGTGTTTCAGCCCTTGCTCTGCGCGACGTTTACTCCGTTACCCGTCTCAATGAAGCAGCCCGCACGCTGATCGAAGACGAATTCGGTACCATCTGGGTCGCGGGCGAGATCTCCAACCTCGCCCGGCCGTCGTCCGGGCACATCTATTTTTCGCTGAAGGACGAAGGTGCGCAGCTCCGCTGCGCTATGTTTCGCAGCCGCAATAATCTGCTTGGCTTCGAACCCAGAGACGGACTGCAGGTTTTAGCCCTCGGCCGTGTCAGCCTCTACACGGCTCGCGGATCCTTTCAACTGATTGTCGACGCGCTCGAACCGGCTGGCGAAGGATTACTGCGGCTGAAATTCGAGGAATTGAAACGCAAGCTAAACGACGAAGGACTGTTCGATCCGGATCTGAAACAACCGCTGCCATACTGGCCACGTGCAATCGGTGTCGTCACATCCATCACGGGCGCCGCACTGCATGACGTACTGACCGTGCTTAAACGGCGGTGTCCATCGATTCCCGTGGTTATTTACCCGACCTCCGTGCAGGGTGAAGGAGCGGCGGCGGAGATTGCCGCCGCTATCGGCAATGCGTCGCGACGCGAAGAATGCGATGTCCTCATTGTCGGCCGTGGCGGCGGCTCGCTCGAAGACCTATGGTCTTTCAATGAAGAAATCGTTGCCCGGGCCGTTTACGCTTCTCCTATCCCTATCGTTAGTGCCGTTGGACACGAAATCGATTTCACCATCGCCGATTTCGTCGCCGACGTTCGCGCAGCCACGCCCTCGGCAGCGGCCGAGTTGGCGTCTCCGGACGCGTTGGAAGTTAACGGCAGCATCATGAATCTTCGTCAACGCCTCGGCGCGACAATGACGTTCGCGCTCAAGACCCACGCGCATGAACTCAAGCAGCTTTCGCAACGGCTGGTTTCGCCACGTCGACGCCTCGAAATTCACTTTCAGAGACTCGATGAGCTGCTGCAACGCCTGCCGGTCGGCATCAGCAACCAACTCAAGCTGCACCGCGCTCGATTCGACGCGCTCCTAAGCCGCGCGAATATGGGATCACCGCGAGCGCAGATAGGCCTCCTGCGCCGCGACATTTCCCATCTTCATCAGCGTCTAGACGCGGCCTTGCATCGGAGCCTGCGCGATCGGGGGCAGACCCTGAAGCGCTTCGAGAGTCTACTCGCCGCCCTTGGACCATCAGCGACGCTCGAGCGCGGATACGCCATCGTGACCGATGAAACAGGCCGCATCGTGACGGACGCAAACGACCTGAAACGACGCCAGGAAGTCACGAGCCGTCTGGCGCGGGGACGGTTTAAGAGCGCCGTTATCATGATCGAAGCTGAGGAAAAAAGCTCGAAGGGAAGCGCCTCTTAATTCGGAATAGGTGTTCAGCCATCATAGGCAAGAACGTATAGATTGAACTGTTAGGTAGACTTACTACGGAGAACAGAAAGAACACGGACGTAAAATTAAAATGACCATTTACATGCCATATTTAATTATTTTTCCCTGTGTTCCTTGCGATCCATTACGATTGTAATTGGAACCTGTTGTGCTTAAGAGCTAATCTTTAATTCAGCCGTAATGCCACCGATACCAGAGGGCTCCAAAGAGCTCGTAGATCGCGTAGCGCGTGCCAAAAAGCGCCTTCATCGACGGCAGAAAATCATTGAACACCGGCTCGAATACCGGCCCTGAGACAAATCCAAGCGGTGCAGGGATTGGATCGTACCCTGCTTCTTCGAATGCTAGCAGCGCGCGCGGCATGTGCATTGCGTGCGTCACCAGGATTATCGTATCGAATGGAAATTGTTCACGGCTATTGAGCGCGTTTTCCGCCGTGTTGTGGCTTTCGATTTCAGCCCAGCGTACCGATACCCCGAAATCCGACTCCAAAACGTTACGCATCAGCACACCTTCGGGTGTTTCAAGGTCGCCTGGAGCACCCCCGGTAACAGCAATTTCGATGTCGGTTACTCGGTGCAGATACGCACCGTAACGAAGGCGTTCGAGCGTTAATCGCGAGACGGTGTCGAGCCCTTCGAATTCGGGCGCCTCCGAGTAGGCTCCACCGCTGAGAATGACGATCGCATCCACAGATTTCCCCGATAATTGGTCCGGTTCAAACGGCGGTATTGTCTCCAGCGAGCGGGCGATCCATGCGGCGGTAACCGGCATGGAAAGCACCCACATCGAGAGTGCAGCAATGATCAGCAGCGAGAGTCCGAGTCGACGCCACTTTAGGTAAAAAAGGACTCCGAGCAGCCCAACTGCCGCGGGTGCGCCAGGAGGAAGCACAAGGGTCTTGATGATCGAATAAAAGTCGATGTCCAACGGTCGACTTGGGGCGCTCAGCCTATCCCGTGGCCCGTGGCTTGCTGATCCGCATGATAGGAGGATCGCACCAACGGTGCGCTCGCGACGTTGTGGAAACCCAGTGCACGCCCGAATTCCGCGAGATCATCAAATTCTTCGGGGCTAACGAACCGCTCGACTGGCAGATGGGCCCTGCTCGGTTGCAGATACTGGCCGATCGTTACCATGTCGCAATCGTGGCGGCGCAGATCTTTCAGCACCGACTTGACCTCGCCGATCGACTCTCCAAGTCCGAGCATCAAACCCGATTTTGTCGGAACGTCAGGCACCGCTGCCTTGAAGCGACGGATGAGGTCCAGAGACCAGGCGTAGTCCGAACCGGGGCGTACCTTCCTATAGAGCGCCGGGATGGTTTCAAGATTGTGATTGAAGACGTCTGGCGGCGCTTGCAACAAGGCATCCAACGCCTTCTCCATACGGCCGCGAAAGTCCGGGACCAGGATTTCAATGCGGATGGAAGGGACGCGTTTACGCACCGCTCGCACGCAGTCCGCAAAATGCGCCGCGCCGCCATCACTCAGATCGTCGCGGTCCACTGAAGTGATTACTACGTAATTCAAGGCCATGTGCTGCACCGCATTGGCCAGATGCTCGGGTTCGGAGCGGTCGAGCGCTTGTGGCCGGCCGTGCGCCACGTCACAAAACGGACAGCGGCGCGTACAGAGATCGCCCATGATCATAAAGGTCGCCGTGCCATTCGCGAAACATTCTCCCAGATTGGGGCAGGATGCTTCCTCACAGACGGTGTGAAGTCCCTCGTCGCGCAAAAGTTTCTTTAGCGTCGATACGCGAGGATCGATCGGCGCGCGAACTTTCAGCCAGGGTGGTTTCCGCGGTAGCGACCCTTTAACAGGTATGACCTTGACGGGAATCCGTGCGACTTTATCGCTGCCTCTTTGAGCACGCGTCGGTTTCGTCGCGAGTTTGGTATTCATGTTTTGAAATTATGCCGTTTGGGGCAGGCATGCCATACAGGTCGGGTCAGACGCATATTCCAGCACGATAGGCAGATCACCATATAGATTCCGAGTCACGATCGGAACGAATTCTCGTATAACAGACGACACGTCGGCAGGTCCGTCCAAATCCGATAATTGGGTCACTGCAAGACCGGCATACCCGCATGGATTGATGCGCGAAAATGGTTCGAGATCCATTGCAATGTTCAATGCGACACCGTGATAGCTGAAACCGTTACGAATTCGTAGGCCGAGAGACGCTACCTTGGCTGCACCGACATAGACGCCGGGCGCGCCCGCCCGCCTCTCCGCGACGATCCCCAATACGTCGAGATAGTCGATCAAGGACTGTTCCAATCGGCGCACGAGTTCGCGGGGACCAATGCCCAGGCGCTTGACGTTCAACAACACGTACAAGACCAATTGTCCGGGTCCGTGGTAGGTCACTTGACCGCCGCGGTCGCTACTGACGACCGGGATTTCACCGGGAGCTAGCAGGTGCTCACTTTTCCCCGCGCGGCCTTGCGTGAATATGGCGGGGTGTTCGACCGCCCATAATTCGTCGTCCGAAGACGATGAGCGGGACCGCGTAAAATTCTGCATGGCATGCCAGGCCTGCTCGTAGTCGATACTTCCGAGGTCACGCAGAACGACGTTCATAGCACCATCAGCACCTGTTCGTGGGCACAGAGCTCGGTATATAAACGGTCCAGTTGCTGCTGACTTTGAGCCTGGAACGTGACGGTGATCGAGACGTATTTCCCATGCCGGCTCTGCTTGGATCTAATCGCTCCTTCGCCGAGATCCTCGACATGTCTACGAACAATGGACACGACCACGGAGTCGAAATGCGCGGCGGCCATACCCATGACCTTTAGCGGGAAATCACAGGGAAACTCGAGCAGTGATTCGGCTTGTGTTCCCGCGGCCTCTTCGGGTGGTTCTGCGGTCATCGCGGACATTGTAACGTGCGCCGGCAGCGACCACGGCCGGCCACACGGCGAATGAAGCCTGGCGGTCTGCCGGATTACAGTTTTGCCGCCATCCAGCCGCTATTTAAAGGCAATACGCTTTAGGCGCTTAAGCTTTTGTTCTCAATAGATATGCAGAAATATCACAGAATTTACTTTAATTAATTGCGCTAATGTGCCAAAAGCAGATGGCGACACTGGTATTAAGACCGAGTTGCCTGTGAAGTAAGGGGAATCACGGGATGGAAGACATTCTCACGGCGTTGTATTAAGTCGTTGCCATCGTGGTAGTCGTCGTGCATTACCTTGGTTTGCTTGAGGGCCGTGGACTCGAGTGGATCGTGTATGTCGCCGCCGCTTTGCTGTTTCCGATGTTGTACTTCGCCTACATTCCCTGAATCCACCCTTTTTCAGCTCGCCAGCGCCTTGGGTCGCTGATGTGTCACCACGTTAGCGCAACCACGCTCCAGTTTATCGAAGCGGCACGCCATCTCCAGTACGTAGACGGCGCCGGTCGCAAACCGTATTCTGAATTCACCCGCCTCAGGAATTTCGGCCACCAGGTACCCTATCAGCTCCTCGAGACCGGGATTGTGGCCCAGGATCATCAAGTTTCGATGACGCTTGTGGGTCTTGAGAACATGCAAAATGACTTCGAGTGAACCCAGATATAGGGCATCGATCCACTCGGTACGGCCGCCAAAATCGACCTTCGCTCCCTCGGCAAACAGGTTCAAGGTTTCGCGGGCCCGACGAGCAGGCGAACTCAAGATCCATTCCGGTAGGCGGTCATCTTCCGCCATCCATCGCCCCATTCGGCGGGCATCGCCTGCCCCTCGCTCCGACAGCGACCGCAAGAAATCCTCATGTTCGCCGCTATACAAATCAGATTTGGCGTGACGCATTACTGCGAGTCGGAACTTGGCCATAAGCGATGCTCGAAATCGTGATCCAGCTTGCAAGCCGACCACGGTGGTTGGCAATTACTTAAATCCGACTCTATATATCACATCGCAGATATTCATTTTCTTACGCAATTTGAAAGGGCGATCGCGAATTCGATGAATCCACAACGTGCGGTATCTGGATACAGTCCGGAATTTCGTCGGATAACGACACAGGCGACCCTGGACCTCACGGAACTTGCGGGAATCGGTCGCAACGATAAAGTCAGGCTGCAAAACTTCGCACACCGAACATACGAGCTTTTCGATCGTATGCTCAAAATCATCGAGACCGTCGAGGTAACGCCGGCCGCTCACGAACGCCCGACTGTCGGAATGCGATTTATTCCACAGGAAAAGGACCTGCGTTCACGCTTCAAGTTTGCCGAAGCCTTGGGAAACTATTCCACGCTGAATAGTCTTTTGGACCGCTATGCGCCTGCATATCAATTGACTCGGGCCATCGATGAACCGTCTTTGATCGCAGAAATATCACCTCGCGAGATCCGAATTCTCGAAGAGTACCGCGATCAAATCGAGTCCGCACTGCATCATGTGAGCGAACATCTCTACGAGTACTCCGTGAGCGAATTTTGGCCGACGAGCTGCAGGAATTGAATGACATGCTTCACGAAGCACGGGACAGATTTCACGTTATTGAGACAGTCACAGGAATGAGGCTAGTCCACGATGTGGAACAGTCCCTGCAAGCGCTCCATCAAATCTATGGAAAAATTCAGACAGTACAAGGGACGATTTCGGGTGTCTTTATCGTAGACAGTGAAATTATGTTCATGTCCTCTAAGGACCTCCTAAAAGGAGTCGAAAA
>JAYYZW010000072.1:0-13507 GCA_036339995.1 Pseudomonadota bacterium
ACCAACCTGGGCTTCGCAGAATGGGCCCGTGTGTTCGGCGACGCCAAGCTGACCACAGCACTACTGGATCGACTGACTCATCACTGTCACATTCTGGAAACCGGCAACGACAGCTACCGTTTCAAAAACTCAACTACCCAGGCCAACAAGGAGAAGATAACCGGGGGAAAAACCAAAACCTGAGCCATAATCTGGCTCCAAGGGTGGGTCAATTCTCAATGCAAAACCCGGGTCAGATTTCGGTGCATATCAACATGGCGGCGCAAGCGAGCGTTTGGCTATCGCAGCGGGTTTCATTTTTATCCGTCCGGCGCCCAATGGGACCAGCCTGTCAGGCGAACGCTGCGCGTCAGACCTTATTAACGAACGGGTCAAGCGCCTAGCGACGTTCGTCGTCGGCAGCATGCATCAGGCTTTCCGCGCGCGCCCTTGAACATCGGGCATGCATTCATTACGATTTAATCATCTGACTAATTGATTTAATTGGTCTTTCCGCAGGCAACTGCCAGCCTTCTCCGCAGGAGGATTCAAATCTAATGTCGACGGTTGCAGAACTTGATCCAAAGACACGGGAAGCCATCGAAAAGACCCGTGGGCACCTCTCCGAAGCACGACACCTGCCGGGCTTTTACTACACATCCGAGGAAATCTTCCAGCGCGAAATTGACACCATATTCATGCGCGAGTGGCTGTGTGTCGGCCGCACCGAAGAATTCGAGAACCCCGGTGATTACCACGCTATGCGGATCGCTGGCGAACCGCTCGTAATCTGCCGCGATAACGACAATCAGCTACATGCCTTTCGCAACCTCTGCCAGCACCGCGGGGTGGAGGTCGCCGTCGGCCAGGGCAGCGCCAAGCGGTTCATCTGCCGTTATCATGGGTGGACATATGGCATTGACGGCCGCTTGATGGGCGCGCCTCACAGCAGCGAAGTCAGGGGCTTCGACCTCCAGGCATGCCGCCTCCCGGTGGTGAACCTGGATACCTGGGGCGGATACATCTTCGTTAACTTCGATCCCGATTGCCGCGCGTTGGGCGAATGCCTGGACGAAGACGGGGTCCGTGAGTTTGCTGCATTTCTGCAGCCTGAAAACACTAAAACTTCGGACAAGTACGAATTCGAGGTGCCGTGCAACTGGAAGTTTGTACCGGAAAACCTCATGGACATGTACCACGTCGGCGTCATCCACAAGGCGTCCTTCGGCGCCCATTTCCCGGTCAACGACTTCCGCTACAAGTTGACCGGCCATGGTTACAACGCCGTTTACGAGAGTTTGACTATGGCACCGAACGGCGTGACGTTGTTCGGACCGATGCCGTGGCTAGCAGGTAAGGTGAGCGACAAGTTCGCCTGCACGACATGGGTGCGTCCGACGATGAATATTTTCGGTCGCCATGACCTCATCCAACCCTGGGTCGCCACGCCGATCGACGTCAATCGCACCCGCGTCACCATCTACACACAACTCCCCGAAACATTCTTCGACGAACCTGGCTTCGCCGAAAAAAACAAGATTTACGCCGATTTCATCCGCCTCGTCGCAACCGAAGACGAGGCCATGCTCGAGTCACTGCAGACCGGGGTAAATTCGCGCGGCTTTGCGCCCGGACCCACCGTCAATTTGGAGCGCGCCATCCATCATCTGCTCAATTACTATCTCGACATCCTGCTTGCCGAAGACGAGGACGCCCGAGAGAAGCGCATTAACGACGGCGCCACGGCACTGGCCGAGAGCGCCGCGAAAAATCCCGAACCATGTGACGGCGGCTACTCGAAAGCTTTCGGGTGAACTAGGCCCGCTTCTGGGAACGTTTCGCCAAAGAACCCTTGAACGCGCGCCAAATAAAAGTGATGAACAGGCTACTGGACGGTTTCGAAGGCAAGCTCACGAGTTCGAAGTGGGTCAAGATCGCCAAATGCTTGCAAGACACGGCCCATCGCGACATCGTTGATCTCATCGACCGGGGCGCATTGAGAAAAGATCCCGGCGGTGGACGCGCTACCAGTTATTCCCTGGTCGCCGGGTGATTTGCGCGCAACCGCTGATAGGAAACGACTAGAACCTCATTGCTTTCGCCAATGGCCGGGGTCGACTTTGTAAAACTTTTTGAGCTCCGTGTAGAGCAGTGGGTGTTCATCTTCGAGTTCCACCGGCGTCTCGAAAAACGCCTCCGTCGCAACCGCGAAAAACTCGGACGGCGATGCCGCCCCGTATTCGTCGAGCACCTGGGGTACTCCACGCTCGGCGTCTTCCTGCAGGAGGCTGTATTCCTTGCGCATAACATCCGTCCAGCTCGCATAATGTGAATCGGAGTCGAGCACGGGCAGGCCGTCCATCACGTCGTTTTCTTCGTCGAGCTTGTGGGCGAATTCGTGCAGTACGACGTTGCAGCTGTCGCGATACTCGGTTGCATCGCGCATGACCTCGCTCCATGACAGGATAACCGGGCCGCGATGCCAGGATTCACCGAGTCTGGGCTGGAGATCACGAGTCTCCAAGGGCCCGTCCGTGGACGAGGTCGGCACGACGAATGTATCCGGGTAGACCAGGACCGTGGTGAAGCCGGGGAAATAATCGGTTGCTCGGTTCAGCAGCAGAAGACAGGCGTGGCCCGCGATGGTGACGCGAATCTCATCGGTGACGGTGAGTCCCTGGCAGCCCTGGACCACTTTCGCATCCAGGAACACGTTGATATGGCCACGCAGCTCGCGGCGCAGATCGTCCGGCAAGATGCGATAAAGGCGTACGTTGCGTTCGAGTATGCGGTGCCATCCGTGCGGGATTGCCGCGGCAAAAAGCCTCTTGCGCCGCGCGGTCCGCCGCTCCCGCAGCAGCACCCGTGCGCAGAGGACGCCTATGACCAAGGCCAATAACACGAAAATTGGCACGGATGGGCGGCCTCCGATTTCGTAATCGCTGTTCGCCCGCAAGCGGGTTCCTACGGTGTCAATACTTTTTAACCGCGGCAACCGTAGGAGCCGCGCTTGCGGGCAATTTATCTAATTCAAATACACGCCGCCATTAACGTGCAACGTTTGCCCGGTATTCGATGCGACCTGTGATATTAGCGTATTCATCCAGACGGAAAGCATCGCCGGAGGTATCGACGGCGGCGAACTTGGGAGCTAAGCTGTGAGTTGCTAACAATAACGCCCAAGGAGGAACCCATCATGGCCTACGACGCCCTGGTTGAACGAAAACTCGATTTACCCCGTTCCAAAGTCTTCGCGGCCTTCTATGATTTTGGCGGTGTCGACAAACTCCTGCCCGAGATGATCGCCTCGTGCGACTGTATCGGCGCGGGCGTGGGCGCCCTGCGGACGATCAAGATGGCCGACGGCAGCGGTACAGTCGTCGAACGAATGGAAATCGCCCATGAAGAATCCGTATTCGCCTACACCATTACGGCCAACGACGCACTGCCGATGGAGAATTACTGCGCGACCGTGATGCTGTCCGATACCGGCGACGGCGGCACCAACGTCAGTTACGGCAGCAACTGGGATCCGAAGGGCATCGAAGAGGATGAAATGCGGACCATGCTGGAGGATCTCTACGGCGCCATTCTCGACGCGATCGCCAAGGGGTGAGCTGATATCACGCTTGTAGGAGCCCGCTTGCGGGCGAACGCGGCGTATCATTTTCGCCCGCAAGCGGGCTCCTACGGTGATCTCGTACGGCGCCGTTTCTCGTTATGGAATACGCACTCAATCGTCCCGAAATTTGGGCATCACTTCACGCGCGAACAGTTCTAGCGAACGCGTGCCCTTGGCCGGGTCGAGGCCCGGGAACTGCGTACCCAGGATGAAATCCGTGCATTGATATTCGTCCCGGAATGACTCCAGTTTCGCCTTTACCTGGTCCGGCGTGCCGATCATGAAGTGATCGGCAAGGACCGAGTGCCGCATGTCGGCGGGCTTGGTAACGGCCAATGGCGCGTCATCACCTGCGGCATCTTTCGCGTTCGACAGGATGTCGTGATAGAACTCCAGCATGTGGAAGAGGTGATCCTGGCAATCATTCCAAGCCTCGTCCTCGCTTTCTGCGCAATAGACCATACGCAGCTGCGCGATCTTGAAGTCGGCCGGATCGTGACCCCGTGCCTTTAGCGTTTCGATGTACAGCGGCGCGGGATCGGGCCCGATGGTTCCCATCAGGTGATAGCCTAATTCGGCGGCTTTTTTGATCGCCTTCGGTCCGCGTGCTCCGATCCAGATCGGCGGGTAGGGCTGCTGTACGGGTTTCGGCGACAGGCGTGCGTCTTTGAGTTGTGTGTACCTGCCGTCATAGGTCACGCGCTCCTCGGTGAACAGGCGCTTGATAATGTCGATGCCTTCGCGCATTCGCGGGCCCCGCTCGGAGCGATCCATGCAGAGGGCGTTGAACTCGTGGTAGGAATACCCCTGACCGATGCCGAAGTCGAAGCGGCCATCGGAGAAGATGTCGACGTTGGCGACTTCCTCGGCAACCAACATGGGATGCTGATAAGGCAGCAACAGTATGAAGGTGCCTATGCGAATGTCCTTGGTGCGGGTTGCAACGGCCGCCGCCGTGGTCATGAGTGAAGGGTTGTAACCGTCGTCGGTGAAATGGTGCTCGGTTAGCCACACGTTGTCGTAGCCGAGCGCTTCGCCGCGAATGATCTGTTCGAGAATCTGCTCGTAGAACTCGGGAAACGGCCGGCGCCATTTCACGGGATTGCGGAAATCCTCCATAAAGCCAAAACGCATGTTCTTCTCCGTCGTTGAGGTGGAAGCGGGTGCTTAAGTTCGCTGAAGAGCGGTCAAAACGAACGCGGCAGGCCGAGTACTTTTTCTCCGATGAAATTGAAGATCATCTCGCGGCTTACGGGCGCGATGCGCGCGATCATGATCTCACGCATGTAGCGCTCGACGTGATACTCCTTAGCATAGCCCATGCCGCCGTGCGTCAGGACCGCCTGTTCGCAGGCCTTGAATCCCGCTTCACCGCCTAGATACTTGGCGGCGTTGGCCTCGGCGCCGCATTCCTCCCCGGCGTCGTACTTGGCCGACGCGTTGAATGCCATCAAGTTCGCGGCTTCAAGATCCATCCAGCATTTAGCCAACGGGTGTTGAATCGCCTGGTTCATGCCGATTTTGCGTCCGAAGACTTCGCGTTCGTTGGCGTAATCGACGGCGCGCTTGAGCGCCGCACGACCGAGCCCCACGGCCTCGACGCCGACGAGAATGCGCTCGGGGTTCAATCCGTGCAGGAGGTAATAAAAACCTTTGCCTTCCTCGCCGATCAAATCCTCCTGCGGTACTGGCAGTCCATCGTAGAACACCGAATTGGAATCGACTGCCTTGCGTCCCATCTTGGCGATTTCGTGAATCTCGACGTAATCGCGGTTCAGATCGGTGTAGAACAGCGAGATGCCCTGGGTCTTTTTCTCCACGTCCTCCCGCGGGGTGGTGCGCACGAGGAGCAGCACTTTGTTCGCCCGCTGCGCCATTGAGGTCCAGTGCTTCTGGCCGTAGATCAGGTAACCGTCACCGCTGCGCTCCGCGCGCGTCTGAATGCTGGTCGTATCCAGACCGGCGTTCGGTTCCGTGACCCCGAAACAGGCGTTGTCCCTGCCCTGCAGTAGCGGTACGAGCATGCGCTGTTTCTGCTCCTCGGTACCGAATACGACGACCGGATTCAATCCGAAAAGGTTGAGGTGTATGGCCGACGCGCCGGTGAAGCCCGCACCGGATTCAGCCACTGCCTGCATCATGATGGCGGCGTCCGTGATGCCGAGCCCGCTGCCGCCGTATTCCTCGGGCATGGCGATGCCCAACCAGCCGCCTTCACGTATTTTGTCGACGAATTCCTGGGGATATCGCCCTTCATTGTCGCAATCAAGCCAGTAGTCGGCGTCAAATGCGTCACACAGCTTGAAGATGGCTTCCCTGATAGCGCGCTGGTCTTCGGAAAAACTGAATTTCATATGCCCACCCCGAGATCGATGAGGAGCCGCCGTACGGGCGGCCTTACCGGCGCTTTTACATCACCGGTACCGGCAGCAATAATAGCAGGACACTCCCTCTCTTCGTGAACCCGCTCCGGGGAGAGGAGATGCAAAACATTGCGAAAACCAAGTGGGTGGAGCGAAGGTCGTACGCTCGAGATTCAAACTAACTTCAAAGGCGGAGAAAAACAACATGTTCGTCGCGACGAAAGACAAAATCATGCCCACAGTCATGGTCGGGTCCTTTCCGAAACCGACCTGGTTCAACCAGAACCTCTATGGGCGACCGTTCAAAGTCGCTATGGGAGATTCGCTATACCGGGAGCAGTATCTCGATTCGGTCGCCTGCTACATTAGTGAACAAGAACGCTGCGGCCTCGACATTCTGGTCGACGGCGATACGCGCTTCGATTTGGAAGTCGGCGGCCGCTCGTGGTTTTTCTATACCATCGAGCGTCTGAACGGCATCACGGGATATCGCGACAGTACACATTTTCTCGACTACGGCGACATGAAGCCAGGGCATATTCTCTACGAAGTACAGGAATCCTGGCATCCGCCGACGGTGACCGAAAAGATCACGCGCGGCCCGTTGCATTTCACCGCCATCTGGAAGACCGCGCAGAAAATGACCGATCGGCCGGTTAAGTTCGGTTCGATCTGCGCAACCTGTTTGCCGATGATGCTGTGGAATGATTATTACGACAACGATCGCGACATGATCATGGATATCGCGACCGCGCTGAACGAAGAGTACCGGGAACTCGCCGATGCTGGCTGCCCCATCATTCAAATCGAGGAGCCGGTCCATCATTTCAACTGCAACGCCATTCCGCCCTGCAGCGACGACGACCTCGCGTTCTATACCGAGGCCTTCAACCGGCAGGTCGAGGGCGTCAATACCGAGGTCTGGGCCCATACCTGCTGGGGCAATCCGAATCAGCAGAGTTTCTACTGGGAACGGCCGAGCTACGCGCGGTCGCTGCCGTACTTCCTCGAGATGAACTGCGATGTGTTGATGCTGGAAGGCGGCAGCAACCAGGCGCGGGACATCGCGCTCATGAAGGACCATCCGACCGACAAGAAGATCGGGATCGGCGTGGTCGACCACACGCGCACCACGGTCGAGTCGCCCGAGCAGGTGGCGGAGACGATTCGCCACGCGCTGGAATACGTGCCGCCCGAGCGCTTGATCATCACGGCCGACTGCGGTTTCGGGCGGGAAGGGCTGTCGCGGCGCATTGCTTTCTACAAGTGCGTCTCCGTAGTCATGGGGACGAACATCGTGCGCAAGGATCTCGGGTTGGAAGAGGCCTATGTGCGCGTCGCCAATCCGGCTTACGCGTTCAATGAAGGCTAGGCATGGGTTCGCGAATATCACACGTAGGAGCCCGCTTGCGGGCGAGTCTGCTCAATTCACTCGAACAACAGCTAGAACTCGAATTGGATTTCGTCGCGTCGATTGCCTCGAGCCCGGAAACGCTGAAAACCCTGGAAGCGTTTTTCGAACAGCGCAAGAAGTAGGCAACACGGCATGTCCCGCTCCATGCAATGGGTATTGTTATGGGCAGCGACGAGCACCCTGGCCTGCCTGTTCGCCTTGTCCTGGCTACCAGCGGCATTCGATGGCGACAATTACACTCCGATCGGCGCCGACTCGTTTTATCACGCCCGCAGAATTCTCGACACCGTTGCCGATTCAAACGCCTTTTATCAATTCGACACCGCGATTCATGCACCTGAAGGGAGCCTGCTGACTTGGCCGTGGGCCTACGATCGCATGGCAGCCGGGATCGTTGCGGGCGCGATGAAGCTCGGCGCGACAGCGGACCCGATGGCCGTTCTCGTCTACCTTCCGGTTGCCATGGCGCCGGTCAGCGTCGGCCTAGTCATCGTCCTCGGATTGCTCACCGGGCTCCCGCGCTGGGGTGTCGTCGCGCTGGCGTCGGCTTATGCAATTTCTCCCTTGACCCGGGAACTTCACGCCGTGGGGCGCATAGACCACCACTTCGTCGAGCATTTTTTCTTTCTGGCATCGCTCTGCGCTGGAATGGTCTGGTTGAAAGCACCAAGTTCGGTGCGCGCGGTGGTGTTCGGCGCTGTGCTCGGCATCGCCCCCGGCTTTCACAACGGATTGTTCGTCCTGCAGGCCTTTCTCGGCGGCACCATCGTCCTCTTGTGGCTGCGGGGATTACTCGAACTCCGCCGAACTGAATCATGGTTCGCTGCTGCGCTCGTCGTCTCATCGCTAGCCATACTCCTGCCATCGGAGCCGTTCCGCGCTTTCGAATGGGCGTTTTACTACCTGGGTTGGTTCCACCTGCTGACGGCGATTCTGAGCGCTGGCCTGGTGTCCTGGCTTGCGCACCGAGGACCGAGCCGCCTCAACATCTATCTGTTGGCCGCGGGATCGATCACGGTCGGGTTTCTCGCCTGGAGCCAAATCGGCCACGGTGGGCGATTCGTATTCGCCAACATGCCGGCGCTCAGCGACGTGACGGAATCGGCCAGCCTGATCGGGATCCTCGAGGCTGGGCGGGCGAGGTTTCTCACCGAGCGTTATACGTTCATGATATGGCTTCTTCCGGTGATAGCGCTCGGTCTTGCCCTCACCGCCATCCGCAGCCGGGCACCCGATCGCGTCCTGCTCACTGTTACGCTTCTCGGCGGCGGTTTTCTGATGCTGCAGCAATTAAGACTGCACTATTTCGGATACCTGGTGCTGATGCTGCCGCCGCTTCAATGGGCGGCGACGCGAAAGAAAACGCTGGCCGTAGCCGCTGGCGCAGCATTCCTCGCCGCGCAACTGCCTGCCGTCATGGATTTCGGTTCCCATCCCGTACTTGCGGGCGATCGAAACTATGCCGTCAATCGCGGCCTGATCCTTGAACTCGGCGAACGTTGCGCGGCTGATCCAGGCGTCGTCCTAGCGCGCTTTGGGGATGGACATTACCTGCGGTTTCACACGAACTGTGCCGTGATCGCTAACAACATGATCATGACCCGCCAGCACCTCGAACGCATCGCGCTCACCGAAACCCTGTTCGATCTGGCGCCCGCCGTGCTACGCGCCACCTACCCCTGGGTCGATTACGTTTATCTCTGGCGCCAGGACAACCCGCTGAATCGCACCGCCCGTGAAGCAGACGACCCGCAAGCTTCACCGCTCGCGCGAGGCTTGCTGATGAATTCCTCCATGCCGGAGGGCTTCGAGCTGATCGGTGAGACCGCGTTCGAGTGGCCGGACGGTGAGCGCGCGCCCTTCGCACGGGCTTTTCACATCTCCCACTGAAGTCTGGCAGCAGCGCGAGTTGTCTTCACGCGTGGACAAGACATCGCGGATTCATTATCGTCCGGATCGATACCCCGTAATCGGAGCGCGATCCGCCGATACCGCGCGCAGGAAGAAACCATGGCGCACGTAATGACTACTGATGATGCTGCGGAAACGTTCGCAAGTCCCAATGCTTTCGCGCTGAACGACGATCAACAAGCCATGTTCGAAGAAGCGAATCGTTTCGCGCGAAACGAGCTTTATCCACTGGCCGAACGCATGGATAACGAGGAATGGTGGCCCGAGGACGTGTTCGATACCATCGGCGAGATGGGGTATTTCGGCCTCACCGTGCCGGAGGAATACGGTGGGCAGGGACTGGATTTCTTTACCAGCGGCCTGGTATCGCAGGCCTTCGGGCGGTGGAACCATGCCCTGGCTTTGAGCTGGGTCGCGCACGAAAACCTCTGCCTGAACAATATCTACCGCAATGCCAACGAAACCCTGCGTCACAAGTACCTGCCGAGTCTCTGTGCGGGCAAATCCATCGGCGCGCTCGGCCTTACCGAGCCGGGTGCCGGGTCGGATGCGCTCGGCGCGATGTCGACGACCGCCCGTAGAAACGGCGATCGCTACATCCTTAACGGCCGCAAGATGTTCATCACCAACGGCCCGGTCGCCGACGTGCTGCTAGTGTATGCCAAGACCTCACCCGATAAAGGCCCCCATGGTATTTCGGCCTTCATCGTCGAAAAAGATTTCTCCGGCTTCAGCGTCGCCCAGAAATTGACCAAGATGGGTTTTCGTGGCAGCCAGACCGGCGAGCTGCTATTCGACGATTGCGAAGTGCCGGCGGAAAACCTCGTCGGTACCGAGGACGAAGGCGTGGCCGTAGTGATGAGCGGGCTCGATCTCGAACGCGCGGTGATCTCTCCGATCTGCGTCGGTATGGCCGAGCGGGCGCTCGAGATCGCCATCGAATACGCCAAGACGCGCGAACAGTTCGGCCGTCCCATCGCCGATTTCCAGATGATCCAGTCGAAGATTGCGGACATGTATGTTTGGGTCGAAGCGATGAAAGCGCTCAATTTCAAGGTGCTGGCCGAGGCGAACGATCTCGAAATCGGCGGGGGGGGGCGTGGCATGGTTCACGCAAACACCGCGGCCTCGATCATGTATACGGCTAACATGCTCAATCGCGTGCTCGACGAATCAGTACAGGTTCACGGTGGCATGGGTTACATCTGGGAATCAGAGATCAACCGCCTGTACCGTGGTAACAAGCTGTTGGAGATCGGCGCCGGCACCACCGAAGTACGGAAACTGATCATCAGCCGAGAATTGTTGAAATAGTCCATGGCGGAACCCGTCCCGATACCGAAAACGAACGAAGATCTCGCCGCGCATCCGACTAGTTTCACGGCCGATTTTCTGAAAGGGCAGACCGTCTTCGTGTGCGGGGGCGGCAGCGGGATAGGCCGCGCTACCGCGTGGCTGGCCGCTCGACTCGGCGCTCGGGTGATCCTCGGCGGCCGGACCGAGGAGAAGCTCCGCAGCGTGGCAGACGCTATCAATGACCGCGACGGACTTTCCGCATCGCTACAGGTGCTCGATATTCGCGACAGCGATTCGGTCGAACGAACATTCGAGGCGATCGGTGATCAATTCGGTTCCCTTGATCTCTTGATCAACAGCGCGGGCGGCCAGTTTCCCCAGGCCGCGATCGATTATTCCGAGAAAGGCTGGCAGACCATCATCAACACCAACCTGAACGGCACCTGGAACATGATGCACGCGGCTGCCCGGCACTGGCGATCGCGCGGGAGAGGCGGCTCCATCGTGAACATCGTAGTCGTCCTGCAAGGATTATTCGGTGTCGCGCACACCTCCGCCGCACGCGCCGGCGTGATCGCGTTTTCGGAAAATGCCGCTGTCGAGTGGGCGCCACTCGGGATCCGAGTCAATTGCATCGCGCCGGGTTGTATCGAAACCGAGGGCTGGCGCGTGTATTCAGAGCAGGCACGTTCCCGTTATCCGCGCACCAACCCGATGATGCGCGTGGGTTCTCCCTGGGAAATCGCAGAGGCTTCAGTGTTCGTCGGCGGTCCGGGCGGGCGCTTCATCAACGGCGAAACCCTCGTCGTCGACGGTGGCGGCCGTCATTGGGGTGAGATCTGGACGACGGGAAAGCCTGAATATTTTGCTGCTGCCACGCGCCTGTGGGATGACGGCGCCGGCTGAGGCCCATCGCAAAGTGATCGGCGATTATTATTAGAATCATACGAACACGGAATTAGATCCGGCCGTTCTATTGCCTTTACGTCTGCCCCAAGTAGGTGTGAAACACGCCTTGCGGGTCGTATTTCTGGCGCAACGCTTGGAGCCGTGCCCAAGCGTCGTCGGAGTAACACAGCCGGATCCGCTCGGGACGGACTCGGACCTCGACCTCATTCACGTAGTGGCCCTTGGCGAACGGATCCATTAGTGGAATCGCTTGCTCGAGCCAGGCAAAGCCGGCCTCGTCGTCCTTGGCGTCGTCCCAGATTGAGAAACATCCAACGTAATGCCGGGTGGCGCCCGAGAAGCAGGCGTCGTCACGTTGTTTCAAATTTAGTCCATAGCTGGCGATGACGTGGCAGATCGGTGAAGGGGCCTTCCGGAAATGATCCACCATGGCATGCAGAATCTCGCCTGGTTGGTCGGTGAATGCGCTATCCGCCGCATACCTACCGAGATAGCCCCCCGGCGTATTGGTGCCGAAGAAGTCCGGATAAAGTCGGTCGAACGTGTAGGCCTGGTTCTCTTGCTTGGTTTCGGCCGCTGCGGGGATCTCCGAGCGCGCCAGCGGAGCCAGTATTGCGCGGGATTCCTCGGCGGTGTCACCGAACGCGAACGCGGTGAGGAAACAGATCTTGGATTGCTCAGGCGGCGCGTCCGGCGGTGCCGCAGGATCGTGTATGAGTACGCATAGGATCTCGAGGCGCGGATCGGTAGCCGCGCTGATCTGCTCCAGTACCGTTGTTACCGTCTCCAGGCGTTCCAGCGGCACAACGTACGAACTCGCCAGGATTGCTTTCGGCGCGGGATAAACCTTGAGGTGCATACGCGTCACCACGGCAAAGAGCCCGGGGCCACCGCCACGTACTGCCCAAAGCAGTTCGGGGTTTTCGTCAATGCTTGCGCGGACGTGCTGACCGTTTGCAATAACCAACTCCGCGGCTTGGATATTGAGGGTGGCAACACCCTCGCAGTAAGGATGGTTCCAGCCGAGCCCGCCGCCCAGCAGAAAGCCGCCCATGCCGACTGATGCGCAATGGGGTGAGGGAAACGATAATCCGTGTGGCGCCAGCGCATTGGTGAGTTGGATACTTCGCACGCCGGTTTGAATCGATGCTGTTTGTTTGCCTGCGTCCACCTGAATATCGGTCAAGCCCGATAGATCTAGGCACATCCCGCCGTCACGTACCGATGGAGCCAAGGGATTGTGGCCGCCGCTACGAACGGCAATCTTCATGCCGTTCTGCGCTGCGTGCATGACTGCCGCAACGACGTCGTCTTCGCTTGCGGCCTGCGTGATCATGTCGGGATAGCGCGTCGGCTTCCACGAGTGCCAGACCATGGATTGACGCCAGAGCTCGTACCGGTCGTCACTGCGGCTGATCACGTTGCCCGTGAAGTTTGGGATTGCTGCGGGGGGTTGACTATCGACTTGCGCGGCGAATAGCGAGCGCGACTGGATTGCGCCCAAAACGCCAACAACAGTCCCTGATGCCAGTTTCTTGAGAATGGCGCGACGTGACGGATTGATGTCCTTCATGCGGTCCTGTCTCCCATTGCCGACAATCTCATTGACCTCCCGGTCTCGTTCAATGATCTCTTGGTTGCTTGCGGGACATCCGAAATTCTTTCAATACCGCTTGCCCGCGGATACCATTGTATTCTCGTCACGGGACCGGCGCGGAACATGCACGAAATCCGGCGATTAGGTCATCGCCTGCGCACTCGCGCAGTAAGTGGTGTCGACCCGGGCTTTGATGAGGACGCCCTGTTCCTCACCCTTCGGGCGACCCCCCGGTCGTCCAAATTTATTCCGGATAGATTTATCACGGCGTCTGCAATTTATTCAAGCTTGCTCCCACCTTTTTTTCAGCGAAGGCTTATCGATTTATTCGAACGCGTGTCTTTGCGCTTTGGGAGCAAGTTACTGCGTAAAAAGCAGATACTGCTCAAGTACATCCAGACAGAGAACTTAACTTG
>JAYYZW010000073.1:0-8975 GCA_036339995.1 Pseudomonadota bacterium
ACGCCGTCGACCAGGCGCGCTGCCAGGTCACCTTGGTAGAAGGCGGCGTTTCCCCTAGCGGCGATCCGCTCGAGCGTCGCCGCAAGGTCCGGTTGTCTCAAGCGAAAACCCACGGGCGGCGGCATGCCCTCATCGAGAAAAATACCGGCGGCTTCCGGCGACGCGGCGAACGCTTTCGTGCGGAATCCCGCCATGCGATGGTAACGATTTCCGACTTCGAAGCCATTGCGCGCCAGGACGATTGCCGGCGCCAGGGTCTTCTCCAGCGGCAGGCTGCCGTAATTTTCGCTCAGGTGAACCAATGCCGCGGGAAGCCCTGGAATTCCCGCACCGAGCGCGGTATTGAGCGATCGCTCACGAACGAATGCTCCCCGTTCGTCGAGATACATGTCGGCACTCGCCGCGCCCGGTGCGGTTTCGCGCCCGTCGACAAAAACCTGTTTGCCATCGGCCGCGCGATGTAGCAGAAAGAATCCGCCACCGCCTATACCGGATGAAAAGGGTTCCACGACGGCGAGCGCGGCGGCCACCGCCACGGCCGCATCGAAGGCGTTGCCCCCGGCGTCGAGGATGGTTCGGCCGGCAGCCGTTGCGGCTGGATGCGCCGAAGCGATCGCGTTGTGCCGGGGGTGAACTACTTCGACGGCATTCACCGGCGCCGCCGCGAGCACCAGCAGAAGCCACATTACCGGCAATGCTTTACGCATGTGAATTTCTTTTCGTCAGGTGACGTCGGAGCCGCTTGCGGCGCTCGTCAAGCTCAGATATTTGTTCATGAGTGCGCCGCGGTCTTCCGGATAATCCGGATCCTTCGGGATGCAATCGACCGGACACACTTCCACGCATTGCGGAGTATCAAAGTGCCCGACGCATTCGGTACAACGATCCGATAAGATCTGATAGATCAGCTCGCCTTCGAATATTGCCTGGTTGGGACATGCGGGCTCACAGACGTCGCAGTTGATGCACTCCGCGGTGATTTTAAGCGCCATGCTAGCCTGCTGTTTCAATTTTAAATGCAGGCTTCAATTCGCCCGCTCCTACGGTGCTGCGGCGATGAGACGAAAGTACCGTAGGAGCCCGCTTGCGGGCGAATAATGTGGATCGACGCAATTGATACAGCTTCCTATCATTTAGAACACATGCCTAGTGCGTCTCCAACCGTTCGGCCAGGGCATCGCGAATGCGGGGGTGCACGAAATCGCTGACGTCTCCACCTAGAGAAGCGATCTCACGAACCAGCGAGGATGATATATACATAAACTTTTCCGAGGTCGGCATGAACACCGTGTCAGCTTCGGGCATTAGTTTACGGTTCATACCGGCCAGCTGAAATTCGTATTCGAAATCGGATACGGCCCGTAATCCCCTGAGTATGACCGTGGCCCCGATTTCGCGCGCAAATTTAACCATCAAGCCGTCGAAAGACCTGACTTCGACATTGTCATACGTGCTCAGGATCTCGGATGCGAGCGCGACTCTTTCGTCGGCCGAGAAAACGGTTTTTTTCCCCGTGCTCGCGGCAACGCCAACGATCAATCGATCAAACACCGCCGAGGCCCTGGACACGATGTCGGTATGCCCGTGCGTGATCGGATCAAAAGTCCCCGGATAAATCGCCGTCGTAATCAAATCGTTCCCCTTTTATCGTTGAATGTTTCTAGAACCGGAGAGCGGCATAGTTTATCGCGACCGCTGGACGATCGCGTAGCTCACATGACGCGTCGCATTCTGTTTGATGGTTTGCCATGATTTCGTCTCGGGTAATTTACCGCTTGGCGCTTCGAGGTAGACGATGCTCGCCGCCGTCGTCCATCCCTGTTCGATACATTTTAGCGCACGGTCGAGCATGGGCGATTCAAAAGGCGGATCGAGAAACACGATATCGAAAGCTTGTGGCGTCCGCCTTAACCATCGAAACGCATCCGTATGGAGAATTTCTGCCGACGAAGTGTCCAACCGCTGCTTGAGCACATTCATTTGGGCGACCGATACCGCATCGTGTTCGACGAACTGGCAAAAGGCGGCGCCGCGCGACAATGCTTCAAAGCCGAGTGCTCCGGTGCCGGCAAAGAGATCGAGGCAGCGCGCTCCCGGCAAATGCATCGCGAGCCAGTTGAACAGGGTTTCGCGAATGCGATCAGCCGTCGGGCGCAATTCCCGTTGGGCGGCGATGGGAATGCGGGTGCGGCGCCAGCGACCGCCGATGATACGGACCGCTCCCCTTGCGTAGCTCCCCATGGCCGTTACGAATCGTCGGCTTGCGCGCTCGTTCTTCCGACAATTACGGTCACGAGATTATCTATGTCGAAGCGCCGGCCGAACGCGTCCTTGACCGTTTCTGCGGTTACCGCCGCGACCCTGGCAGTGAAAGTCTCCAGGAAATCGAGGGGCAGATCATAGAACCCGATCATCGCGATGTATTCGACGATCTTGGAATTGCTGTCGATACGTAACGGAAAACCTCCGATGAGATTGTTCTTGGCCGCGGCCAGGTCGTCGCTCGGCGGACCGTCCGTCACGAACTTTTCGATGGCCCCGTACAATATCTTGAGCGCTTCCGCCTGCTGCGTTCGGTCGGTCTGCAAGGCGGCGATGAAGGGTCCCGGCTGCGCCATCGGCATGAAGTAACTGTAGGCGCTGTACGAAAGTCCGCGCTTGGCACGAATTTCGCGGAACAGTATAGAAACGAGTGAATTGCCGCCGAGCGCGTGATTACCAACAAGCAACGGGAAGTAGTCTGGATCGCCGCGCCGCATGCCCGGCAGACCAACGCGCACGTGGCTTTGAATGGACGGGAATTCGATATGCGTCTCTGTCACGGCGGGGGCGGTTGTCTGCGGCAGAACCCCGGCTTTTTCTCCGGCGACGAGCGGCGATGTGATGGCCTCAGCGATTTGCTTTGCACGCGCCTTGTTGAGCGCGCCGACGATCGCAATCACGGCATTCTGGGCAACGTAGTGTCGTTTGTGGAAATTTAGAATGTCGGAGCGCTCGAAGCCCGCGACGGACTGCTCTGTACCGTCGGTCGGCGACGCGTACGGATGGTCGGCATAAAGCGCCTCAAAAAAAGCGTCCTGCGCGATCCGACCCGGCGACTGCTGCTTGCGTTTTAGCGCAACGATCACACGCGCCCTCAGCCGTTCGGTAGCTCCTTCGTCGAACCTCGGATGCGCTACTGCGTCGGTGAACAAGTCGAGCGCGGGTTCGGCGTATTGGTCGTCGGCCAGTGTTCTCAGCCGGAGGTAGGCCATGTCCCGCGCGGTTCCTGTGTGCATGCGCGCGCCAGTCGCGCCGAGACGGCGGTTGAACGCGTCTGCATCGAGTTCGCCGGCTCCTTCTTTCAATAATCCATTGGTCAAATTCGCCAGGCCTTTGCGATCTCCGTCGCGGGCGCTACCCGCGGCGAAAACGGCCCGCACGTCGATCATTGGAATCTCGGGGGCTGCAACGAAGTAGACGCGGGCGCCGTTCGACGTCGTCCAATGCTCGATCGGCGGGGTGTCGGCAACGGCTTTGACCGCTGCGATGCAAAGGAGTGTCGCAAGGATACGAAGTGTAAGCCTCATGATGCCTCCTCCGGCAAAAGGTAGGCGACGGTCAGAACTTCGCGCTTCAGATACTTCTCGGCAACCTCGAGTACCTGCTCGCGGGTAACCGCCTTGATGGCGTCGACATAAGTGTCTTTGAGCCGCCAATCGAGTCCGACCGCTCTCAAGCTTCCGATAATCATGGCCTGATGCTGCATGGAATCACGCTCGAACACGGTGTCGGCGACGACCTGCGTCTTGATGCGTTTCAGCTCCTCCGCACTCGGCGGATCCTTTTTCAACGCCTCGATCTCGTCGAGTATCGCCTGCTCCAGTTCAGCCAGGCTCGTGCCTTCCCGCGGCACGGCGTTGAAGGAGAAAAGGGAAGTCAAGCGCGACGACGACGAGAAGCTGGCGCTGATCTCAGAGGCGATTTCACGGCCGCGGACGAGGTTGCGCTGAAATCTCGCGCTGGCGTCACCATCGAGCGTCTCGGCGAGGACGTCGAGCGCGTAGATTTCCCACTCCCCGACCGTGGCGCTGGATATGGCCTGGACCAGAACGGGCGCCTTGAAACCCATGATGAGATAGGGAACTTTGGCTTTCGCGCTCCTAAAGATCATCCGCTTGGTACCATGCTGAGGTACTTCGGGGCGCGACCTGGGCGGCGGGATATCGCGTGCCGCAAGCGGCCCGAAATGCTTTTTCGCAAGCGCGTGAACTTCATTGGGAACGACGTCGCCGACCACCACCACGACAGCATTGTTCGGCCCGTACCAGCGATCGTACCAGCGGCGCAGATCGTCCGCGCTCATGTTTTTGATATCGGCTTCCCAGCCGATGACCGGATATCGGTAAGGGCTGGTTTGAAAAGCCACCGCGCGCGAGGCCTCGACTGCCAGGGCTTGCGGGTTATCGTCGGTCCGGAGGCGCCGCTCTTCCAATACGACGTTTATTTACTTGGCGAACTCTTCGTCTTCGATGACGAGCTTGTGCATGCGCTCGGCCTCGAGCTCGAAACTCAATTCGACGTTTTCAGCGGACCACTGTTGGAAATAGGCGGTGTAGTCGGCGCTGGTAAATGCGTTTTCGCGGCCCCCTTTAGCGGCAACAATGGTCGAGAACTCTCCCGTTTCAAGGTCTTCCGTGCGCTTGAACATCATGTGTTCGAGTGCATGAGAGACGCCGGTAATGCCGTCATACTCATAGCTCGAGCCGACGCGATACCAGACCTGTACGACCGCGACGGGGGCTCGATGATCCTCCTGTACGATCAGCTCGAGGCCGTTGTCGAGTTTGTACTCCTGCGTGCGATTCCCGGCCACAGCGAGTGCCGTGATCGCGAGCCCCGTTATGAGTGTCGCGATGCTAAGACTTTTCATTAAACTCTCGCTCCTGACCGCCGGTCGTTGCCGAAAATGGACTCCGGGCTCACTGAAATGTTCCCGTGAGACCTGGGTTCGGCCGAATGCTAGGATATCGCATCCGGCGGCGAGGTGAACCGCCCCTCGTCGGAACAATTTTCGGGCTTGTGATAAACGTAACGAGAAACGGCAGGGCACGGCGCGGACGGCTTTGACGCATAATTTACGCGATAATCCGAAGCTAAGTGGCAGCGGAAATCGAATGCCCGAACAACGCGGTTCCGCCCAGCGCTGAATTGGCGGCAAGTCTGTAAGCAAATACTCCTCATGTTCCGTCGACTAAAAGCCGGCATTGCACGCACGCGCGACGGACTCGCGCGCGGGATCAATCGTCTGTTTGCCGAGTCGGCCAGGCTTGATGCCAAGGCGCTGGAAGAACTCGAGAACGTGCTGCTTCAGGCCGATGTCGGCGTGGCGGCAACCGAGCGCATCGTACAGGGCGTCCGCAATATTCGTACCGATGATACGGCGGTGAGCGTGATCCGTCGTGAAATGTCCGCCATCCTCAAACCTTGCGAACAGGGCCTGGTCTGTGACTCATCGGACGACACGCCTTTCGTGATATTGGTCGTCGGTGTCAACGGCGTCGGTAAAACGACGACGATCGCCAAGATCACCCGCATGCTACAGGCGCAGGGGCGCTCGGTGATGCTCGCCGCCGGCGATACCTTCCGCGCGGCCGCGGTGGAACAATTGAATACCTGGGGCGAACGTCTACAGGTTCCCGTAATCGCCCAATCGCCCGGCGCGGATTCGGCGTCGGTTATTTACGACGCCTGCGCGGCGGCTCGCAAGCGCGGTATCGACGTCCTCATCGCCGACACCGCGGGCCGCCTCCATACCCAAGACAATCTCATGGCGGAACTCGTGAAGGTCAAACGCGTGATCGCCAAATATGATGCCAAGGCTCCGCAGGAAGTACTCCTCGTAGTTGATGCGACGATGGGTCAAAACGCGATCAACCAGGCGCAGAAATTTTGCGCCGCCGTTGACGTCACCGGATTGTGTCTCACCAAACTCGATGGAACGGCCAAAGGCGGAGTGATCTTCGCCCTGGCCGAACGGTTTGGCCTGCCCATACGGTTTATCGGCGTAGGTGAACAGGACCGCGATTTGCAGCCGTTCGTGGCCGACGATTTTACCCGGGCGCTGCTGGGAGATTTCGGCGCAACGGTATCGGAAAGCGCAAAGTGATTCATTTCAGCGCGGTAACCAAGGCCTATCCTGGCGGGAATCAAGGCTTACGTAATATCGATTTGCTTATAGAGGCCGGCGAATACACCTTTCTTACCGGTCATTCGGGTGCGGGCAAGAGCACGCTGCTGCGCTTGATCGCCCTGATCGAAAGAACCAGCCGTGGAAATGTGATTGTGGACGGACGCAATCTAGAACGCGTTTCCGCGCATGAAATCCCTTATTACCGGCGGCATATCGGCATGATATTTCAGGAACACAAACTGTTGCCCAGGCGTTCGGTTTTCGAGAACGTAGCTCTGCCATTGACGGTCGCGGCGATCAGACCCCGCGAAATCCGTAAACGCGTCCGCGCGGCGCTCGACAAGGTTAACCTACTGCACAAGGAACGCGCCACGCCGGATACGCTTTCGGCTGGTGAGCAGCAAAGGGTCGGGATCGCGCGTGCGGTGGTTAATCGTCCGACAATCCTGCTGGCGGATGAACCGACGGGAAATCTCGACCCCGGGCTTTCGCAGGAAATCCTGGCTTTATTTGACCAATTCAACCAGGTCGGCGTAACCGTCATGATCGCCACGCATGACGTCCAGCTATTGCGTAAAGGCCACCGGCGCGTCATCGAATTGAAGGAGGGCAGCCTGCTCAGCGATACCCTGCCGGCGCCATGAATATCCGCAGGACGAATCCCGCTCCAGGTGCACGGCGTTTTCGCACCGAGCCGTTTTTTCTGCAGCACTGGCGCGCCCTCGGCGAAAGCCTCAAACACGTCGATGCAAACCGGGCGCCGACCGCTATCGGGATTGCCGTCATGGCCGTCGCCATTGCCTTACCGGCCTTGCTGTACATCTTCATTCAGAATCAGCACGCACTATTCGAGGACTGGGGCGATGAAGCAAGCCTGACTGCGTTCCTTCACCGTGGGGTTGATGCGGGAGCAGCCGAGCGGCTGATGCAGCAACTGTCCGGCGATTCACGCGTTGATCGGGTACGGCTCATCCACCGCGACGATGCGTTTGCCGAATTTGCTGCAAGCTCAGGCCTGGCGGGCATCGTCGACGACGAAATCAATCCGCTGCCGCACGTCCTGGTCCTCGTTCCTCATACCGGGACCTGGGACGCCGACCGGGCTCAAAGCTTGATCGCATCGCTGGAGTCGAACACTTTAGTCGACACCGTGTTGGTCGACTTCGCCTGGGTCGACCGCCTGAGGGCAATCGGGCTGATGGCCAAACGCGCGGTTTTCATCGTAGCCTTGCTGCTCACCGGCGGTGCTTTACTGATCGTAGGCAATACCATCCGCACGCTGGTTCACCAACATCGCGACGAGATCGAGGTGCTCAAGCTCGTGGGCGCGACGGACGCGTACATCCGCAGGCCGTTTCTCTACGGCGGTGCGATTCACGGCTTTTTGGCCGGGATCGCTGCGGCGCTGCTGGTTGGGGCGATCTTCGCGGCACTCCGGAATCCCGTCGCCCGGGTCGCCGAAACCTACCTGAGCGACTTCACGATCGCTGGGTTTTCGGCGGCCCAGACCGTTCTGCTGGTCACGGTTTCCAGCGGTCTCGGCTGGTCGGGCGCCTGGATCGGTGTCGTCTTGAGCCTCCAGCAACTCGACCCGGTGGATTAGTGTGCCGTGCGAGCGGAACTCGACCGGCGGTTAGCACTCTAACGTGGAGAGTGCTAAACTTATTGGCGGTAAGCCCGAAAGAGGTGTGAATTACAATGTCCGTGGCCCTGAATCTGCAGCTTCCACTGCCTACTGGCTCGCTCGAAGCCTATGTCGATGCGGTCCAGCGAATACCGCTCCTGTCGATCGAGGAGGAACAGGACCTGGCCCGCAGATACCGCGAGCACGACGATCTGGACGCTGCGCGTAAACTCGTTCTCGCGCATTTGCGCTTCGTGGTCAGCGTCGCCCGTCGTTACAAAGGTTATGGGCTTGCCCATGGCGACCTCATTCAGGAAGGTAATATCGGCTTGATGAAAGCGGTGAAGCGCTTCGACCCGGATGTGGGTGTGCGCCTCGTTTCCTTCGCCGTCCATTGGATCAAGGCCGAGATTCATGAATTCGTTATCAAGAACTGGCGTATCGTCAAAGTCGCTACAACCAAGGCACAGCGCAAGCTCTTTTTCAACCTTCGCAGCGCCAAGAAGACCCTCGGTTGGATGGGCTCCGAGGAAGTCAAGGATGTCGCCAGGGAATTTGGTGTCGAAACGCGCGACGTGTTGACCATGGAGCAGCGCTTGAACGCACACGATGTCTCCTTTGACCTCCGCTCGGACGATGACGAAGATCAATTCGTACCGGCGGCTTATCTTCAAGACCAGCGTTTTGAACCGTCCATGTGCTACGAGCGGCAGGAGGCGGAGTCCGTTCGGGCTCAGCGCCTGCGCGAAGCGCTCGATGAACTCGACAGCCGCAGCCGGGACATTGTGGTCAGCCGTTGGCTGCTCGATCCCAAAATCACCTTGCATACACTGGCAGAAAAATACGAAATCTCAGCGGAACGTATCCGCCAACTGGAAAAAAGCGCTTTCAAAACGCTTAAAAACCAAATTCCCGATCTCGGAGTGTTGATATGCACCGAAATCTGACCCGGGTTTTGCATTGAGAATTGACCCACCCTTGGAGCCAGATTATGGCTCAGGTTTTGGTTTTTCCCCCGGTTATCTTCTCCTTGTTGGTCTGGGTAGTTGAGTTTTTGAAACGGTAGCTGTCGTTGCCGGTTTCCAGAATGTGACAGTGATGAGTCAGTCGATCCAG
Organism: Pseudomonadota bacterium; assembly: GCA_036339995.1. GTDB lineage: Bacteria > Pseudomonadota > Gammaproteobacteria > JAYYZW01. The sequence continues at coordinate 8,913 of JAYYZW010000073.1, forward strand.
TAGTGCTGTGGTCAGCTTGGCGTCGCCGAACACACGGGCCCATTCTGCGAAGCCCAGGTTGGT
>JAYYZW010000074.1:0-36563 GCA_036339995.1 Pseudomonadota bacterium
ACACGATCTGCCGATGATGAAGATCGAGTCGATCGACAACACCACGCCTAGCAATCCGCTGGGCGCCAAGGGCTGCGGCGAAGCAGGCGCGATCGGCGCGCCGATCGCCGTCATGAACGCGGTGTTCGACGCCCTCAAACCGGCGGGCGTGACGCAGCTGACCATGCCGGCCACGCCGCATAAGATCTGGGCGGCGATTGAGAAAGCGGCGTCGGGATCTCCTGACTGAAGAAAGGACGGCGATGAAATTCGGCGTCGCATTTACTTCGCGGATCGGTGATTACGATCTCGTCCAACTGGCGGAATCGCTCGGCTTCGATCAAGTCTGGTTTTTTGATTCGCAGATGATCTATTCGGACGTCTACGCAACGATGGCCCTTGCCGCAAATAAGACGAAGCGGATACGCCTCGCCACCGGCGTCGCGGTCCCGAGCACGCGCATGGCGCCCGTCATCGCACATTCCATCGCGACCATCGCCGAACTCGCGCCGGGCCGGGTCGAACTCGGCGTCGGCAACGGCAACACGGCACGCCTCACAATGGGGCTGCGCCCGGTGCCGCTAGTCCGTATGAAGCGGGAGATCCGGTTGATCCAAACCTTGCTCAAGGGCGACGCCGGCATGCACGAATGCGAAGGAGAATCGCACCTGGTACAGCTCCTGCACCGCGATGAAGGTTTCATCAACCTCGAACACGCGATTCCGATCACCTTGTCCGCGTTCGGGCCCAAGACCCTCGGGTACTGCGGCGCCGAATGCGACGGCCACCTCACCTGGAACGCATCGCTGGAAATGATGCGCGATGCGCGCGAGAAAATTGCGCGCGCCGCGAAGGACGCCGGCCGCAATCCAGCGGACGTCCCGAGCAAGGCGATCTATCCACTGGCAGTATTGCGGCCCGGCGAAACCTCGTCGAGTCCGGGCGTCCTCGAGAGCCTCGCCCCTTTCATCACCAATCTGCTGCACGTCATGTGCGAATGGGACGAAGGTCTGTTGCCGTCCGACGCCACCATCACCGATCACGTCAGGCGGTATCGCGAATACGTCGCGACCCTGCCATCAGACAGACGCCATCTCATCCTGCACGAAGGGCACCTCGTCTACACCCGCGAAGACGAGCGTGAGTTTCTAGTACCCGAAGTTGCAGAAGTCGCTGCGATGATCGGCGAGCCGGACGCCGTAATAGAAAATATTCGCGAGCTCGAAGCGGAAGGGCTCAGTCATTTTGCATTCCAGGTGACCGACGACCCCGTCACGCAAATGCGCTATTTCGCCGAAACCGTTATGCGGCGCTACCACTGACGGCGCTCATTAATAGTGACCTGGGACAGGGAGATCGAGGAAACCGCCAAACGGCGCGAACTGGCGGCCGCCATGGGCGGTGAGGAAGGGATCGAAAAACAGCACGCCCGCGGCAAGCTGACCGTGCGCGAACGTATCGCAGGCCTGCTCGACCCCGGATCGTTTCGCGAGCATGGGCGGCTTGCGGGCGGCGCCATCCTCGATGACGAGGGTGAGATCGTCTCATTCACGCCCGCTAATTATGTCGTCGGTTTCGGTCGCATCGATGGAAGGCAGATCGTGGTCGGCGGTGAAGATTTCACGCTCAGGGGCGGATCGCCTAACGCGGCGGGTCTGCGCAAAAGCATCTACGCCGAACACCTCGCCGTAAAGCACCGCACACCCTTGGTCCGGCTGCTCGAAGGTGGCGGCGGTAGCGTTTCGTCCGGCGACGATGATCCTAGAAAACCGCGCACCGTCGGCGAACCCGTGTACGCTGCGCACCGCTTCGCCATCATCGCCGAGGCCATGGGCGTGGTTCCGGTTGCTTCCGCCGCGCTCGGGCCGGTGGCGGGTTTCCCCGCGGGAAGGCTGGTCGCGTCACATTTTTCGGTAATGGCGCGCGGCACCGCCCAGGTGATGATCGGCGGCCCGGCGCTGGTCAAGCGCGCGCTCGGCCGCGACCTTTCCAAGGAAGAACTCGGCGGCGTCGCCGTCCATGCCAAATCCGGTGTGGTCGACAATATTGCCGACGACGAAGCTGCGGCGCTCGATCAGATCCGCCGCTTCCTGAGTTACATGCCACAGAGCGTCTGGCATCGGGCGCCACGCATCGAATCCAGCGATCCAACGGATCGCTGCGAGGACGAGCTGGCTTCGATCGTGCCGCGTAACCGCCGCCATGCCTTCGACATGGGTGTCTTAATCAAACTGGTCGTCGACCGGGAATCCTTCTTTCCGATCGCCTGCGCATACGGTCCCGGACTGATCGTGGGCTTCGCGCGTCTGCACGGCCAAGCGGTCGGCGTCACCGGCAACGACTGCCGTCATCTTGCGGGCGCCATGACCGCCGAAGCCGCTCAGAAAATGCGCCGCATGATCGAAATCTGCGACACCTTTCATCTGCCGCTGATCAACTTCGTTGATGAACCGGGCTTCATGATCGGACCGGAGGCCGAGAGCGCAGCCACCATTCGTTATGGCATGGCAGCCGTCGCCGCGGCGGCACAGGCGAAGATCCCCTGGGCATCGGTACGTGTTCGCAAATCCTTCGGCGTCGCCGCGGCTGCGCATTTCGGCCCGGATGCCTATGTGCTCGACTGGCCTTCGGCCGAGTCGGGCCCGCTGCCGCTAGAGGGCGGTGTCGCCGTGGCGTTTGGGCGGGAGATCGCGAGCGCGGCCGACCCTGCGGCGAAACGTCTCGAACTCGAGGAAAAGCTCGCGAAGGCCCGCTCGCCTTACCGGGCCGCCGAGTCGTTCGCGACGCACGAGATGATAGATCCCCGGGAAACGCGTCCGCTGCTCTGCGATTGGATCGAATGGAACGAGACACGCCTGGACGGACTGCTGGGCCCGAGCGGATTTCCGATGCGGCCTTAACTCGTACTTTTCACGATCCTCCTACTACGGGCGCCGATCCGCTAACGGTGAGTGGGCGTACTCACTCAAGCCGGCTTGACGAAGTGTCCGCTCATAGGTCAGTTTTTAAGCCCCGGCTCCCAAATACGGTCGCGATTAACCACAGTGTTCACAGAGGATACAGAGAAAGGGGGGGAAAGACCGTTTTCAGGCCACATAGTTAATGTACTTCTCTCTGATCTCTGTGGTTTTATCTTATCGTGCAGCTCCGTGCGCTCCCTCACAGCCGCGTCTCAACGCCCTCGCGACGAACCGTGTTGAGAGAAGTGGGTAAATCCGATCAGGCGATGCCTACCGCGCGGCCCAAAGTACTCCCGATTTCGGCATGGAGCACGAGGTCGGCTGCGCCGTCCTGATCAGTCGGTTCACGATTGACGATGACGAGTGTCGAGCCGTTGCGTTTGGCAAGCACCGGAAACGCGGCGGCCGGATACACGACCAGCGACGACCCTACGGCAATGAACAGATCGCACGCCAGGGTTTCTTCTTCGGCGCGATCCATAGCGGCCGCCGGCATCGACTGACCGAAGGAAATCGTGGCCGTCTTCACGAGACCCCCGCAGGCGCCGCACACAGGCAGGGTCTCGTCGCGTTCGAAGGCTTCGAAAATGGGTTCGAGTTCATAGCGCTTGTTACAGTTCAGGCAGACAGCGTAAGTCGAGTTGCCGTGAAGTTCGATCACCTTGGCGTCGCTGACCCCGGATGCCTGGTGCAGCCCGTCGATGTTTTGGGTAATGATCGCGCTCATCGTGCCGCGCTCGATCAATGCGGCCAGGGCGCGATGCCCGCGGTTGGGCCGTGCCGCCTTGAAATCAAGATCAATCACGCGCTTTCTTCGCCATGATTCCTTGCGCATCTCTTCGGACGACACGAAATCGTCGAATTCGATCGGCTGCATTCTCGACCAAATACCGCCGGGACTCCTGAAATCAGCTATCCCCGATTCCGTGCTGATGCCGGCTCCCGTAAACGCGACCGCGCGCTTGGAATTCGCGATAAGTTCGGATAGGCGCTCGATTTCGTCAGTCATCGTTCAGACTAGTCGTTCATTTCAAGGAACCTCTGAATAAGTCATGGTGCTTCTGAATTGTTCATGAAATTGTGCAGATCAAGGCACGAAGCGCAGGCAATAGCGGGGACTATTGGCAAGCTTCGTAACGTAAGGCTCTGCGATTTCATGGGCAAGGCAGATGTGCCATGACTTATTCAGAAGTTCCTTAAGCCGGGGCGTGTACGAATGTGAGGCTGGATGCTGATACCATTGGGCCGATGTACAGTTTATCCAGAGCACGCTCTTAACGCATCACAAAAGGCATGAGCGAAGATACCGGCCCCCGAATTCCTACCGAGCTTCAACCGCAGCCGGGTGACTTCGACTATGACTTGCACGACGCCCTTGCCGCGATCGTATCGCTAAGAGCGCGTATCCCCGACGATGCCTTTACCGCATCCATACTCGGCACCGAGCGCGGCGGTCACGGCGTCATGATCGCAGACACGGACTTGATCGTCACGATTGGTTATCTGATCACCGAAGCCGAAGAGATCTGGCTGGTCTCACAATCCGGTCACGCCCTACTCGGACATGTCGTCGGCTATGATTACGAATCGGGCTTAGGTCTGGTGCAGCCGCTGGGCACGCTGGAAGCACCGTCGATGCAGGTCGGAACGACACGTGCGCTACAGGTTGGCGAAGACGTAGTCGTCGCTGGATACGGCGGACTCGACCAGTCGATCAAGGCGCGCATAGCGTCCAAGCGCGAATTCGCCGGTTACTGGGAATACGTGCTGGACGAGGCTGTTTTCACTTCGCCCCCGCATCCGAACTGGGGAGGTGCCGCATTGATTTCCTCCGACGGCCGTCTCTGCGGCATCGGATCCCTGTACATCGATCAGATACTGGCGGAGATGTCGTCGCTGGACGGAAACATGTGCGTTCCCATCGATTTGCTGGAGCCGATCAAAGATGAACTCATGACCTATGGACGGACGCTCAAGCCCGCACGGCCTTGGCTCGGTGTTTTCATATCGGAAGCGGCTGACAAGTTGATGGTGGCGGGCGCCTATGAGGACGCACCCGCCGCGCAGGCCGAACTCAGGGCGGGCGACATCGTCCTTGCCGTCGCCGGTGAACCGGTCGCAGGCTTGGCGAAGCTGTTTCGAAGCATCTGGGCACTGGGTCCGGCCGGGACCGAGGTTCCCCTGACCGTGCATCGCGAAGGCAATACCTTTGAAACGCTGGTGCAGTCGGTCGATCGGCGGGACTTCTGGCGGACGCCCAGCCTTCACTGACGTCCAGATTTAAACACGAACAGATGTTCCATCGGTTTATCCGAGGAAAGGCCGGCGTTCTACTCAAGCATCGGGGGTTATGACCATGCCAGACGACAACAATGAGAATGCCGTAACACAACCGAAACTCGCAGAACTGCGCGCCGCCGCCGCACGGCTGCATTTCGAACTGAGCGATGATGAACTCGAGATGTATGCCGGCTTCATGGAAGGGATGGTTGGAGATTTCAATCTCATCGACTCTCTGGAAGCACCGAAACTGCCGGTTAAATATCCGCGCGATGCAGGTTATCGACCGGAAGCCGGTGAAAACCCGCTGAATGCCTGGTGTTGGAAAGCTTCGATCAAGGGTGCGGCGAGCGGCAAACTCGCCGGTAAAAAACTCGTCGTGAAGGACAATATCGGCGTCGCGGGGATACCGATGACCAACGGCTCGAAAGTATTCGAGGGTTTTATTCCAGACGAGGACGCGACGGTTGTTACCCGCGTGCTCGATGCCGGCGGGGAAATCCTGGGCAAAGCCGTGTGTGAAAATTTCTGTTTCTCGGGCGGCAGTCATACGTCCGCCACAGGCCCCGTGCTGAACCCCCATAATCCGGACTTTATGACCGGCGGTTCATCGAGCGGCTGCGCGGCGCTCATTGTGGCGGGCGAGTGCGACATGGCGATCGGCGGCGATCAAGGCGGCTCCATCCGTATGCCGAGTTCCTTCTCTGGATGTTACGGGATCAAGCCGAGTTACGGTCTCGTACCCTATACGGGCGCCTGCCCCATCGAGCAGAGTGTCGACCACCTGGGGCCGATGGCGGGAAACAGCGCCGACTGCGCGCTTCTGCTCGAAGTGCTCGCCGGTTACGACGACGGGCTCGATCCCCGCCAGCCGGCAAACCTGCAGCCAAAACCCTACGTCAGTGCGCTGGAGAAGGGCGCGGATGGATTGCGCCTGGGCATAGTTAAGCAAGGTTTCGCCACGCCGCTATCAGAACCAGACGTCGACGAGATGGTACGCGAGGCGGCGCATCGCATGGAAAAGGCCGGCGCCGTCGTCGAAGAGGTCTCCATCCCCATGCATGTCCAGGCGGCCAGCATCACACTCACCAGCATGCTCGATGGCACGCTTTCGACGTTTACGGACCAGGGTACCAACGGACCCAATCCCAAGGGCCATAACGTCATGGAGGCGATCCGGTTCTTCCAGAAGGCGCGCAAGAAACGAGCAGCCGATTTTCCGGTAACCGTCAAAACCGTGTTGCTGTTTGCCCAGGTCATGCGTGAACGCTATGGAAACTATTATTCCGCCAAGGCGCAGAACCTGATCCGCAACGTCCGCGCCGCCTACGAAAAAGCGTTCACTCATTACGACATCCTGGTGCTGCCAACGACCGTAATGAAAGCTCACCGCATTCCGCCGTCGGATGCGCCCGCTGAGATCATCTGGACCCTCGCGCTCGACATGATCGGCAATACGGCGCCGTTTGATGGAACGGGGCACCCCTCGATGAGCGTACCGGCCGGGATGTCTAACGGACTGCCGGTCGGCATGATGTTCACGGGACGTTACGGCGAGGACGATGTCGTTTTGCGAACGGGGCATGCGTTCGAGAAGATCTGAGATATTTTTCATCGGAAAGACGTCCGGAACTCACGCGAGGCGAAGGGCTGGACCCCGTTTCCCCCGGCATTCAAGGGTGCCGCCGAACGACCGTCTACCCCGATGGGAACCATGGCCGAAAACGGCCAGTATTGAACGCCTTGGTGCGCTAGGATCGTTGCATGTGGAACGACCACGAAGCCTGCTACCGCGTCATTGAAACAGGCGATTCGCGGTTCGACGGCCGCATCTATACCGGCGTCAAAACGACCGGAATCTATTGCCGGCCGGTGTGCGCGGCGCGCACGCCGAGCCGTCGGAACGTCGAATTCTTCCCCAGCGCAGCTGCCGCGCAAAACGCTGGTTACCGGCCTTGTCTGCGATGCCGCCCGGAGCTCTCGCCGGCGCCCGGTAACACCGGGGATATTCCGGATGTCGTGACCCGTGCGCTGAACTTGATTACGGACGGCGCACTAGACGAAGACGGCATGCCGGCGCTGGTCGCGCGGGTCGGGATCAGTGAACGTCAACTGCGCCGCCTGTTCCTCGAGCACCTCGGCGCCTCGCCGTTAAAGATCGTCCAAACGCGCCGAGTCTTGTTTGCGAAACAACTGCTGCACGATACGAAGCTGTCGATGGCGGAAGTGGCAATGGCTGCCGGTTTTGGCAGCATTCGCCGCTTCAACGCGACTTTTACAACATTGTTCGGCAGGCCGCCGCGCTCGCTTCGGCACGAAACGATGAACAGGCGAGCGCATGCACCTAGCCACCACGACGACAATTGGATCGAATTGCGCCTCGGTTTTCGCCCCCCATTAGACTGGGATTTCTTTTTGACCTTCTACCGAGCCCGCGCGATACCCGGTGTCGAAACTATCACAGACGATTGCTATCGCCGCGTGATCGCGCTGAACGGAGGCGTCGGTCAGATCGAAGTGCGCCCTGGCGGCGCCGACTATCTGCTCGGTGCGATCCGTTTCGATGACGTCACCGCCCTGCCAGCTATCGTCTGCCGCTTGCGCAACGCCTTCGATCTCGACGCTGACCCCTTATTGATCAATCAGCATCTAGCATCGGACCGCGTATTGCGGGATGCCATCGCCGCACGGCCCGGTCTGCGGGTCGCCGGGAATTGGGATCCGTTCGAACAGGCCGTCCGCGCCGTTCTCGGTCAGCAGATAAGCGTGACCGCCGCGCGGAACCTCGCGGGACGCCTGGTTGCGCGATGGGGCGAGCCGGTGGCGATCGACGGTGAAGAAGAACTTCGTTTCGCCTTCCCGACACCGGCAAGGCTGGCCGACGCGGACATCGCGTCCCTCGGCATGCCGAGGCGTCGCGGTGCCGCCGTCTCGGCCCTGGCAAGGGCGGTCCTTAAGAATTCTGATTTTCTCAATCGCGGGGCATCCCTGAATGAAGACCTGCGGCGGCTCGAAGGACTGCCCGGCTTTGGAGAATGGACGGCGAATTACATCGCCATGCGCGCGATGCGAGAGCCGGACGCATTTCCTGCGAGCGATATCGGATTATTGAGGGCCCTGGCGCAGAAAGACGGCCGGCGTCCGACGCCGGGTGAAGCGCTCGCGCGGGCAGAACGCTGGCGGCCGTGGCGGGCGTATGCGGCGCAACATCTGTGGGCAAAGGACCCGATTTCGGGTCGCGCGGTAAAGGCGTAATTCGCGGAGAAGGAGGACGTAACAATGACGACGAAAACGATGCGATTCAGGGTCGATCGCCTGGCGTCCCCGGTGGGTGACATGTTGATCGTGCAGGACGACCGTGAGCGCTTGCGCGCGCTCGACTGGGAGAATTACGAGGACCGCATGATCCGTCTCTTCGACCGCTACTACGGCAAGGGCGCTGTCGAATTGATCGATGGAGACGGTAGCGGTCACGTGGTCGAAGCATTGACTCGCTATATCTCCGGTGACCTGGACGCGATCGACCAGCTCGAAGTCGAGACGCAAGGCACCTTGTTCCAGCACCGGGTCTGGCACGAGTTGCGGCAGATTCCCTGTGGAGAAACCTGGACTTACGGCGAACTCGCCCGTCGCATTGGTAAACCGAGGGCGTCCCGCGCCGTGGGCCTCGCGAACGGCGCTAATCCAATCGGCATCGTCGTGCCCTGCCACCGAGTGATCGGCGCCGATCACAGCCTGACCGGCTACGGCAGCGGTCTCGAGCGCAAACGCTGGCTACTTGAGCACGAGGGCGTGAGTGTCGATGGGTCGCGACAAATGTCTCTGGTTTAAAGCTAGCGCACCGCGGCTGATCAGAGCGGGACGTCCCAATCGACCGTACCGCCCAGCATCGCTTTCACTTCGTCCGGGGTCGTCATTTTTTCGAGCGTGATGGGCTTCACGCTTACGCAAACCAGGCGCGCCTTGAAAATGGTGCGGTCGTCGACTTTTCCGATGAAACCGAAGTCGAACGAGGTCGTGCCGTATCGGACGATTGCCGTATCGACCTTGAGTATGTCCGCATCGCGCGCCGATCTTTTCCATTCGACGGCGGAACGTACGATCATCCACTCCCAGCCGAGCTCGCGATAATCGCCTTTGGGAGACACGCTGCGAACCCAGATCTCCGTCGCCTCGTCGATATAGATCATGTAGTTCGCAAAATAGACCACGCCCTGCTGATCGCATTCGCCGTATCGGACGCGTAATTGGTGTTGGTAGGGCATCGATATTTTTCCTGTTCAAATCCGGCGGGTTGACGACACGAACGGGAATCGCGACCCTAGCAGCCTGTCGGACTTAGGAAGAATAGACTTGGGCGTTGGGATAGCGGTCCAGATGCGCCATCGTTTTGTTCAGCGCATCCCTACGCTTCACCCCTGCGGGGCTGTCGCGAAAATTCGTTCCCGACGAATTTTTCGTTAAATAGAACCACTATTCGCCTCAAACCATGACACCTCTCAGACCGCTATCCCAACCGCCTCGCTACGATTCCCTAAGTCCGACAGGCTGTTAGCGGCGAGGCGCGGATCGCTTGAACAACACATGGCACGACATGCTCGACGACATCTGGTACGGAAAACACCCCGCCCGCATTCTGCTCGCCCCGCTGGGCCGTCTTTATCAGGCATGTGCCTGGGCGCGCCGGGCGGCGTATGCGTCGGGACTGTTTAACGTTTACCGAGCGCCGGTACCGATCATCGTTGTGGGTAACATTTCGACCGGCGGTACCGGTAAAACGCCCCTGGTGATTTGGCTCGCGCGTAAATTGAAGGATTTTGGTTTCCAACCGGGGATCGTCGCACGCGGCTATCGCGGTGTTGCGAAGAACTGGCCGCAACAGGCCAGGGCCGACAGCGATCCCATTGCCGTTGGCGACGAAGCGGTGCTCCTGGCCCGGCGTACCGGATTGCCCGTTGCGGTCGGGCCGAATCGGCGCATGGCTATCATTGCGCTCCGCAAGCATTCCGGCGTGAACATCATTATCAGCGACGATGGACTGCAACATTATGCGCTCGCTCGCGACATCGAAATTGCCGTCGTCGACGGTATCCGTCGCTTTGGAAACGGCGCCTGCCTTCCGGCGGGACCGCTGCGAGAACCGGCGTCCCGACTTGACTGGGTCGACTTGATCGTGACCAATGGTCTGGCGGGGCGCGGCGAATTTTCGATGCGCTACCTTGCCGATCGCGTCCATCGACTGGTCGACGCACAAAGCTCAGAAACGTTCGAGACATTTGAGCCGAAGGTAGTGCATGCGGTTGCGGGAATCGGCAATCCGGAGCGTTTTTTCGCACTCCTCAAGCGCAACGGATTTCGCATCACGCCGCATTCGTTTCCCGATCATCATCGTTACGTGGCCGACGATTTCGCTTTTGGTGATGAGCAACCGATTCTCATGACTGAAAAGGATGCAGTAAAGTGCGAATATCTGAAGGACGCGCGATTCTGGTGCGTACCGATCGAGGTTGAACTTCCCGACGTGTTCGAACGCCGCGTCAAAACGCTATTAAGAAGGGTATTCCATGGACAAGAAGCTGCTTGATCTACTCGTGTGCCCCGTGACGAAAGGCGCACTCATTTACGACAAGGAAAAGGGCGAACTGATCTCGAAAGCCGCCCGGCTGGCCTACCCCATACGCGATGGGATACCCGTGATGCTGGAGGACGAAGCGCGTGAGATCAGCCCCGAAGAAATCGAGCAGCTACGCTCTTGAAGTTCAAGGTATATATCCCGGCTCGCTACGGCGCGACTCGCCTGCCGGGTAAACCGCTTCTTGAGATTTATGGCAAACCGCTGATCCAGCATGTTTACGAACGCGCGCGAGCGAGCGGCGCGGCAGAGGTCGTCATTGCGACCGATGACGAACGCATCCTGAATACGGCTATCGGATTCGGGGCCAGCGCTTGCATGACATCCCCCGATCACCGGTCGGGAACCGATCGAATTGCCGAAGCAGTGCAGCTCAGGGACGAACCGGCTGATCTCGTAATCGTCAATGCCCAGGGCGATGAACCGGGTATTCCGGCCAGTGTGATTCGACAGGTCGCCTCACTGGCCCAGAGTCCGGAATGCGACCTCGCGACGATTTGTGAACCACTTGAATCCGCGCAGCTGTTCGACGCCAACGTCGTCAAGCTGGTACGCGATTCGAACGACCGCGCACTCTACTTCAGCCGCGCGACAATTCCCTGGAGTCGGGACGAATTTGCCGGCGGTGCTGGGGTGACCCGTGCCCTCCAGGCCTACCGACGGCATGTCGGCATCTATGGGTTTCGCACGGATTTCCTCGCGCGCTTCGCCGCCGCGCCGCCCGTGCGTATCGAGGAACTCGAATGTCTGGAACAGCTGCGTGCACTCGACTTCGGCGCATGTATCATCGCCGCCGATGCCGTCGCCGCTTGCGGCGCTGGCATTGATACGCGCGCAGACCTGGAGCAGGTGCGCCGAGCCTGATAGCCTGCCGGAGTTAGGGCATCGTAACGAGGCGGTTGGGAGAGCGAGGCCAGATGTTTCATGGTTTGAGGCGAATAGTGGGTCTATATAGTGTCGATCCATAAACGCCAATATTTCTCTCGCAAAGACGCAAAGGGAAAGGCGAAAAAGCCGAGCAAAATACCTGTTCCGATTATTGAAACGGATTTCACTTCGCCCGCAAGCGGGCTCCTACAGTGGGCACAGCGTAATACTGCGGCAACCGTAGGAGCTCGCTTGCGGGCGAATGACACGGAGGGCACAAACGTGAAACCTATTTAGTGCATCCGGACCGCTATCCTACCAAGGCCCAAGTCAATTCATCCTGAGTCCGACAGGCTGCCAGGGCACTGTCCCGCAATGAAGCACCGCGTCTTGTTCGTTTGCACCGGTAATATCTGTCGCTCACCGATGGCCGAGGGCCTGTTCCAGGCCGCACTTGACGGCGATGGCGAACACACCGGGTGGCAGGTCGATTCCGCCGGGACGCACGCCGGCAAGGGTATTTGCCCGGCACCCGCCGCGGTAGCCGTCGCCGCCGCATATGGTGCGGACATCTCTGCGTTGCGATCGCGCCCGCTCGAACAGGTGGATTTCGTCCGGTTCGACACCATTGTTGCGCTGGACTGCGGACATCTGGATATGATCAGCTTCATGAGGCCGGAGGCGTTTTCAGGAACGATCACTTTGATGCCGTCCACTGCACGATCGGGATTCATCGAAGTGCCGGATCCATACGGCGGTAGCCGGCGGGGATACGAAACGGCGGGACGCCTCATCGTCGACGATGTCGCTGCCCTGCTGACCGAGCTGCGGTCTTGAAAGACGGGTGAAAATTCCGGTTTGCGGCCGCCGGCATAGCAGCGGCGGACCATCGAAACCCAGTGCTCAGCGGGCGCGGTAGGTGATCCGTCCCTTGGAGAGATCGTAGGGCGTGAGTTCGACCGTCACCGCATCACCCGTCAGAATGCGGATGTAATTTTTTCGCATCTTGCCGGAAATATGCGCGGTTACGACGTGGCCATTCTCGAGTTCCACTCGAAACATGGTATTGGGCAAAGTCTCGACGACTTTACCCTGCATCTCGATTTGGTCTTCCTTTGGCATAATTCCCCGGTCTCGTAATTCCTCGGTCTCGATAGAACGCGCGCAATTGTGCCTCAATCGGGCAGACGCAGCAAAGGTAGACGCGAAAGAAGAAAATGCCGCCTTACGTGCGCGAAGCTTTTGCCGCGTTCATCGGCGGGATTGCGCTTCGTGGCTTTCGACGATTGCGCTCAGCGAAGTGGGATCCCTCGTCCAATGACCGCCTCGGTAGTATTCGAGCGGCGCATACTCGTCTTTATAAGACATCTTGTCGCAGGCTTTGATCCAGTAGCCGAGATATACCCAGGGAAGATTGGCCGCGCGGGCCCATTCGATCTGCTTGAGTATGGCGAACCGCCCGAGGCTGCGGTTTTGGTGATCGGGCGAGAAAAATGTATAGACGGACGATAGGCCGTCACCAAGTTTGTCGACGACGGCGACGGCGAGCAGCTCGTCCTTGCGGCGAAATTCGTAGAACTCCGTTTCACACCAGTAAGCGGTGAGAAAATTCATGTATGCGCTGGGGCTGGACGAATCCATCCGGGAATCGGGATGCCGCGCTGTGAGGTAGGATTCGTACAGTCGAAAATGCCCGGGATCGAAACACGCCGGCCGGTGTTTGATTTCAAGGTCCTGGTTCGCCACGATCGTACGCTGGTGGATGCGACGCGGTTTGAATTCATCGACGGCTACGCGTACCGCGATGCAGGCGTTGCACGAACCACAGTGCGGCCGGTATACATGAGCGCCGCTTCTTCTGAATCCGTGTGCGGAAAGCCAGGTGTAGGCCTCGAGATTCAGGTTCAAGCGTGGATCGGTAAACATCGTGACGGCGTCACGCGCCGGAAGGTAGCCGCATTCATGGGGCGGGGAGGTGAAGAATCCGAGACGGGGCGCCGTCGGCGGTTCAGTCACGACGCGCGTCCTGGATGCTGCCACGCCGACGGCGAAGCGGGTTGATCAACCCACGAGTGGAGCATTGTTTCGAAATCGCGGCGTGAAATGCGTCGCGCGCCGAGTCGCTCGAGATGTGGCGTATGGATCTGGCAGTCAATCAAGCGATATCCCCAGTCCCCAAGCAGGCGGCAAAGATGAATGAAAGCGACCTTGGATGCATCGCGTTCATGACTGAACATCGATTCACCGAAAAAGATGCGCCCGATCGCGATTCCGTAGAGTCCACCGCATAGTACCCCGTCGCGCCAACATTCGACCGAATGGGCAATGCCGCGCCGGTACATCTCCAGGTAAGCGTCGCGCATGTCACTCGTGATCCAGGTGCCTCCGTGTGGGTCACGCGGTGCGGCGCAGGCATCGATAACGCGCTCGAACGCAAGGTCCCACTCGAGCTCGAAAAGGCCTTTACGAATCGTTTTGGCGAGGCTTTTCGGGCAATGAACCGCTTCGGGCTCGAGGATCGATCGTGGGTTCGGCGTCCACCACAAAATGGGTTGCCCGTCCGAGTACCACGGAAAAATTCCACGTGAATAAGCGTGAAGCAGGCGTTCGACACTGAGGTCGCCGCCTATCGCAAGCAAGCCGTCCGGTTCTTCGAGTGCGTGATCGGTCGGTGGGAAATCCTGGGCCAGGTGGCAATCCAGGACCCAATACAAGGAACTGGTCAGATCATGGCGATCCATTGCAGGCGCATCCGACTCCCGGCCTTTAAGGAACTTCTGAATAAGTCATGGTGCATGAACAGTGCAGATCAAGGCACGAATCGCAGGCAATAGCGGGGACTATTGGCAAGATTCGTAACGCAGAGCTGCACGATTTCAGGCGCTAGGCACGCGTGCCATGCCTTGTTTAGAGGTTCCTTAATCCTGCCTGAAGGCGACGTGTGCTTCCAGCATGCGCATTTGTTGTTCCAGCGCCTGGCGTTCGCGGTTAACGAATTCGCCTACAGTGCGCCTGAAACCGGTGTCGCGTATCCAGTGCGTGGACCAGGTGCTGACAGGGATGAATCCACGTGCAAGCTTGTGTTCGCCCTGCGCGCCGGCGTCGAGCCGCTTGAGTCCGTGCCGGATACAGTATTCGATGGTTTGATAGTAGCACAGCTCAAAATGCAAATTATCGCGGGACGCGCTGCAACCCCAATGCCGGCCGTAGAGCGTGTCTTGCCCCACTAATGCAAAAGCGCCTGCGAAATATTCACCGCCGGCACTTGCAAGCAGCAGCATGGGCGCGCCCGGCAGCCGTTCGTTCAAGGTCTGAAAGAACAACTCGGTCAGGCGCGGTTCGCCCCATTTGCGGTAAAAAGTCGAGCAGTAAAAGCGGTGAAAAATGGACCAGTGATCGGCCTTGATATCGTCGCCCACCAGCACTTCGATCTCCAGATCCTGTTCACATACCTTGCGTCGCTCTCGTTTGATTTGTTTGCGCTTCTTGGACGTCAAGGCTGCGAGGAAATCGTCGAAATCCGTGTAGTCGTGATTGAACCAATGATATTGACAGCCGAGCCGTGTCAATAGACCGGCCGTCTCAAAGGATGCCAGTTCGTCTGGTTCCGGGAACAGACAGTGCCAGGACGACATACCGTTATCGTCACAGGCACGAACACCCGCGCCGACCATTAATTCGGCGATCTGCGCGCGGTCTTCGGCATGAGGGTCGATTAGCAGCCGCCGCCCGGTTACAGGGGCAAAGGGGATCGCCGTGACCAGCTTGGGGTAATAGTGTCCGCCAGCACGTTCGAAGGCGTCGGCCCAACTCCAGTCGAATACGAACTCACCGTAGCTGTTGTCGCGCACGTAAAGCGGGAGTGCGCCGCGTAGGACATCATCGTCATACACAGCGAGGTGCTGCGGGTACCAGCCCTGCGGTGCTAAACAACCAGTGACTTCTAGCCCGTGGAGGAAGCCGTGCTTGAGGAAGGGATCGCCGCCTGCCATGGCATCCCAGACTTTGGGATCGATGTCGGCCAGCGAATCAAGCACGGTAATTCGCATTCGTGCAGAGTGGCTATGTCGTAGCGGCGCCGGTTATTCCGGTGAAATATGCGTGTCGACGCCGAGCGCATTACGCAGGGCCTGCTTGGATTGCAACAACGCAAAGCTCGATTCGCGATAAGCGCCGTTCTGGGTCAGGTAGCGAAACGCCACTGTTCCACCGTTCATCAAGCGATGCAGAACCAGCGATGTGAGTACCTTGTTTCGAATTTGTCCGAGCGCGTAAATCGCACGGTCGACGTCGACGCGGCAGGAGCGGTCGATATCGAAAAAATGCATGGGCATGCGCCGATCAATCTGGAAGGTCGGGCAGCTCGAGCGCGAGAAGCCGTCGAATCCCGGCGAGATTTTGAATTCGAGAAAAACGCGGGCACGGTCGTCCCGGAATACACGGATTTCTCCGCCGGCGTTATCAACCTGTACGGCGTGGGCATATCCGACTTCGGCGATGGCGTTCGAATCTCGCAGTGTCCATGGCGCGGCGACTGGCGCGCTAGCCACACTGCAGAGGGTGGTGATCGCAACCAGAAAGCGGCTGGGGAGGTGATTCATACGGACCCGTCTTAAGCGACTAGCCTCAGGCGCTGCCGAAAAATTTCACCACCTCGGGGGATCAGGGTTTCGTTGTTCCCTGGCCCGGCGTGAAAACGGGGAACGGTGTGACGTTACTACTGTGTCCATCCGCGTCGGTAATCTTGCTGTGCCCGGTCTTTTCAACTTCGTCGATTCGTATGACGGCGTGCATGGGAAGGTAGGTGCGAGTGACCCCCTCGAATTCAGACTTTAGATGTTCCTCCGACGGGTCGACGACGACCGAAGACTTCGCATTGAAAACGATTTGTTCCACTTCGATGAATCCGAAAAGACCGCTCTGATGCACACTCTGTGCATAGATCTCGTAGACCTTGCCCTGATTGTGAAATGTAATTCTGTAAGTATGTTTTTCGGCCATGACAGCGCCGTTCCGAATCGACTTCCAAGTTGACCGAACATCGTAGCACAATCGCCCCTACAGGCGCGGCGGACAGCGTGGCCGGGCGCTGATGCCGAGTTCTTCGCACACGATGATATCCGTCACACCTTCTTCGCTCGCCCGCTTCAACGCTTCTCGCTTGAACTCCGGACTGTAGCGTTTATATCGCTTCCTCTTCGTCATATGACACCTCCCAGCGCTTCATCGCGCCAATTCTAAGGTGTCCACGTAACTGGGGCAGGACCTCGCACCGGTCAATTGCCGGATGCGCTGCGAATGAACGCGTCCAGCGCCCGGTGATAAGCGGCTCCGCCGCTTAGAAAGGAATCATTGTGAGAACCTCTAAGCGTCACGAACTGAGCGAGATCCTGCGCCGATTCAGCGAGCTTTCTGCCCAAATGAAAGGGCACGATTTCGTCTTCGTCGCTGTGGGCGCCGAACACTGAACAACGAACCGAGGGCATGCGCGACAGTGAATCGTAATGGATGCGCGTCAGCCATCGTGCAGGGAGGTAAGGATAGTGATGGGCTCCCATGTCAGCCATCCGCGTAAACGTCGATTCGATAATGAGTCCGGCGGGCTTGCGGTTCGCGGCAAGCCATACAGCCACGGCGCCGCCGAGCGAGCGACCATAGAGGACGATCCGCTGCGGTTCGACACCAAACGTATTGCGCAGGTAATCCCAGGCTGCGGCGGCATCGGCGTAGGTTCCGGACTCGGAGGGTCGGCCGCTGCTCCGCCCGTAACCCCGGTAGTCGACGATCAAGACGGCATGCCCCATTCGCTGAAGGATCTCGACGGTATCCAGACGGTGCGAAATGTTGCCGGCATTGCCATGGAAAAAGAGTACGTGGCTTGCGGTTTCTACGGCCGGGACGTACCAACCGTGGATAGATTCGCCGTCGGCGGTATCGAGGGTAACGTCCTCGAATGCTAGCCCGCGATCGGCCGGTGTGCCGGTGAGTTGGCGATCCGGATGGTAAATCAGGCTGGGCTGGGCCAGGTAGACGACCGCGCACAGCCCCGCGTAGAGCAGGAGTACGGCGGTTAGGGTACTCACTAGGGTTCTCATGCCTCCGCAGCGCCGGCACCGGGAAATGCACCTGCGACAGGATGTTCAAGGCCCATATTGGCGTTTGTCGCGATTACAAGTTATCATTATATATCTACATATTTTTCATAAGTTTACTAGATAAACAGTAGAATCTTATTTAATTTTATGTCTCAAGCGATCCGCAAGCAGTCGGAGCTCGTGCTGCCGATATCGAAACACGTCGTGCGAAGACTCAAAGAAGGGATTTTAATCGGGCTCGGCGGTATTGCCCTATACCTGCTGATCGCGTTGTTGTCGCATCATCCCTCCGACCCAGGCTGGTCGCAAACGGGGAACACCGAATTGCTGCGCAACGAGGGTGGCCTGGTCGGAGCATGGGTTGCCGACATTGCGTTCTATCTGTTCGGTCAGTTCGCCTACTTGTTTCCGCTGATGGTGATCTACGGCGGCTGGATGATATTCCGTGAAGGCGCCGAGGAATTCTTTTCCGATTATTTCAGTCTCAGCGTCCGTTGCGTGGGGTTCACTTTTACCTTGGTCACCGGCTGCGGGCTGTTCTGGGTGCGTGCAAACGGCGCCGTTGCCGAATTACCGTATCAGGCCGGAGGGATCCTCGGCGACGTGACGGGCGTCGCCGTTTTCGCCAGCTTCGGCGAGCTGGGCGGATCGCTGTTGATGATTGCGATCTTCTTTACCGGCGTAACGCTGTTCACGGGGCTTTCCTGGATCTGGTTGATGGATACTATTGGTGGCTACAGCCTGATCGTGTGGGAATGGATTTGCCTGCGCATCGACGACCTCCTCGACACTATTCGCGGCATGCGGGCGAAAAGGGAGCGCACGGCCGTGCTCAAGGAGGAAACGGAAAAACTGGTAAACCGCTCGCCGCCCCGGATCGAACCCCGCATCGTCGAGAGCCCGAAGAGCGTCCGGGTCGAGCGCGAAAAACAGGAACCCCTGTTTGAACCTTCGCCGCAAACCAGTCTGCCGGAACTGAGCCTGCTTGATACACCCGTGTACCGCGTCGGGGGTTATTCCGTCGAGGCACTCGAAGCCATGTCGCGTCAGGTCGAACTCAAGCTCAAGGACTTCAACATCGAGGTCGAAGTCGTGGCGGTTCACCCGGGACCGGTGATCACGCGGTTCGAGTTGCAGCCGGCGCCTGGCATCAAGGCGAGTCGGGTAACCAATCTTGCCAAGGACCTCGCACGTTCGCTTTCGACCATCAGCGTGCGCGTCGTCGAGGTGATACCGGGCAAGACGGTCATTGGCCTTGAAATTCCGAACGAGCAGCGCGAAGTCGTGTCGCTCAGTGACATTCTCAAATCTGAAGCCTACGAGCGCAGCACCTCGATGCTTACCCTCGCACTGGGTAAGGATATCGCCGGCCAGCCGACCGTCGTGGACCTCGCGAAGATGCCACATCTGCTGGTTGCAGGCACGACCGGCGCCGGTAAGTCGGTTGCTCTCAATGCCATGATCCTAAGCCTGCTCTACAAATCGACGCCTACCGACGTCCGGCTCATCATGATCGATCCAAAGATGCTGGAGCTGTCGGTTTACGAGGGGATCCCGGCGCTGCTCGCGCCTGTTGTCACCGACATGAAAGAGGCGTCTAACGCGCTGCGATGGTGCCTAGCGGAAATGGAGCGGCGTTACCGCCTGATGGCGACCCTTGGCGTTCGCAACATCGGCGGCTATAACCGCAAGGTCGAGGAGGCGGCGAAAAAAGGCAAACCGATCGCCGATCCCTTCTACGAGCCGCAGCCAGGCGAAGACGGTGCCGGCCCGCCCCTGACCAGGCTGCCGCATATCGTCGTGGTCGTTGACGAACTCGCCGACATGATGATGGTGGTCGGTAAGAAAGTCGAAGAACTCATCGCCAGACTTGCACAAAAGGCACGCGCCGCCGGTATCCATCTGATCCTGGCGACACAGAGACCGTCTGTCGATGTCATCACCGGTCTGATCAAGGCTAACATTCCGAGTCGCATCGCATTCCAGGTCTCTTCGCGCGTCGATTCACGCACGATCCTCGATCAAATGGGTGCGGAGACGCTGCTTGGACACGGCGACATGCTTTATCTGCCACCAGGCACCGCGATTCCCACGCGTGTGCATGGCGCCTTCGTTTCCGACGAGGAAGTACACAAGGTGGTCCAGCGGCTCAAGGAGGCTGGCGAACCGGAGTACCTCAATGCGATCCTGTCCGGGCCCCCCGATGCCGGCGACGATGCCGGCGGTACGGCCTTCGGCACGGATGCCGAGCAGGACGAACTCTACGATCAGGCCGTGCGCATCGTCACCGAATCGCGACGGGCTTCGGTATCAGGCGTTCAACGGCGCTTGAAGATCGGTTACAACCGCGCCGCCCGCATGGTCGAAGAAATGGAACGCGCGGGGGTCATCGGCGAGCTCCAATCCAACGGCAGCCGTGAAGTGCTGGCGCCGCCACCGCCCAAAGATTAGCAGGCCGGCGGAAGGGTAAGTATCCCCGTACGATCATTGCCCTCGCCACGCCGCCAACCACGCTAAGCGATCATTAGATTTACCTCAGCACCCGCCCCGTCTTGTCCCTGGTGTGCTTTTCGTCTTCGCGAGAGCATCATCGCTGATTATTGATCTCGCCAAGGCGCCAAGCTCGCTAAGGAATCAATGATTTTCCTCGACACCTTCAGCCGTCTTATTCTTGACGTACTTTGCGTCTTTGCGAGAGAGTCATCGCCGATTATTGATCTCGCCAAGGCGCCAGGTTAGTAAAGGAATGAATTCCTTTACACCCTCAGCCGTCTTTCCCTTGGAGTACAATCCGTTCTAAATTTTTGCAGCCGATCTCGGCCACAGGAATCGTCCTATGTTCAGCGCACGAATCGCGCCGCTTCTCGCCACCGCTTGCTTCGCGTCCATGGGTCCGGCGATCGCGGCCGCCGGGGAGAGAGCCGGCATCGAACTGCTCCGTAACTACCTCAACGGTCTCGAATCGTTTTCCGCCGCATTTGCGCAGGAACGCTACGACGAATACGGCGACCTGTTGGAGACGGCGTCCGGCCGCTGTCTCGTCAAACGGCCCGGCCGTTTTCGCTGGTCCTACACCTCGCCGTATCTGCAGTCGATCGTTGGCGACGGCGATACGCTTTGGATTTACGACGAAGATCTCGAACAGGTAACGGTCAATCCGATGGGTGAGGTCAAGGCCGGATCGCCGGCGGAGTTACTCGGTGGTGGTATGGACGTCGATTCCCGCTACGACATCGAAGCCCTCGGTCCTGACGGTGCTTACGATTGGTACCGGCTAACGCCGAAACTTGCCGCGACCGATTTTCAGCGGATCGACCTGGGTCTGGCCGGCGGCGAAGTCCGCGCGATGCGCTTGAACGACAATCTCGGTCAGTTGACCTTGCTGCATTTCGACGAGATCAGCCGCAACCTGGAACTCGACGATAAGCTGTTCGAGTTCAGTCCACCGCCCGGCGTCGATGTAATTCGGGGCGGGGTGCCGTAGGAGATTCTATATTGCCGGGTAAGCAACTCGGTGACCTATCGGGTCGAAGCTTGTGTGGTTTCCCAGGAGGCTTGAGGCGAGCCGGGCGAGCTGACGCGCGATGATGGCGAGCGCGGCGATGTTGCAGAATCCGCGCGTTTGAAACTTCCGGTAATCGTCGCAGAGGTGCTACGCGTTACAGGTTGCGGCCATAGCGGCGTTATGGCGCACAGGGCCGTACTCAGGACCCCACATGTTTATCAGTTTGCCCTGGGATCGCGCGGGCGCAGGAAGGCAGCGTTCGATAATTATCTCCCTTGATGGGTTGAAAAAAGTTAATCATATTTATTACCTAAATTTGGTTATAATTTGATTATTATGCGCTTTTTGATCTTTTTAATGATCCTGATATGGGCGCATTTGGCCCTTGCGACCGACGGCTATTTCATGATCGGATACGGGGCGAAAGCGATTGGCGTCGGCGGTGCAGGGGTCGCGTTTCCGCAGGACCGTCTTGCCGGCGCGGTGAATCCGGCGGGCATGGCCCTGGTTCCCAGCGGGTACGATGCGGGTCTCAGGGTGATTACAGCGATACGTGAGGCCAGCGTCGATTGTCGCGGGATCGGCGCATGCGATGCGGTTGTCGAGGACCGCTCGGCCCGCACCTTTCGCGACGACCACGATACCCATGTCGTCATTCTTACCGGTACTTTACGGGCGTTTTCTGCCGGCGCCGATCTTAAGGAAATACACCCGCCGATGACCTTCGCGGAACAACGCCAGCGGAGCGATCTGGATCGTCATCTGTGCCGAACTTGGGAAGAGATGCCGCAGACCACCATCGCCGCGATCGAAGGGCCTACCGTCGGAGCGGGGGTGGCGATTACCCTTTGCTGCGATTGGCGCGTCATGTCGAGAAGCGCTTACCTGTATGTCCCTGCGGTCAAGATCGGTTTGACATTGCAATGGCAGGCGATTCCCCGGCTGGTGGCGTTGGTCGGGCCCGCCCGCGCCAAACGCATCGTCATGCTGTGTGAAAAGATGGGCGCGGAGCAGGCCCTGGCCTGGGGCCTGGTCGAGGAGATCGCCGATGACGGCCAGGCGATGGAACTGGCGCGAGCGGCGCCAGAGATGCCACCGGTTATCATGACCATGGCTAAACAGGCGATAAACGCCACGGCCAATGCCAAGCTGCATGCGTCGTCGTTCATGGATGCCGATGTCTCGCTGCTCGTACTCAACAGCGACGCAGCCAAACAGGCCCGGGAGGTGTGCCGCGGTGATTCACGATGAGTCATTCCCGGGGGGCGGGTCAGGTCTTGCCGCTTGACCTTTTGGACTCGGTCAGGCGACCCGTGGGGGATCTGGAAGACCACTGTTGATGACTAGACAACCATCGCACCCGAATTCCGGCCCGCAATGTCGGAGAAAAGAAATCTTTGGACGCGCAAACGAAAAGCTGTCATCGATTTCCCAATCGTCTCGCCGTGACTCCCTATGCCGTACAAGTACCTAGCCCGGGCACGAATATGCCGCCGCTAGCCGACCAGGTTCGACCGACATCGCTTGCGGAGTTTCGCGGCCAGGGTCACCTGCTCGGCGAAGGTCAACCGCTGCGGCGTGCACTCGACGGCGGCATGCTGCATTCCATGGTTCTGTGGGGACCGCCGGGCAGCGGTAAAACGACGCTCGCCCGCATGCTCGCGACGAATGCCGAGGCTCAATTCATATCCTTTTCGGCCGTGCTCGGCGGTGTGAAGGACATTCGCGCCGCCGTCGAACAAGCGCACCAGGGGCGGGCGATGGGCCGCTCGACGGCCGTCTTCGTGGACGAGGTGCACCGGTTCAACAAAGCTCAGCAGGACGCCTTTCTGCCGCACATCGAAAGCGGCACCATCACCTTCATCGGGGCGACGACAGAGAACCCCGCATTCGAACTCAATAACGCGCTCTTGTCGCGCCTTCGCGTGTATACGCTACGCCCGCTAGATGAACCGGCCGTGCGACAGGTCATCGATCGCGCGATCGCGAAGATGGCCCCGGAGCGAACGATATCGATGGATCCGGATCTGCGCGACGGTCTTGCGCGCGTGGCCGACGGCGATGCGCGGCGCGCGCTCAACCTGCTGGAGCTCGCAGCGTCCTTGGCGAAGAACGGCCGCATCGACGAGGCGAGCATGAAGCGGGCCGTCGAGGGTGCGGAGATCCGGCGGTTCGATAAGGGTCAGGACAACTTCTACGATCAGATCTCGGCCCTGCACAAATCCGTCCGCGGTTCCAATCCGGACGCCTCACTCTATTGGTACGCGCGGATGCTGGACGGAGGCTGCGACCCCGGCTACATTGCCCGGCGGGTTCTACGCATCGCCTCCGAAGACGTCGGCAATGCCGACCCGCGCGCACTCGGCATCGCACTGGACGCATGGGAGGCGTGGCGCCGCATGGGGTCGCCGGAGGGCGAACTTGCGATCGCCCAGGCACTGGTTTACTGCGCGGTCGCCGCCAAGAGCAATGCGGTTTATGTGGCATTCAATCGCGCCACCGCGGCGGTGAAATCCCGCGGTTCAGAGGCCGTGCCGACGCATTTACGGAATGCGCCCACGGCACTCGCGCGAGCTGAGGGGCACGGTGAGGATTACCGCTACGATCCCGACGAGCCGGGCGGTTTCGCCGCGGGTCAGACGTATTTCCCCGCGGCGCTCGGCGAATTGATCTTCTATGAACCCGTCGATCGCGGCATGGAGAGCAAGATTGCGGAAAAACTCGAACGCCTGCGAAACGAAGGCAAAGCCGGCGGCGGCACGCCCGCGGTCGGTCGTGTTCGCAAGGGTTAGGGAGCGTACTGGAATCGTGGTCGAGAATTTGATGCTTATCGCTGCCGGTGGCGCCTGTGGCGCGGTCTTGCGCTTCGGGATCTCGTCAAGCGTTGCGGCGGTATTCGGCCCCGGATTTCCATTCGGCACGCTTGTTGTCAACGTCCTGGGTTCATTGCTTATCGGTATCCTCTACGTGTTTCTGACCGAGCGCGTCATGGGCGGTGCGGGCATGCGCGCGCTGCTCGTGGTGGGATTGTTAGGGGCATTTACGACATTTTCGACCTTCTCCATTGAAACTTTGCAATTGATCGAGAATGGCGAGGCCGCGAGAGCGCTTGCGAATGTGTTCGCCAACGTCGTGCTCTGTCTCGCCGCCTGCTGGCTCGGTCTGATAATCGTCAGAGAGTTGTGAAGGAGCAGCAAGTCACTGTGGTCCGAGTCTACCTGGCAGAGAGCCATGGTCAGCTCACGAAGGTGTTGAACGACCTCCACCATGAGGCCGAAGTTAAAGGATGGACCGTGTACCGGGGGATCTCGGGCTACAGCCATTCTGCCGATAAAGTCCGCAGCGCATCGCTCGCCGATCTGGCGATCGATCTTCCGGCTACGATCGAATTTTACGAGGATTCGGCAAAGGTTCATGCGATCATTGAAAGCTGTCATCTTTTGTCCACGAGGAGCACATCGTGTACTGGTCCGCAACGATGATCGGTGGATGACGGCGCCATGTTAGATCCACAGCTGCTGCGCAACGACCCCGATACGGCAAAACGTGAACTCGCACGGCGCCGTTTCGAACTCGACGTCGATACGCTCAGCCGACTCGAGGGGGAACGTAAATCGCTGCAAACCGACACGGAAAATCTGCAGGCCGAGCGCAACCGGCGCAGCAAGTCGATTGGGCAGGCCAAGGCCCGGGGTGAAGATATCGGACCGCTGCGCGCGGAAGTGGCGAGCCTGGGGGACCAGCTCAAAGCGCGCCGGAGCGAGTTGGAAAAGGCCCAGGCGGAGCTCGAAGCGTTTTCGCTCGGTCTTCCGAACATACCGCACCCGGAGGTCCCCGACGGAACCGCGGAAGAAGACAACGAAGAAATGCGACGTTGGGGCGAGCCGCGTAATTTCGACTTCGAACCGCGCGACCACGTAGACCTCGGCCAAATGCTCGGCGGTATCGACTTCGAAGCAGCGACGCGGATCGCCAGCACCCGGTTTGCCGTATTGAGCGGAGAGGTCGCGCGGATGCACCGGGCCTTGATCCAGTTGATGCTGGATATCCACACGCGCGAACACGGCTACCGCGAGGTTTACGTGCCCTTTCTCGTCAACGCGCGCTCCATGCAGGGCACCGGACAGCTGCCTAAATTCAAGGAGGATCTGTTCGAGATCCCGGAGCACGGCTTCTTTCTGATCCCGACGGCCGAAGTGCCCGTCACCAATCTAGCGCAGGACTCGATCCTGGAAGACGAGGCCATGCCGGCGCGTTACGTTTGCCACAGTCCCTGCTTTCGCAGCGAAGCGGGATCGTATGGCAAGGATACGCGCGGCATGATCCGTCAGCATCAGTTCGAGAAAGTGGAACTGGTGCAATTCGTGCGCCCGCATGAGTCCGAGGCAGCGCTCGAAGCATTAACCGGACACGCCGAAACCGTGTTGCAGCGTCTCGAATTGCCCTACCGCGTGGTGAGCTTGTGCACGGGCGATCTCGGTTTTTCGGCGTCCAGGACCTACGACTTGGAGGTCTGGCTGCCGGCGCAGCAACGTTATCGAGAGATCTCCTCATGCAGTAACTTTCGGGACTTTCAGTCGCGCCGCATCAAGGCGCGCTGGCGTAATCCGCAAACCGGCAAGCCCGAACTCCTGCATACTTTAAATGGATCGGGTGTGGCGGTCGGGCGGGCGCTCGTTGCCATCATCGAAAACTATCAGCAGGCCGACGGCGGCATCGAGATTCCAGCCGCCCTGCGGCCTTACATCGGAGACGTCGATAAGATCGCGGTCGCTAAATCAGCCACATCAATAACATGACGAAGGCGACGACCAGCATCACGGGGAGGAGGAAGCTGCTCCAATCGCTCGCTTTCGCTTCGGGGGTTTCCTGCAACATACGTTTGGCGGCCGGGAACCCCATGACGAGGAAAGCCGCCAGCAAGCCCGCCCAGATAATCTGCTGCCAATTCATCAGATTCTAAATAGCTATCACAAGTCGCGAGACACCATTTGATTCGCCCGCAAGCGGGTTCTTACCCCGACGCCCACAGTCCCGTAGGAGCCCGCTTGCGGGCGAATAAGGTATTGCGTCACGAACAACGAGGCAGGCTAGCATTCGGAACACTCACTGGGTCGCCTGGAAACTAAACGGCCCCGCACTGCGGGGCCGTTAATTTTGAAAGCTCCGTCGACGGACAAGCGTCAGTCGTCGCCGGCAAAACCGAGCAGGTGAAGCAGGTTGATGAAGATGTTGAAGATGCTCAAATACAGGCTGATGGTGGCGTAGACGTAATTGGTTTCCCCGCCGTTAATCATGCGGCTGGTGTCATAAAGTATGAACCCGCTCATCAGCATGATGATGACCGCCGACAGCGCCTGTGACAGTGCCGGAATGTGGAGAAAAATATTGACCAGCATTGCCCCGATGACGACCAGGAAGCCGACGAAGAGAAAGCCGCCGAGGAAGCTGAAGTCACGCCGCGTGGTCAGCGCGTAACCGGACAGCCCCAGGAAGATGACGCCGGTTCCGCCGAGGGCGGTCGCCACGATCTGCGTCCCATTCGGCAGCGCCAGATATTGTGTCAGCATCGGGCCCAGACCCAGCCCGAGCAGCCCGGTGACGGCGAATACGATGCCGATACCGGCCGCCGAATTGGCGAAGCGCGGCAGGACGAACCACACCAAGAGAATGCCACCGATAAAGGAACCGAAGGCGATGCCGCTCGGCACCTGCATCACGATGGACAAGGTGGCGGTGAACGTGCTGAAGATTAGCGTCATCGCCAGCAGGGTGTAGGTATTGCGAATCAGCTTGTTGGTCGACAGAACCGCAGCTTCTGAGCGGGCGGTAGCGATGTTAGTTGCCATATTAGGAATTCCTCTCGAATAAAGCGTGACGAACGTTCGATGGTTGTTTGGACCACGCGTCCGTACTTTAAGTTTCTATATCGAATGATAGGGGCGAAACATTAAATTTCAACTAAAACCATGCCTTTATGTTGCGTTTTTTATGCGATAACCTTGCTCGCGACGGCCACCGGCAGGCCGATTCCATGACGAATTCGGGAACTTAAGGGGCCCGAAAGCGCCCCGCAGGGGTGAGCGCGAGCCGAAGCTCGCGTGAATCAATCCCTCCCGGGCGCGATGCAAGGTAGTCGTCAAAGTCGCCGCCGATGCGGCTGTTGCTGAAGGAAAGAATTTTTGGAGAGGTGGCAGAGCGGTTGAATGCACTGGTCTTGAAAACCAGCAAGGGTTAGCGCCCTTCGGGGGTTCGAATCCCTCCCTCTCCGCCAGAACATTCAGTAAGCTTCTGTTTTTACTGGATAGATGTCCGCAGGTCCAAACTTTACCCGCGTTTCTACCCACAACTCGATCGCCCAAACACGCTGAAATAAACTTTCGAGACCGGTTCGAAGATACCAATCCGCGCGAACTCGACGACACCGGCGCCGATGCGGTCTGCACGATCTTTGAGACACTCAATCGCACGGGCGTCAAAACGGATCGATAACTATCGTTTCCCAGTTGTCACCCTGTCTCCGGCGCACCGCCTGACAGGTTGGTTCGCTCATGCTTACGAGCGCGTAAGCTCAATACTTCGTCAATTGGTGCCCGCCCGCGACATAAGCCTTCATCATCTCAAGGCAGCGATCGTCGGTTGCGATGAGATTGGCGAACAGGTCACCTTCCTCGTCGACGCCTTCTGCGGTCGTTTTGCCGTAGCTTGAGCGCAGGACCTGCTTGATGTAGGCCAGCGCCGCCGGTGGTTTGTCCAGGAACTCGCGCGCCATCTCCGTGGCGGCCTGCAGCACATCGCCTTCGACGTAATGATGTACCAGGCCCTCGGCGGCGGCTTCCTGTGGGTTGAAGGTACGTCCGCGCAAGACCCATTCGAGGGCCTTGGCCGTGCCCACCGTACGCGCCAGGCGGGTCGTGCCGCCGGCCCCCGGCAGCAGTCCGACCAAGATTTCCATCTGCCCGATGGTGTAGTCGCCGGGGCCCGCAAGGCGGATGTCGCAGCACAGGGTCAGCTCGCATCCGCCACCGCCACAGAAACCGTTGATGGCGGCGATGGTCGGCTTGCGTGAGTTGTCGACGTTTTCCCACATCATGCGCAGAGGCGTGCGTGCGAATCTCGGATCCGGCAGACCCGAGGCGCGGCGCGTACGCAAAGCCGCGGCCATCTCGATGATCTCCTCGACCGAGAAATGACGAATGAAGACATCGGGCAGACCGCCGGTGAAAACTATGACTTTCACGCTTTCGTCGTTTTCGAGCGAGTCCATGATCTCGCTCGTTTGCGCCACCATGTCCGAGGTGAAAAAGCCCTTCGGCTGGTTGGTGAAGGTAACGGTTGCGATGCCGTCATCGATATTGCATTTGACTTTGCCCATGATTCTTTTCCTTGTTTAGTTCACTAGACTCTATCTCAACATTATCCGCATATTCTCCCAATCCCGAATCACCGGATCCAGAAATCGCCGATGAAGAATATCGAGGCGAGGTACGGAAAAACCTGAGCTGGCCAAAAATCTCGCGGGGTGTGCGTTTCGCTGGTGACCTGCGATATCGATTACTTCAAGCAGTTCAACGATCTCTACGGCCGTCAAGAGGGCGACGAATGCATTAGGTCGTTTGCGCGTGTCCTCGAATCCTACTGTCGTCGCAGGGGCGATCTGGCGACGCGGATCGGCGGCGAAGAATTCGTGCTGCTGCCGTCGACGGATCATGCGGCGGCGCTCAAACTGGCGGAACACACGCGGGCCGCGTTCGACGATCTGGCGATCCAGCACGAGGGCTCGAAAATCAAGGACAACGTGACCGCAAGTTTCGGGGTCAGCACGACGATGCCCGACGATACTGGCGCCGGCGAGACCTTGATGGGTCTTGCCGACAAGGCACTATATATGGCCAAAGGGCAGGGCCGGAATCAGGTAGTCAGTGAATCCTTGGTCGGAATTTCGGCGGTCGCAGGAGAGTAGGTGGCGGGCTGCTAGCATCTCCAGGTAGAATTTCTCCCGCGGGGTGCCGATACTGTATTTGACACCCGGGAATTCGTACGGGAAACGATACGCCCGCAAGCGGGCGAACGAACGGCGAATCCATACGCTGGGATCCCGACGGTGCTCCAGGGTACACAATACGAGGAGACCGAACATGAATTTTCTGTTTCTAGCATTCGCGATCATCACCGGCGGCGGCCTGCTCGCTTACCTCAAAGCGCCCTTGTCGATCGCAACGGCCGCCTCGGGAATCGGCCTTTTGGTTTTGAGTAACGTTGCGCAAGGGGTGCTCTCCGGCCTGTTAATGGTCGCTGCATGGCTTACCTGGACGGCAATGTTGTTGCTTAATTTCGGTGATTTACGCCGGCGCTACTTGACGGCGCCGATGCTAGCCTTCTTCCGTAAATCGCTGCCCACGATGTCGCAAACGGAGCGCGACGCGCTCGACGCCGGCACCGTGTGGTGGGATGCGGAGCTTTTCTCCGGTGCACCCGACTGGCGCCGGCTGCTGGATTTACCAGCGAAGGCGCTGAGCGACGAAGAACAGGCTTTTATCGACGGGCCCGTCACGGAGCTCTGCGAAATGGTGAACGAATGGGAGATTTCGCGCGAACTCGGCGATCTCCCGCCGTCGGCCTGGGACTATATCAAGGCCAGCGGGATTCTCGGGATCATCATTCCGAAGGAATACGGGGGGCTCGGTTTTTCTGCGCGCGCGCATTCCGAAATCATGATGAAGCTGGCGACCCGATCGGGCTCGGCCGCCGTCAGTTGCATGGTGCCGAATTCACTTGGTCCGGCCGAGCTGCTCATGCGCTACGGTACTGATCTACAGAAAGATCACTACCTGCCGCGTCTCGCTCTTGGTGAGGAGATTCCGTGTTTCGCATTGACGAATCCGTATGCGGGATCCGATGCGGCGAACATCCCGGATTTCGGGATCGTCTGCGAGGGCGAGCACGAAGGCCAACCGGTCCTCGGCATCCGGGTGACCTGGGAAAAGCGCTATATCACACTGGGCCCGGTGGCAAGCTTGCTCGGTCTCGCGTTTCAACTCTACGATCCCGACCGGCTGCTCGGCGACCGCGAAGATGTCGGCATTACGCTGGCCTTGATCCCGACCGACCATCCGGGCGTCGAAATCGGACGACGTCACTATCCGGCGCGCCAGGCGTTTCAGAACGGACCGAATTCTGGACGAGAGGTTTTCATTCCGATGGAATGGATCATCGGCGGGCAGGCACGCTGCGGTGACGGTTGGCGGATGTTAATGAACTGTCTTGCGGTCGGTCGATCGATTTCACTGCCGGCATCGAGTACGGGCGTGCTCAAGGTCTGCGCGCGTACGACGGGAGCCTACGCCCGCGTTCGTCAACAATTCAATGTGCCGCTCAGCCGTTTCGAAGGCGTGCAGGAGGCGATGGCGCGCATTGCCGCGAATACCTACGTGATCGACGCCGCCCGTAACGTCACCGCCGGTGCTCTCGACATCGGGGAGGAGCCGTCAGTGCTGTCGGCCGTGCTCAAGTATCAGGCGACCGAGCGCATGCGTGCCAGCGTTAACGACGCGATGGACGTTCACGGCGGCCGCGCGATCTGCGACGGACCATCGAACTACCTGTTTCATCCTTACATGGCGGCGCCCGTCGCAATCACGGTGGAAGGCGCGAATATTCTAACCCGCTCCTTGATCATATTTGGCCAGGGCGCCGTGCGCTGCCATCCATGGTTATTGGAGGAGATGAATGCCGCGGCGCTGGACGATCCGGACGAAGCGCTGGCGCGTTTCGACGGCGCCTTCATGGGGCATGTAGGTCACATCCTCACGAATCTGGCGCGGGCGGCGTTCCGCAACCTCACCGGCGGCGTTTTCGGTAGCGACCCCTCGGTTGGCGAGGTCAATTACTGGTACGCGCAGCTGGAACGTGCGAGCGCTTCGTTTGCCGTCGTCGCCGACGCCACGCTGGCGCAGTTGGGTGGGGCCTTGAAGCGCCGCGAGATGTTGTCCGGGCGTTTTGCGGATGTGCTGGGGGAATTGTATCTGCTGAGTTGCGCGATTAAACATTTCGAGGACGGCGGCAGGAGCACGGCGGAATTGCCGTTGTTGGAGTTCGCGATGCGCGACGGACTCTATACAGTACAAAGCCGCTTGGATGAAATCCTGCAGAACCTCCCGTCGCGCAGTGTCGCCTGGGCTCTTCGCAGGGTCGTCTTTCCCTGGGGTCGCCGCTGGCGTCGGCCGAATGACGAGCTGACTGCAAGCGTCGCGAATTCGCTCGCGGAATCGCGCGAAATTCGCGATCGCCTTTCATTCGGCATGTATCTAGTGGATTCGAAAAGCGATCCTATCGGATGCCTCGAGTACGCGCTCAGGACGACCGAGAAGTGCGAAGCGCTGTCGCAACGTGTGCGCGAGGCGATCAAGAGCGGTACGTTTCGGGCATATGGCGTGGACGTGCCTACCGCCGCCCTCGAAGCCGGCGTCATCTCGGAGACGGAAGCCGAACAGTTACGGGTGTTGGAAAAAGCCATCCGGCGGGCCATCGACGTTGACGATTTCGACTCCGCCGAGCTGTGGGCGGTATCGGCTGAAGCGGGCCGGGCCGCGGACGCGGCGTAACGAACTGAATGAGCCGCCGGATTCGTGGCCGCAGCTGACGGCGAGATACTCGATGTCGTCGATGCCGACGATCGCGTGGTCGGCGAGGCGTTGCGCTCGGATATCCACGCGAATGGACTCATGCATCGCTCGGTACACATCCTGGTTGTCAATTCGAGCGGCAAGCTACTCACGCAGCGTCGAGGATTGCACAAGGATTGCGATCCCGGACTGTGGGACACCTCGGCGGCCGGCCACGTCAGTCGCGGTGAGCAATATGAAACCGCGGCAAATCGAGAACTGCATGAGGAACTTGGACTCGGAGGACTTCGACTCCAAGGCCTGTGCCAATTACCCGCGGATGCCCGCACGGGATTCGAATTCGTTCACGCCTATCTCTGCGTCACCGATCTCACGCCGGTTCCCGCCGCGGACGAAATCGAGGACATCGCATGGCATACATCCACGGATCTGTGCGAACGGATGACGCGTGATCCGAGTCATTATACCAACAGCATCAAGTTGATATTCTCGGTGTATCTGAAGTCTCTCCATACAAAACCGGGAGCCTTTATGGCATAGGGCATCGTCGCCTGGCGGTTAAGAAATCGAGGGCAGATTTTCCACCAGCGCACGACTGCGTGGATGCGGGAGGTAGAGCAGCGCAGGAACAGTTGCCGAGTGGAATCAAGCTATGCCAAGCAGGATCCTAGGATCCCCATGATCGAGATTCTCGTCGTCGACGACCAGCGGCTCGTACGCTGGTGTATTTGCGCTAAGATCAACGCAATCGAAGGCATCGAGGTGATGCAGCACTGACGTGGTACAGCATATCGCCGCGGGCGATTAAGTGCGCCTGAAACCCTATGGCGTTGCGACATTATCGCGTCGTGAAATTCAGGTCTTGCAACAAATCGCGAAGGGGTTAGCGATGAGCGATATCGCTGCTTTACTGTCGCTTAGCGGCAAAACCATCGCCCACCATCGCCGCCAGTTGTTGGCGAAGCTGGAGGTCCACAACGACGTTCAACTCGCGGGTGTTGCCCGCGACCTGGGCCTGACCGACATCGATACTCCGGTCGGGGGCTTGAGGCATCACATCATGGGCTGTTCAACGGAGTTAACTGAACCGACTCGCGGCGAACGCTGGTGAGATATGCGGGCTGGCGGCACTGTTTTTGACGGTAACTGCAAGCGCTGCTCCCGTTTGGTCGCGTATCTCCGGCAAACGGGTGAGCAGCATCCTGAGTACCATGCCTCACCCGTCCCGTCGTTCGGCGATCCGCAAGCGCGCTTGTTGATCGTCGGACTGGCGCCGGGACTGCACGGCGCTAACGCGACCGGCCGGCCCTTCACGGGAGACCACGCCGGAATCCTCCTGTATCGTACGCTGCACCGCTTCGGATTCGCGAGCGGTCCGCAGTCTCTCAGCGCGGAGGATGGCTTAAGCTTGCTGGATTGCCGGATTACGAATGCCGTCAAGTGCGTGCCGCCCGGAAACAAACCAAAGGCCGCCGAAATTTCGAACTGTAATTCCTACCTCGCTGCGGAATTGAACACATTGACGAAAGATTCGGTTCTCATCGCGCTTGGCCGCATCGCGCACGAGGCCATTGCTCGAGCGCTGAACCTTCCTTTGAAACAGCTCAAATTCTCACATAATGTCGAACACGAATTGGCCAGGCAGGGCTGGTGGTTGATCGATTCATATCACTGCAGCCGCTACAACACGCAGACCGGTCGCTTGACCGAAGCGATGTTCGACCAGGTGTTCGAACGGGCGCGATTACGTTTAGGGCGGAAGACGGCATGACGATTGTGGATCGATTGTCATCGCTGCGCGCAAGGTGTCGTGATATGCCGACCTCGGCGGGGATTTACCGCATGCTCGACGATCGCGGCCAGGTCATCTACGTCGGTAAGGCGCGCCATCTACGCAAGCGCGTCAGCAGCTATTTCAACCGCCAGGCGGGCGCGACCGCAAAAGTTCGTGCCATGATCGCGAGCATCGAATCAATCGAGGTAACGATAACCGCGAATGAGAACGAGGCGCTGATACTCGAAAGCAACCTGATCAAGGAACTGCGGCCGCGCTACAACGTCGTCCTGCGTGACGACAAGAGTTACCCGTACATCTATGCGGAACTCGAACATGAATTCCCGCGTTTGCGTTTTCATCGCGGTGCTCGCTCCGGTAAAGGGCGTTATTTCGGGCCGTTTCCGAACGCCGGGGCCGTTCGCTCGACACTCAAGCTGCTCCAAAAACTCTTCATGGTCCGGCAGTGCGAGGACAGTTTCTTCAGTAATCGCAGTCGGCCTTGTCTGCAATATCAAATCGACCGGTGTACAGCACCCTGCGTGGGATTGATCGATGCCGAGGAATATGCCGCTGACGTCCGGCACGCCATCCTGTTTCTCGAAGGGCGCGCCGAGGAAGTGATCGACTATCTGGTGCAACAAATGGAGGGGGCATCTTCGGCGCTCGAGTTCGAACGCGCGGCAAGGCATCGCGACCAGATCGCGAGCTTGCAGAAGGTTCAAACCGAACAGCATGTGGCGGGCATCTCGGGCGATTTCGACGTCGTCGCAACGGCGGTCAAGGCGGGTGTCGGCTGCGTGCAGGTCTTTTTCATTCGGCACGGACGCATGCTCGGGAACAAGGCATTTTTCCCCGCCCATACGCAGAGCGCCAGCTCCGCAGACGTACTCGAGGCCTTCCTCGCGCAGTTTTATCTCGCCGCCCACCGCGACCGCGATATTCCGCGCGACATCATCGTCGGTGAGACCCTCGGCGAAGCACAGTGGTTGGCTGAAGCACTGTCGCAAGCACACGGTCGCCGCATCCGGATCCGCGACTCGGTGCGCGGCGAGCGTTCGAAATGGGTGCGCATGGCAACCGACAACGCCGTGATGGCGCTTGATCATCGATTGTCGGCCGAGGCCGATCACCACGAGCGCATTGCGGCGCTGGGTGATGCACTCGATCGCGACGTCGCGATCGAACGCATTGAATGTTTCGATGTCAGCCATCTCGCGGGTGAATCGACCGTGGCTTCGTGCGTGGTGTTCGATCGCAGCGGTCCGCGGAAATCCGACTACCGCAAGTTCAATATCAACCAAGCGAGGGCCGGCGATGATTACGCTGCCATGCACGAGGTTCTCAACCGCCGTTACAGCCGCCTCAAACGGGAGGAGGGCGCGATGCCCGACCTCATCTTGATCGATGGCGGCAAGGGGCAGGTCGCGCAGGCGCTGGCAGTCCTCGACGAATTGCAGATTGACGACGTCCTCGTCGTCGGGATCGCCAAGGGCGTGACGCGCAAGCCCGGATTCGAGAAGCTTGTGCTACACGACGGCCTGCGCGAATATCGGTTGGCGTCGGATTCGCCGGCGCTGCATCTGCTGCAGCACGTGCGGGATGAGGCGCACCGCTTCGCCATCGAAGCGCACCGGCGATCGCGCGCCAACACCCGAAAACGCTCGCCGCTCGAGCAGATCAGCGGAATAGGCGCAAAACGGCGGCAGAAACTGATGCAGCATTTCGGCGGGTTGCAAGGCATCACCCGGGCGGGGATCGACGACCTGCGGCGGGTGCCCGGAATCAGCCGGCAACTCGCGCAGCGTATTTATGACGTATTGCATGTCTAAAGCCCCGTCAGTAAGCATCAACGATCCGGCGCACACGTGCCGTTTTACCGTGCCTGCGAACAAGCCGAGATGACCCTACGAGCCTCTATGGCATAGGATGAATCTACTTCGAATAGTATCTATCCATAAACTTCAATATTTCTCTCGCAAAGGCACAAAGACGCCAAGGAAGCAGTTAGTATAATTTTAAGAACAAGCACTTATAATTTTGCGTTCTTTGCGGATGAATACTAAACAGTCATCACTATTCGCCTCAAATGATCGAAAATCTGTTCTCGATTCCTCACCCGCCTCGCTACGATTCGCTATGACATACAGGCTGCTAGCCCGCCGGTTCCATGTTGACCCTGCCTAACATTCTCACCCTCGTTCGTATCGCCCTGATCCCGTGTTTTGCCGTGTGCTATCACCTGCCGTTTGCCCGCGCACCTATCGCAGCGGCGGCCATCTTCGGCATCGCGGCGCTGACTGATTGGGCGGACGGATTTCTCGCCCGGCGCTTGAACCAGACCTCTCGGTTCGGCGCGTTTCTCGATCCCGTCGCCGACAAGCTAATGGTGGTGGTCGTGCTGGTCATTTTGCTGCAGGCGCAGCCGAGTCTGTGGCTGGCCTTGCCCGTCGCGGTGATCATCGGGCGCGAGATTGCGGTGTCAGCCTTGCGTGAATGGATGGCGGAGATCGGCGCGCGAAAGAAGGTAGCTGTTTCCAACTTGGGCAAGGTGAAAACCGTGTTGCAGATGTCGGCGCTGGTCTTGCTCATCATCGGCGCCGCTAACGAAGCCCCGGTCTGGTTCTATTGGATCGGCATGACGATGCTCTATGTCGCGATGGTCATGACTCTGTGGTCGATGGTCGTGTACCTTGTTCTCGCATGGCCCGATCTGTCGGAATCTTGAGGATTATCGCGGTGCTTCAGGATTTCTTGACAGGTCAAGTGCCACCGTTACAATGCTGCGGCAGTGGGTTCGAGACGCTTCGTAGATAGGGGTCAGGGGGTTTTTTTGGGCCGGCGGG
>JAYYZW010000075.1:0-9550 GCA_036339995.1 Pseudomonadota bacterium
CCCCCCCCATTCGTTCAAAAGCCAGAATACGACACCCCCCTTTCGTACGCCAGGGAGGACGGCGTGTGAAATAGACACCGCCGAGGCACGCCTTTGCGTGTCGTGGCGCAAAAGCAGTGGCGTATGGAGTAATCACCTTCAAAACACGATCAGCTTGGTATATAAGGGAACCGTGACCGATAAAGACGGAGGATAAGGGATGCTACGCGTCAACAAAGTGCCGTTCGAGCAGGTCGACCCGGCTCTGCAGAAAACCATGCTGCAGAGCGACGAAGCGCTCGGTGGATCGGAATGGATCCAGGTGTTCGCCCAGACACCGGATCTCTACAAGACCTTCGTCGACTTTTATTACACGCACATCATGACCGATGCCTACGGCATCAGCGTAAAGCTCACCGAACTCGTGCGCCACAAAGTCGCGCAGATCAATGAATGTCATCTCTGAATGAGCGCAGTGTATGCCTCGGCGAGGCATCAAGGATTGACCGACGAGATGATTCAGGCGCTTGCGAACTACCGCGACAGTGACTTGTTTTCGGCGCGTGAGAAAGCGGCGCTGCGATTTGCCGATACCCTGGCCCGGGATCATCGGGAGGTTTCCGATGACTTGTTCGACGAATTGCGCGAGCATTTCAGCGAACCTGAAATCATGGCGCTCGGGTGGCGCATGGCCATCTTCATCGGCTACGGACGTTTGGTGTTCGCAGTCGGGCTCGAAGGCGTCGGCAAGCTGTGTCCCCTGTCATTCGCGCATGACGAAATGCAGGTGCAGGCCAAAACATAGGCGTGATCGCCTATACGATTCGATAGCCCTTTCAGGCCCGACCTAGCAGCCTGTCGAACTTAGGAAGAATTGACTTAGGCGTTGGGAGAGCGGTCCAGATGTGCCATGGTTTTCGTTAAATAGCTCCACTATTCGCTTCAAACAATGGCCCCTCTCAGACCGCTCTCCCACCTGCCTCGCTACGATTCCCTAGGTCCGACAAGCTGCTAGCGGAGTCCCTACCGACGATGAAGGTCGCTATTGATATCGGCGGTACTTTCACCGACATCATTACAGTTGATGACGCGGGGGCGATCGCTGCAACCAAGGTCCCGACGCGACCGCAAGATCTGTCGCAATGCTTTCTGTCCGCCGTCGAGGGCGCCATCGATTCGGCGGGCAGCGCCTCCAGGGCGCCGGAAGAACTCCTCTACAGCACGACGCTCGCGTTGAATTCACTACTCACCCACGCGTTGCCGTCCATCGGGCTGATCGTCAACCGAGGGTTTCGCGAGATTCTCGAAACCGCCCGCCTGCCATTGGCGGAGCATGACGGGAACGAGATGCGCCAGCCGCTGGCGAAACGGCTGGTTTCGCTTGAACTCGTCAAAGAAATCGGGGCGCGGCTCAACGCTGACGGCTCGGTGCGCAAGGTCGTCGACGAGCAGGAGGTCGCGGCGCTTGCCGAGTGGTACGGCGATCGCTCGATATCGATCGTCGCCGTGTCACTTTTGCACTGCTACCTCGACCCTACGCAGGAACGACAAGTCGCGGCGGTCTTTGCGCGCGTGGCGCCCCGCATCGAGGTCGTTCTGTCAACCGAAGTGCTGCCTGAACTCCGCGAATACGAACGTACCCTCGCCGCGTGTTTGAATGCCTGCCTGATGCCTGCGATGAAAGACCACATCGAATGCGTAATGAACGAGAGCGGGTTGGCGCGTTCGGCGCTGCTGGTCATGAAGTCCTCAGGCGGGCTCGCCAGCGCGCGCGGCGCGTTGAAAAAGCCGCTGACGACAGCCCTGTCCGGACCGAGCGCCGCCGTGGTCGGCATGGTCTGGCTCGGCGCCCGGACAGGCTACGAAGAACTCATTACGCTCGACATCGGCGGTACCTCGACTGACGTAGCGCTGGTGAAGCACGGAAAGTACGCCTTGACGACCTACGGGGAGATCGCGGGCTTTCCGTTCAAGACGCCGATGATCGACGTGCTTACCATCGGCGCCGGCGGCGGCTCGATCGCGTCGCAGGGCAGCGACGAACGCTGGCGGGTGGGGCCGGGGAGCGCGGGCGCGGACCCCGGCCCCGTGTGTTACGGACGCGGCGGTGATCAAGTTACGCTCACCGACGCCCAGATCGTACTTGGACGGCTTCCCCGGGCCTTGCTCGGCGGCACCCTGCCGCTGAATAGGGACGCCGCCGCCGCCGCGCTCGCGTCTTTCGGTCGAACTCGCGGCCTCGACGCGGTGCGGTGCGCGCGCGGCATTCTCGAGATCGCCACCCACAACATGTGCGGCGCGATCCGGCGGATCTCGGTTCAGCGCGGCCACGATCCCAAGGATTACGTCCTGTTCGCGATGGGCGGCGCCGGGCCGCTGCATGCGGCCGATCTCGCGACGCTGCTCGGCATGAGATCGATCGTGGTGCCGCCGCAGCCGGGCCTCGCCGCCGCGCTCGGCTTGCTGGTAGCCGACGTCAAAGACGATTTTGTACAGGCCTTCGGGCAGAACGAAGACGCCTTGGACGTCGACCGGGCGCAGGCGTTCTTTGATACCCTTGAAGAAGCTGCCCTACGCTTTCTCGACGATGAACAAGTGCCGGAGAACCGTCGGCGCATACAGCGGCACATTGATATGCGCTACGCCGGCATGTCGACCGAGACCACCGTCGAACTCGCACCCGGCCCGGTTACCGAAGCCTTGTTGCAGCAGGCGATCGATGCCTTTCACGGCCAGTTTCACCGGCTGAGCGGCCATTCTTATGCGGGTCGGGAGACGGTGGAACTCGTCAATCTCCGCACGACCGCGATCGGCGAGCGCGCCGCGCCGAGCGTCCTGAACCGCCTTCCGAAGGCCGATCGAAAACCCCTACCCCGCGCGCAGCGCGAAGTGGCCTATCTCGGGCATCCGACGTTTATTGACAGCGCGGTGTACGTCCGCGACAGTTTAGGGGCCGGCAGTACCATTCGCGGGCCGGCAGTCGTTGAACAATACGATTCCACGATCATCATACCGCCCGATTTCGCCGCTGAAATCGACGAGTTCGGAAATATGATGCTGCGGCCCAGTTAAGTCAGGGGGGGGGGATATACATGAGTTGGCGTCTTGCAGTCGATATCGGCGGTACCTTCACGGATATCGTTGCGCTGGAGGAATCGAGCGGTACGCTCCATCTTGCCAAGGTTCCGAGCACGCCGGAAGATCCCGCCAACGGATTCATCGACGGCATCCAACACATCACCGAAAAGGCGGGTATTCCCCCGGCGGACATCGCCGCCGTCTTCCACGGAACGACCGTCGCCACCAACGCCATCCTGCAACGCAAGTATTCTCAACTCGGATTGATCATCACCAAAGGGTACCGCGAAGCATTGGAGGTCGCGCGGCAGACGGTACCGGGCGAGTTCGGTGACATCACCTGGTGGATCAAACCGGAGCGGGTGGTGCCACTCGAACTCGTGCGCGAAGTGAATGCGCGACTCGACGTCGAGGGCCACGTCGACCAGCCGGTAAACGCCGACGAAGTGCGCTCCCTGGCCCAAGAGTTCAAGGCGCTCGGGATCAGCGCGGTGGCCGTGTCGCTACTGCATTCCTATCGCGATCCGGCGCAAGAGCAGGAAGTGCGCGGCATCATCCAGGAAGTCTATCCCGAATGTTTCATCTCGATATCGTCGGATATTCTGCGTGAATACCGCGAGTACGAACGCACCAACACGACCTGTCTGAATACGGCGCTTATGCCGCTACTGTCGAGCTATCACGAGAAGCTCGAAAAGCATCTGAAAAGCCAGAATATCGACGTGCCGTTCTACATCATGCGTTCGAGCGGCGGCCTGGCCCAGGCGGAAGAGATTTCGCGCCTGCCGATCGCCGCCGCGCTGTCGGGTCCCGCGGCGGGCGTTATCGCGGCTTCGCACTTCGGTAAACTGAGTGGTTACCCGGATGTCATCTGCTTCGACGTCGGCGGCACTTCGGCGGACATCTGCCTGGTCGAAGGCGGCGAACCGCGCATGCTGACCGAAGGCCGGGTGGACATCTACGATGTCAAGACGGCGATGATCGACATTCACACCATCGGCGCGGGCGGTGGCTCGATCGCATGGCTCGCGGGCGGGCGCAGCCTCAAGGTCGGGCCGGACAGCGCCGGCGCCGAGCCCGGGCCGATGTGCTACGACCGCGGCGGCGAGAAACCGACGGTGACCGATGCGAACCTGGTGCTCGGACGCATCACGGAGTCACTTGCGGGCGGCGGCATTCAACTGAACCGCGCCAAGGCGGTGGAGGCCATCGAGGGCATCGCCGTGGAACTCGATCTAAGCCTGACGGCGGCGGCGGACGGGATCCTGCGCATCGCCATCGAGAATATGGCAGCGGGTATCCGCACGGTGTCGGTCAAACGCGGCCGCGACCCGCGCGATTACGCGCTCGTTGCCTTCGGTGGCGCGGGTCCGCTCCATGCCTGTTACCTGGCCGATTGGCTGGACATGAAGAGCGTCATTATTCCACCTAGCCCCGGCGTGACCTCGGCATACGGGCTGCTCCTGACCGACGTCCGCATCGATCTCGTGCACACTGATGTGCAGCGCGAGGACCGACTCGATCCCGAGCGGGTCATCGGCGAACTCGAAGGGCTGGAATCGCAGGTGATCGAACGCCTGGCAACAGAAGGGTTCGAAGGAGCGGGCATAGAGTTGCGACATTTCGTCGACATGCGCTATGGCGGACAGGCTTACGAGATCCGAATTCCCTTGTCGCGGACGGGCGGCGGCAGCCTGCCGCGGGAAGCTCTGCAGGAATCGATCGCCAATTTTCACGTCAGCCACCGAGACTTATATGGATATTCGTATGAAGGAATAGAGCTGGTCGAACTGGTCAATGTCGGCGTCACCGGGCTCGGCCTGTTGAAACGCCCCCAGATCCCCGAGCTCCAAAAAGCGGACGCGAGCCCGGAGGCGGCGCTGAAGGAAGAAACGGACGTGTTCTTTCCACAAAGCGGTGGGACGATGAAGTGTCCCGTGTACATGCGCTCCAAACTCGGTGCCGGCAGCGAGATCAAAGGGCCCGCCATCGTCGAACAGTACGATTCGACCACGGTCGTCAATCCCGGTTGGACGGGGCGGGTGGACGAGTGGGGAACGCTTATTCTGCGGAAAACGGATTCCTGAGGTTTGCAACCAGCGCGACGTGAGATTGCAATAGCGAATAAATCACGAGAAATAAAATGACCGAGAAAGAATTTTCACCGAGTTATTACGAGAAAGAAAACGAAGAGGTCGCATTCGCGGACTATGCGCCGTTCCGCTATGGAACAATCGAGCCCGATCCGATCGACGTCGAACGCATCCGCGAGGCGCGCGTCGATCTCGATCCCATTCTCGTCGACATCGTCGACGGCGGCATCGAGGCCGCCGTGATGGAAGCCGAAGCGGCAGTCGAACGTACTGCGCGCTCGACTATTATTCGCGAACAGCATGACTACCGCGCGTCCTTGAACACCCTGGATTGCCTCTCGGTGTCGCGCGTCTCATGGGCAGCGACGGCGGATCCCATCCGCATGAAGTTTCCGCTCGAGGCGATCCGTGAAGGCGACGTGTTCATCTACAACGACGTCTTCGAATCGGCCGGCACCATCGGGCACCTGCCGGACTATTGCGTGGTGACGCCTGTTTTCTGGGAGGCGCGCCTCATCGGGTTCGCGCAGATCTTCGGCCACGTAAACGACGTCGGCGGCCGCATGGCTGGATCCTGGCCAAATACATCGACCAGCATCTTCGAGGAAGGCACGATCTGCCCGCCCGTGAAGCTGCACGCCGAGGGCGTGCTCAACGACGGCCTCTACGACGTGCTGCTGCGCAACAGCCGCTTCCCGGACGATCTGCGTGGCGACATCGACGCCTTCGTCGGCGCCAACGAGATCATCCGCCGGCGCGTGGTGGAACTGTGCGAGCGTTTTGGCGTTGACAAGGTCGAAGCCGCCTTCTACGAAATCATCGATCGCTGCGCCGAAGTCGTGCGCGACAAGGGCTTACCTTTCTTCCCGGAGGGGGAATTCGTCGGCGAAGATTTCGTCGAGTCCGACGGCTTGACGCTCGATAAGCCAGTCAAGTTGCAGATCACAGTGCGCAAATACCCGCACAAGATGATCCTCGATTTCGAGGGTACGAGTCCGCAGACGAAGGGACCGGTGAACTGGGCGCTCGACGGCAGGCACTATTCGAAATGGCTCGGCGCCTTCTTCAAGGCGCAAATCCCGGGCATCATTATCAATGAAGGAGTAACGGACGTTTTTCGCTGCCGCGTTCCCAAACGCACGGTGCTGAGCGCCGAGTTCCCGGCGCCCGTGGTCTCACGCATGACCTGCATGCTCCGCATGATCAGTTGTTACACGGTGGCGCTGGCCAAGGCCTTTAACGGCGAAGTCGTCGCCGACATGCAGACCATTCAGATCTACGGTCTTTACGGCGAGGACTTCGAAGGAAACTTGTTCCTCATGCGCGAGATCTTCGGCGCGGGCTCCGGCGCTCGGCCCTATGCAGACGGAACCGATGCCGTGGACCTCGTGCCTTATTCCAAGAATCTACCCGCTGAATTCAT
This sequence comes from Pseudomonadota bacterium, assembly GCA_036339995.1. Classification (GTDB taxonomy): domain Bacteria; phylum Pseudomonadota; class Gammaproteobacteria; genus JAYYZW01. The sequence goes on from JAYYZW010000075.1 coordinate 6,574, forward strand.
CGAGCAGCGCTTTCCAGTCAAGGTCGAAAGGGTCGGTCTTGCCATCGATTCCGGTGGCGCCGGTAAGTATCGCGGCGGTCTTGGTTACATTAAGGAGTTGCGCACGCTGGTCGACGGCCATTACACCAATGTGACCGAGCGCACGGCGTTCGCCTGTGTCGGTATCAACGGCGGCCGCTGGGGCGCGCCTGGTTCGTCGATCAGAAACCCGGGCACTGACGGTGAAGAGCACGTCTTTTTCAGTCGGGACGCCGTACCTGTCAAAGCAAACGACCTGATCCGCTTGAGCACGCCGGGCGGTGGCGGATGGGGCGATCCGCTCGAGCGCGACGTCGAACTGGCGCGCATGGACGTAATCCGGCGCCTAGTTTCTATCGGTAGCGCGGAAAAACATTACGGCATCGTCATGGACCCGGATAACTATGAAGTCGACGTGACCGCGACCGAAAAACTCAGAAAGGAAATCGCCGAAGAGCGTGGCCCGATCAAGTTGATCGACCGAGGCCCCTACGCGGAAACCCTGATCAAGAAGGGGCTTATCGAAGTCAGCGATCCCGAACTCGAATGTACGCGCTGCGCCGACGACGCCGTGCTCGACCATTACTGGAAGAATCTGTACAAGTACACGGCAGACCCGAATCATTGAGCACGGCGTCGAGCTCCCACTGACCGGGTCAAAGGCGGATTTCCGCGCCCGAGAACTAGTGTGCTGTCCCGGCATAAACGTTCATAATTCGCTGGTCCTCGTGGTGCGCGGCTTATTGAAGTTTATTCCGTGACAGCACACTAGCGTCTGCGTCGCCGACGGCCGCACCCGCGGCATGCAGATGACAGCTTCCCGTCTATTGCGTACATTGCTTAACGTCCAACGACAACGGGCCCCGGATCCAGGGAATGACGACGCGACCAACAAGCCGCACCAGGCGCCGCACGCGGGCCCGGACCGCGGCTCAGTATCTCTTTGGCAGCCCCGCTCGCTCGAGCGTGCGTCTAGTCCACGGGCTTCTGCCTCTCATCGAATTGCTGGACGCACACGGCCATGCGGTCGAACCGATTCTCGTGCATGCGGAGATCCCGCGCTTTGCGCTGGAGGAGCCGGGCTACCGCATCCAAGAAGATCAGGAAATTAAGTTCACCCGCCGCGCACTGGAACGTCTGAAAGTTCCGGCCGCTGGCCTTGTCGTCGGTCAGCGCTACGATGTCTCAAGATTTGGAGTGGTTGGGCTCGCCGCGTCCCGGGCACCTAACTTGCGCGAATTCCTCCGCACGACGTTCTCCTTCCCGTCACTCGCCTGGGGACCGGTCGAGCTTTCCGTGTGGCGTGAGGACGCCGAAGAAACTCTCATGCTGGAAGAGAACACCGGACTCGGCGATTGTGGTCCATTTTTTATCGAACGCGATCTGACAGTGACCCTCGCCGTACTGCATAGTGTTTTCGGGCCGCAGCTACGACCGACGTGCGTCCGATTCCGGCATATGCTGCCGCCGGATCTGGATGCCTATGCCGCCTTTTTCGGTTGCACGGTGGAATTCGGCGCATCGACGAACGAGATGCGCTTCGCAAGACACCTATGGGATACCGCATCGCCGCAAGCCGATGCGAGGGCGTATCGCTTCCTCGAAAGTCAATGTCGATCTACGAGCGACCAGCTGCTCAAATCTCTCAACTATGCGGGCATCATCAGGAGCCGTCTTCGAACTGCGACACCAGTCCCGTCGCTGCCTGATCTCGCGGCTGCGCTGTACTTGACGGCGCGCACTTTACAGCGGCGTCTCGAATCGGAAAACACCAGTTACTCAGCGGTGTTGAAGAATGTACGGGTCGAGCGAGCGCAGGAACTGCTCGACCGCTCCGATCTGATCCTACGGGAAATCGCCTCTCAGCTCGGCTTCATGGACGCGGTCACCTTTTCGCGAGCGTTCAAGGAGTGGACGGGCATGTCGCCCACGCAGTATCGAAATCGCCGTTAGTGTGCTCTTCTTCGAGCGTCATTGCGGCGCTTTCGGTCTATAGACAAGCTTTCGATTCAGCGGACAAGCGTGCCCTTTCTGCCCCATTATTTTCTTAACACTTCGTAACGATTGCGGGTTGTTTCGGCAACCCTGAGAACTGCTTCGCATTCCCGACCACTCGATATGCGGCGGAAGTCACACTCCGGGCGTATTTCTCACCAGACTGTTCGTCCAACGTCTACGCTTTAACCCAAGGAGTGATTAATTAATCGACCGTCCTAGATAGAAATAAGGGAGCTATCGCAAATGAAAGAGGTCGCCAACACGAGACTCAAGATGCTCAGGGTTGTCGCATTCGCAGGAGTCGCAATGCTCGTCGCGAGCTGTTCGACGATCAGCAAGGCGCCGACAAACCCCGATACGCTTGCGCCGCAAACGGGCAACGATCGCTCCCGGGCCGAACGCGTATTCCTCTATCAAAGCCGCATCGCCAACAAATTACTCGACTATTATCCCCTGATCGAAGTTTTCGAGCAGGCCGACCCGATCTTGATCGCCGCCGAAGCGCGCATGACGGAGTCCTGCGGGTCTTTGACCCGGGCGGTACTGGCCCACTTGGAAGGAAACCAACCGTCCTTGGGTCTCAAGTTCAAGGTTATGAACAGCATCGATTAGTGCGAGCGCTCTGCACAGAAGATAGAGCAAATGCTGAAAGCCACCGACGTCGTAGACGCCGCCGCGGATTCAATCTAGAGACAGGCGTAATTTCCGTGGCACGCCGGGCGCCGGCTTCTTCATTCTCGCCCCTGAACTTGCAATAATCGCTTCCTGTCTTAGGCGCTGAGCCCAGACGGGATATTCTTGGTCGACGTGCCCGTGGCGGAAGCGCGTATAAACCCGCGCGGGCGTTCTCAATCGAACACCTATCGGACATCCATTTGATAAACATTCTGTCTGAAACCAGGGAATCCGGGTCGCGGGCCGTCCGCATGGGCGTCGCATTCGTTGTCTGTATATGGCCGGG
>JAYYZW010000076.1:0-6686 GCA_036339995.1 Pseudomonadota bacterium
TCGTGGCGATGTGCCGCTTCGATCATTTCAGTGGTACCGAATACGTTGTTGCGAACGGCCTCACGCACCTGCGACTGCAGGATGGGCACGTGTTTGTAGGCGGCGGCATGAAAGACCAGGGCCGGCTTGAACCGCTCGAAGACATTGTCGACCGCAGCGCGGTCACAGACGTCGCCGATGACACTATGCAGATTCAAATGAGGGTGAGAATCGCGCAACTCTTTTTCGATGACGTAGAGATGGTGCTCGCTACGCTCGAACACGATCAGGCACGCAGCGCCCAGTGAGGCCACCTGCCGGCAGAGTTCGGAGCCGACCGATCCGCCGCCGCCGCTAACGAGCACCGACTTGCCGGCAACTGCGGTCTGGATCAGCGTCCAGTCGAGTTCGACCTTGTTGCGCCCGAGGAGATCGTCGATGGACACTTCGCGGATCGACCGCACGCTAACGCGACCGGATACCATGTCGTTGAGCTGCGGCAGCGTCTGGAAGGGTTTGCCCGTGACTTCACACACGTTCACGATGCGACGCATCTCGGTGTTACTCGCGGACGGAATGGCGATGACGATGGTATCGACGTCGTGGTGCTCGACCAACTGCGGTAGCTGGTCGATCTGGCCCAGCACCGGCACGCCCTGAATGCGCGAACGCATGAGTGCGGGGTCGTCGTCGACGATGCCGATCGGAATATATGAACCTTCGCGCAGCATGTCGCGTACCACCATTTCGCCGCCGCTGCCACCACCAACGATCACGACGCGCTCACCTGAGTTGATGTTGCGCAGGCTGATAGAGTGGTCCTTCCACACGCGATAGAGGAGACGCGGACCGCCGAGCAGGAAGATCAAAAACACGGGATATAGGATCAGCACCGAGCGCGGAATGCCTTGCAGACGATTTAGGAGAAACAGTGCGATACCTATAGTGAGCGCTCCAATCACCGCAACGCGGATAATGTTCCACAGGTCGGGCAGGCTCGCGAAGCGCCACAGTCCGCGGTAGAGTCCGAAACGCCAGGAGATTACCGCTTGTATCGCAATGGCAAATGGCAAGGCGCTCAAAGCCGGAATTAAGAAATCATCCGGCGGCAGATCGAAATTAAAACGCGCCAGCAACGCCATTGCCCACGCCGTTCCGCTAGCAAGCAGATCGTGCAGGATCACTTTCAGACGAGGGCTGATGTGCATCATTTTGAAGCGCTTCGCAAATTCGCGTAGCTAAAGTTTATCCCCGCCCAAATCATACCAGCAACACCGCCGGCGAGAAGCGCCGCCAGCCAACCGTTTCCGTCCGTGAAAAAAACCCACAATGCAAGCGGCCAGCAGACGATCACGTTCAGAGCTGCCAGCGCCGTAAGCAGCCGCGCCTGCGTCCACCCGCCAAGCACCAATAATTGGTAAGCATGGGAGCGATGCGGCGCCCACCATTTTTCGCGCGCGAGTATCCGGCGCAATAGCGTGAAGGTCGCATCGACGAGGAACGGCATCAGTAAGATTAGCCAAACGGTGATCACGGTGTCGGCACGGTAACCCGCAATGGCAATCGCCGCGAGCTGGAACCCGATGAAGTAACTACCCACGTCGCCCATGAAAATGCGCGCCACAGGCCTGTTCCAGTATAGAAAACCCAGCGACGATCCCGCCACCGCAGCCGACATCACGGCGGCCGCGTGCGCACCGGCGAACAACATCAGCGCAAGGGCTGCGACCCCAAACAAGCGCGCCTGGGTCCCAGCATAACCATCAGCTCCATCCATGAAGTTGAACAGATTAACTACCCATACGAGCGCGACCACCAGCAGTGCAGCCGCGGCATAATTCCATGGCGGGGATCCTGCAGCCAACACTTCCGGGCAGGCGCCGGCGACGAACGCAATAGCGATCACGAACTGGGCGACCACTCGCTGCGCCGCCGGCCTCGGTCGCAAGTCATCCCACCAGCCGAGCAGTGCAAAACAGCATCCTGCCAGCAACCATGCGCCGCCCTCCCAGCGAGGCAGATACCCGGACACGAGCAGCAGCCCCTGCACCGTCAGCACGAGCACCGCCATAGCGATGCCACCGCCACGTGGCACCGGTGCGTCATGCAGGCTGCGCGCGTTGGGGTGATCGAGTAATGCGCGCGCGCGCAGTGAACGCGCCAGAAAACCCGTGAGCAACCCGCCGAAAACGGCGGTTACGGTAAAGGCCGCCGCCGGCAGGAGCCCCGTCATACCGCCCCAGCCCGGAACCAGTTCGCGGTCTCACCCATCCCCTGCTCGAACGGCACGCGGGGAAGCCATCCGAGCGCTTGGTGCGCCAAGCTTGAATCGACCAGCAGCGATCCCAGCAAGCGGTCCAACTCAGCGCGCCTGCCGACCAGGCGGCCGCAAAGCCGCAGCAGCGATGGCGGGCAGGGAACGAGTCGCGCCTCGACTTGTAGCGCTGTTGCCATTCCCCGGATCAGATCCGGCGTTGATAGGTCGGCGTCTGCCAGTGTATAGACACGATTACGACCCCCTTGCCGGTCGATTGCGCAGACCACGGCATCGGCGAGATTGTCGACGAAAATGAGGCTCCGCCTGTTGCTCACGCTTGCGAGCGGCAGCATGCGCCCGGCCACGATCCAGCGCATCAACCGCAGCATGTTGCCCTTCTGGCCGGGTCCATAGACCAGCGGTGGGCGCAGGACCGTCAGCTCGAAGGCGCCCGCGTCGGCGAAACGCCCGAACAGCTGCTCGGCCCGCAGCTTGCTCCTGCCGTAATTGTCTTCCGGTTGCGCAAGGTCGGACGGTGTAAACGCGTGGTGCTCGCCGCCGAGCACAACGGAACGCTCACCGTTCACCTTTATGCTGCTCATGAAAACGAAATGTCCGACCGCGCTGTCCGCGACGGCCGTAGCAAGCCGTTCGGTCGCTGTGACGTTAATCGCATCGTAATAGGCCTGTGCGGATTCGTCCGTCAGATCAGTACCGTGGGTCACGGCCGCTAGATGCACGACGGCGTCGACACCGGTAAGTGCCGCCCTCCAGTCGGTCGCGCCGTCGATCGATCCCAGTTCGATTTCGGTGACATCGGGTATCGATGCGCCCCGGCGACGCACCACCGCCACGGGTTCCACACCGGTCGCCGTCAGGCGGGAGCAGAGGCGCCGGCCGACGAAGCCATTGGCGCCCGTTATCAGCACGCGCACCGCTGGGTCTCCGCACCGCTAGTTTGCATCAAGGACCGCCGCCGTCCGCCGCCAGCGTCTCGCCGTACAGCTCTAGGGTCTGCTGCGCGATGCGATCGAGCGAAAACTCGCGCTCGACCAGCATGCGCGCTTCGTGAGCCAGGCGCTCGCGCAAAGCGGCGTCCCCGATCAGCCGGACGATGGCATCAGCCAGAGCAGCAGCGTCCTGCGGCGGCACGCAGAGGCCGGTTTCACCGTCGACGCAGATCTCGCGGCAACCCGGAACCTCGGTGGCCACCAGCGGTCTGCCGCACGCGGCCGCTTCCAGCAGCACCTTGGGCAAACCTTCGCGAAAAGAAGGTAGCGCCACAATATCCGCCTGCGCATAGACTCCCAGCATGTGCTCGCGATGCCCCCACCACTCGACCAGGCCCTCGCTCACCCATGATTCAATCAGATCGACCGCGACGGCGCCGGGGTTGTGGGGATCGTGGCCGCCGACCAGTACGAAGCGGGCCGCAATACCCCGACGCCGCACCAGTCGCGCAGCCTCGACGAACTCGAGCACGCCCTTGTCCACCAGCACGCGTCCGGGCAGCACGATCAGCGGAACGTCCCGCGTCGGCGGCGCCGTTATTTTAAACTCATCCAGATCGACGCCCGAGCCGCGAATGATCCGGCGCTGCCTGGGACTGCCGATGCGACAGCGTGCCAGCATGCTCAGATCGTCGGTGTTTTGCGCCAGCACCCATCGCCGAGGGCCGCGCGCGATCCAGCGTAGCGCGACGACGATCATGGGGCGCAGCAGGCGCGCCATGCGGTCGCGAGATGAAAAAATGTAGCCGAGACCAGTGAAGGCCGACACGACTGCGATACCGGATCGACCGCGCAGCACTGCCCCGCCGAGCAGGATCGGCTTAAGCGAGACGAGATGGACGATGTCCGGCCTGAAGTCGCAAATAAGCGTGCGTATTGCAGCGTAGGCGGCCAGGTCCCGGCGCGGAAAATGCAGCGAACGCTCGAATGGAATGTCGCACACACCGAACCCTTCCTCCTTGAGTTCGCGCCTCAGCTTGTTGAGTCGGGTACCGATGCACACTTCGTAACCGGCATCGCGCGCGCGACGCGCCAGTCCGAGGCGATGTGACCAGAAATACCAATCCTCGGTCACCAGGAACAACAACTTGTTCTTATCGACCGCTACCTGGTCCCGCGTCCGCATGCGCCTGATTCAGGTTCGCACTGAAAGTGTGTGAAGACACCACGCGACGCTAGCGCACGATGTCGCCGCTGTCATGTTCATGTGATTCAACCGCTGAGAGATGCGACGAGTTTCCCGGGCGAGGACGCTGCGGGCGAACCCCACCCCAATCACGCTAGTAGCCCCATGCGTCGCGCCAGGCCTCGAACACGAGCACGCCCCAGAGGTGATATTGCAGGTTTTCGGCGCCGCCGAGATGTGCGCGCCAGGCATTGCGAATCGGCTCCGGCCTCATATACCCCGCGCTTCGTAAACGATCTTCGTTCAGCAAATCCTCGGCCCACGGGCGCAGCGGACCCCGCAGCCACGTATCGATGGGCACACCGAATCCCATCTTTGGCCTTTCGAACAGGTGCTTTGGCACGTAGCGTTCGAGTACTCGGCGCAGCACCCACTTGCCATCGCCGGCGCGCAGTTTCATCTTCAGCGGCAGTTGCCACGCGAACGCGATGACCTCCGGATCAAGAAAAGGTACCCGCGTCTCGAGACTCACGGACATCGCGGCACGATCGACTTTGGCCAGGATATCACCTGGCAGGTAATGCGTGGTGTCGAGATACATCATGCGGTGAACGAATGCCCCGATGTCGGCACCGCCGTGCGGACCGTCAAAATTCGATGGCGGCTCGCGTGCACCAATAATGATTTCGTCCGGTTCACTCCACAACGAAATCAATCGGAGGTACAAATCCATCGGCCTCTGCAAGGGCAGCAATCGAGCCAGTTTATGAAGCTTGTCGCCCGGCGTCGCATGGCGCATACGCGGTGGTAGCAAAGGATAGAGCGGGCGCAGCAATCCGTCCCAGGTGCGCGGCGAAATGCGGTGCAGAAACGATGCCGCGGCGCCGCGCAGCGCGAGCGGCACGTGATGCACGCGCCGCCACAGGTTCACCGCCAGCGTATAGCGAAGATAGCCGGCAAAGAGCTCATCACCAGCGTCGCCCGACATCGCGACGGTCACCTGCCGGCGTGCGAGCCGGGACACCAGGGTCATCGGTATCTGCGAGGAATCTGCGAACGGCTCGTCGTAGATCGCCGGGATCTGCGGGATCACTTCGCGGGCTTCCGCGGCGTCGACGTAGAGCTCGGTATGATCCGTACCGAGATGCTGCGCAACCGCGCGCGCGTGGGGCGCCTCGTCGTAACCGTCGATGTCGAATCCGATACTGAACGTCTTGACCGCCTGCGTGCTCAGTGACTGCATCAGGGCGACCACGGTCGAGGAATCGATGCCGCCGGACAGAAAGGCACCCAGCGGTACGTCGGCGACCATGCGGCTTTGCACGGCACGCACCAGAAGCTGCTCAAGGCGATCGACCGCCTGACCGTCGCTTAGCTCCCCGGCCTGCGCTAGCCCCGCTGCAGCCACGTCTTTAAGCGTCCAGTAGCTGCGTGGCTCGGGCAGTTCGTGCGGTACCGCATTCTCCAGCGCGAGCCAGGTTCCCGGCGTCAGCTTCCGGAAACCTTCGAACACGCAGTGCGGCTCGGGGATGTAATTGTGACGCAGGTAGAGGGCCAGTGCGTTGCGGTCAAGCGCTGGCTTGAAACCGGGAATACGCGCAAACGCCTTGAGCTCGGAGGCAAATATGAACTGTCGCTCGTGCCAACCGTAGTAAAGCGGTTTTTCTCCGATCCGGTCACGAGCCAGCAGTAGACGACGTTCCGCACGATCCCAGACAGCTAGCGCGAACATCCCATCGACCGCCCTGAGGGCCTCCTCGAAGCCCCAACGGGCAATTGCCTCAAGCAAAACTTCGGTATCCGAATGACCGCGAAAAACGCGGCCAGAGGATTCCAGTTTCCGACGCAGGTCGGCGAAGTTATATACCTCGCCGTTGTAGACGATGACGTAGCGCCCGCATTGCGACTGCATCGGCTGTGCACCCGCCGACGACAGGTCTATGATCGAGAGGCGGGTGTGGCCGAGCGCAATGCCGCAGTAAGGGTCCGCCCAGTGCGCGCGGTCGTCGGGCCCGCGGTGGTCGAGCGCCGCAGTAACGCTGCGGATGAGATTCGGGATACGTCCTGGGTCGTCGACCGGACCCGGTGAGTAAATACCTGCGATACCGCACATCAAGCTTTGCTGTCGTCGAGACTCATCGATGGTGAAACGAGGCCGGTGATTGAGAACTTACCGGGTTACGCAGGCTGCCCGGCCTTGATAAAGACGAATTCGTTGCAGCCCAAGCCGCCCCCGCAAGTCGTGAGCCTCTCCAGCACGAATCCACATTTCCTATAGTAATTGAAGATTTCTTCCGGACGCGCGACCTCGAAG
>JAYYZW010000077.1:0-9004 GCA_036339995.1 Pseudomonadota bacterium
TTATAGCTGGTTCGACGTTCGCGTCGAACAGGCGCTGGAAGATTCTCTGGAACTCGGCCGCGAGGCGCTGGATCTGCGTATGCGCCAGTTTCTCGTTCAAACGGAAAGCATGGCTGCGCAGCTTGCGCGCGGAACGCCGCAGCGGACAATCCTGAATCTCGACGCCCTGCGAAATCCGGATAGCATAATTGCCGCTAGTGCATGGGAACCGGGGCCTTCCGACCTCAATGCAATGCGCGCGCGCAGCGGAGCCGACGAGTTGACTCTGCTCAGCAATACGGGTGAATTACTGGCTTCAAGCAGCCGGATATCAGATATCATTCCGAACCTTCCGCCGCAGGCCGTGCTCAACCAGGTTCGCCAGGGGCAAAGTTATATAGGTCTCGATCCCATACGCCACGGCGGTCTCCTCGTTCGAGTTGCCGCACGCGTGGCCGACGTGTCAGGTACCGGTTCGCCCCGGATACTCCACGCACTTTACCCCATTGCAACGCGCATGAACGAACTCGCGGAAAGCATCGAATTCGCCTACGACAAGTACAACGAACTTTCATATCTTCGCGATAAGCTAAAACTCAGCTTCGCGATGACGCTCACACTCGTTCTCATGTTCAGCATCGTGACGGCAGTCTGGGCGGCGTTCTATTCCGCCCGCCGGCTTGCAGCTCCGATCCGCGATCTCGCCGAAGGTACCGCAGCGGTCGCGGCCGGGGATTACGAAACCAGCCTCCCAGTAAAAAGCAACGACGAAATTGGATTTCTGGTTCGCTCCTTTAACGATATGACCCGACGGATTGCGTCCTCACGTGAGGAAGTCGAAACACAGCATGAATATCTCGATACGATGCTGCGGCAATTGTCCTCCGGGGTCGTGGCGCTGGACGACGAAGCCAATATCACGACGATCAATAACGCGGCTTTGAAAATGCTCGAAATAGACGGCGCAGTGGAACCTGGTACGTCGTTTCTCGCCATTTGTGAGCGGGACCCGCACCTTGTCCCGATCGGTGTTGTACTACGGCCTTTGATCACCGAACACCATCAGCGGTGGCAGAAGCAGGTAACCATTTTTGCATCAGATGGGCGTCGCGTATTGATGTGTCGCGGAACCGCCCTGTCCGGCTCACACAGTGCGGCTGTCGGATACGTCATCGTGTTCGAAAATATTACCGCAATCATTCAGGGCCAACGCGACGCGGCGTGGTCGGAAGTTGCGCGCCGGCTCGCCCACGAGATCAAAAATCCATTGACTCCGATACATCTAGCCGCCGAGCGCCTGCGAAAGAAATACCTGCCTAAACTGGAAGACGAACAAAGAGAACCACTCGACCGATTGACAAGTACCATAATTCAGCAGGTCGACACGATGAAAACCATAGTCAATACGTTTTCCGACTACGCTAAAGCCCCGATAATCGACAAGACCCCGGTCAATATCAACTCACTGCTCGGTGGGGTCATCGAATTGTTCAAAGGCGCGCACCCTGATGCGCATCTGGAAATGCGGTTCGATGAGTATCTTCCAGATCTTTCGGCGGACGCCGCCCGGCTGCGCCAGGTATTCAATAACCTGGTGAAGAATGCGCTGGAAGCTTCGCCGGAGGGTGTAAATGCGCATATCATAGTGATGACATCGAAATCGCGTTACGCGACCGCGGACCATATCGAAATCCGCATCGAAGATCGCGGCGAAGGAGTACCGGAAAAATTGCTGCAGAATATTTTCGAACCTTATGTTACGAATAAGGTCCGCGGCACAGGCCTGGGGCTTGCGATCGTCAAAAAGATCGTTGAAGAACACAACGGCGTCGTCACGTTGCGCAACAATGAAGGCCCCGGCGCGGTAGCGATCATCAGGTTACCAATCGATAAAGAAGCAACGCTCGCCGACGCAGCGCTGCAAAGGGATGCGGTATGAACACTGGCCACATTCTCGTAGTCGACGATGAACCCGACATTCGCATCCTGTTGAAAGAAATACTCGAAGATGAAGGCTTCGAGGTGACAACCGCCGAAAATGCGCACCAGGCAAGAGAGAGCCGTCGTCACCGTCGGCCCGATCTCGTTCTGCTCGATATATGGATGCCGGATACCGATGGGATCAGCTTGCTGAAGGAATGGTCGGTCGGTAATGCGCTCGATGCCCCAGTCATCATAATGTCGGGTCACGGCTCAGTGGAAACGGCTGTAGAGGCAACGCGCCTGGGGGCATACGATTTCATCGAGAAACCGCTTTCAACCGCAAAGATCCTCGTCACCGTTCAGCGTGCCCTGGAAAACGCAAGTCTTAAGTCCGAAAATGTCGGCCTTCGACTGCGTACGCATTCATCGGTCGATCCCATTGGGTCGAGTATCGTGATGGAGAAATTGCGCAACGATGTGCTTCGGATCGCGGACCACAAGACCAGTGTTTTTATCACCGGTGAGTCTGGTACCGGCAAGGAAGTCATCGCTCGATACATTCATGCAAACAGCCGCCGAGTCTCGCGCAAATTTGTGAGCGTCAACGTCGCTGGTCTGGCACGGGAAAACCCGGACACCGAATTGTTCGGTATCGAAGAAGGCGGCAGAGTGATTTTTGGATCCTTGGAGCTCGCCAACGGCGGTACGCTGTTCCTTAAAGATATCGCCGATATGGATTTGAATACTCAGGCGCGCTTGTTGAGCGCGCTCGAAAACCAGGCATTTCTGCGGATCGGTGGACGCGAACCCGTGTCCGTGGACATCCGAATCATCGCAAGTACGCGCAAGAAACTCGTAGAACTCGTCAGCACGGGCGAGTTTCGCGAGGACCTTTTCTATCATCTAAATGTACTGCCGCTTGTCATTCCCGCTCTGCGTGAGCGACGAGACGATATTGACGAATTGGTCGAGTTCTTTCTGGATGCATTCGAGACGCATGAAGCACTCCCCCGCCGCATCTTCCCGGGTTCCGTGCGAAACCGCTTAAAGGATTACGATTGGCCGGGAAATATCCGTGAGTTGCGAAATTTCGTGCAACGATTATTGATTTTGGGGGCCAGTGACCATGTTGAATTGTCGGAGGTTAATTCGATGCTGGGAATTTGGACCGAGGCGAATCTAGAGCCGCTGTTGCCGGGTTTCGATCTTCCTCTGAGGGAAGCGCGGGAACAATTCGAAAAAGCCTACCTCGAATTCCAGTTGCGGGCACTAAAAGGTAGTGTCAGTAAAGTTTCAGAACGCGTCGGCATAGAGCGCACCCACCTGTATCGAAAATTGCGCAGTCTTCGTATCGATCCAAAGCGCATCAAGGAAGCCAGCAAGGCATGAAAATAATCATCCTTGGAGCCGGCCAGGTCGGCTCTTCGGTTGCTTCCAATCTGTGCAGCGAAGAAAATGACATCACCGTAGTCGATCACGATCCGGCGCGCCTGCAATCATTACAGGACCGGTTCGATTTAAGAACGGTAGTGGGCCACGCATCCCATCCGCACGTACTAGGCCAGGCCGGTGCCCAAGACGCGGACATGATCATTGCCGTTACGAACAGTGACGAAACGAACATGGTCGCATGCCAGGTCGCCTACACTTTGTTTCATACGCCCACGAAAATAGCGCGCGTGCGTGACAGCCAATATCAGAATCATCCAGATCTTTTTGCTCAGGAAGCAATTCCAATCGACGTCTTGATCAGTCCAGAGCAGGAAGTCACGGATTACACGAAGCGATTGATCGAATTCCCGGGTGCCCTTCAGGTGCTGGATTTCGCCGGCGGTAAGGTGCAACTCGTTGCCGCACGCGCCTTCTACGGCGGTCCGTTGGTCGGGCATAGGCTGCGCGAGCTGCCGGAACAGCTGCCCGGAATCGAAACTCGTGTAACCGCGATTTTCAGGCGTCATGAGGCAATCATTCCTGAAGGCGATACGGTTATTGAAGCCGGCGACGATGTCTTCTTCATTGCCGCACCGAAACACATCCGCGCGGTTATGAGCGAATTTCGTAAGCTTGATGGGCCCAATCGACGCATTGTCATCGCGGGCGGAGGCAATATCGGAAAACGGCTGGCGATGGCGCTCGAGAAAACGTGCAACATAAAGATCATCGAAAACAACCGGGATCGCGCACGCGCAATCTCCGAGGATCTGAAACACGCCTACGTTCTGCTGGGCGACGCAGCGGATGAAGATCTTCTGATCGAAGAAAATATCGATAATACGGACGTTTTCTGCGCGCTTACCAATGCCGACGAGGCGAACATCATTTCTTCGATGCTGGCGAAGCGGCTAGGCGCCAAAACCGTGATGGCTTTGATCAATCGAGCCGCATACGTGGACCTCGTACAGCGCGATATTATCGATATCGCGATTTCGCCACAGCAGGCAACGATTGGCAGCCTGCTAGCACATGTTCGCAGGGGTGATGTTGTCAAAGTTCACGCACTACGGCGCGGATCGGCTGAAGCTATCGAAGCCATTGCTCACGGCGATCGGAATTCAAGCCAGGTCGTCGGTCGATCGATTGAAGACGTCGACCTTCCTCCAGGCACGACGATCGGGGCGATCGTACGCGGAAGTAAGGTCATCATGGTCCATCACGACACCACCATTGAACCCGAAGACCACGTGATTTTGTTTGTAACGAACAAACGGCACGTAAGAGATGTCGAGCGTTTGTTCCAAGTCAATGTGACTTTTATTTAGACGCTTCAACCGTCCGTAGCCCCATGCGCATACAGGTAATTCAAAAAATCCTGGGGCTGTTCCTTTCGCTTTTCAGCCTGGTACTGTTTCCACCGCTATCTATTGCGGTGTGGACTCGTGACGGGACGGCTAACGCATTTGCAATTGCCATCATCGTCATCCTCATTGCCGGGCTCATGCTGTGGCTGCCTGTTCGTAAGGTCGACAAAGATCTCAAACTGCGCGATGGATTTGTCGTCGTTGTATCGTTCTGGATCGTCCTCGGGCTGACAGGATCGATCCCTTTCATGATTGCAGAAAATCCTCATATGAGCACTGCGGATGCGATCTTTGAATCGATTTCAGCGCTCACGACAACCGGTGCAACCGTGATTGTCGGCCTCGATCAACTGCCGCCGTCGATACTGTTTTACCGGCAGCTTTTACAATGGCTTGGCGGCATGGGGATCATCGTTCTTGCCGTTGCGATTCTACCGATGCTTGGCGTGGGTGGTATGCAGCTCTACCGCGCCGAGACTCCGGGCCCAATGAAGGACGCCAAATTGACTCCGCGAATTACGGAAACGGCGAAAGCACTATGGTACATCTACGTAAGTTTGACTGTGTTGTGCGCACTTGCTTATTTCTTCGCTGGAATGAGCCTTTTCGATGCAATCGGACACAGCTTCAGCACGGTCGCAATCGGCGGCTTCTCGACGCACGACGCCAGTATCGGGCACTTCGATAGTCCCCAGATCGAATTGATCGCGATCGTGTTCATGGTAATCGCGGGTATAAATTTTTCGCTGCATTTTCTTGCGTGGCGATTCCGTAATCTCAAACCCTATTTCTATGATTCGGAATTCAAGATGTACGCCTCGCTGTTGGTCATTGTGTTCGTGATCTGTGCCACCGGCCTCGCGCTCACGAATGAGATGGGCTCCTTAGGGGCATCCGTGCGACACGGCTTGTTCCAGACCGTATCCATTGGTACGACAACGGGATTTACTACGACCAGTTTTCAGTTCTGGCCGGGATTTCTGCCGCTAATTCTGGTGTTCTTGAGTTTCGTAGGTGGCTGCGCCGGATCGACTGGCGGCGGCATTAAGGTCGTTCGCATATTATTGCTTTACAAGCAAGGCGTGCGGGAGATCCGCCGGTTAATCCATCCTAGCGCAGTCCTCACGATTCGTATGGGCGACCGCGCGGTCAACGATCGAGTGGTGGATGCGGTATGGGGATTTTTCGCAACCTACGTAGCCGTGTTCGCATTCCTGCAGTTGGCAATGATGGCGACGGGACTCGACCAGGTTACGTCCTTTTCCGCGGTTGCGGCTTGTCTCAACAACCTCGGACCCGGTCTCGGAGACGTCAGTTCCAATTACGCAGCCATTTCGCCGATTGCGAAATATCTGCTGTGTCTTGCCATGGTTTTGGGCCGACTCGAAATTTTCACTTTGCTGGTACTGCTCACGCCGGCTTTCTGGCGCTCGTGAGCGACCTGACCGAGAAGCTGGAAAAGTTCCTCGCCGAACGCGGTGAAACAGCACTCCTGCGCTTCAGTCTGGGGAATGCTTATCTCGCCGACCATGCGGAAATAGCAGCCGAACATCTCGAGCGTGCGGTCGCTCTTGACCCCGCCTACTCTGCCGCCTGGAAACTCCTGGGTCGAGCATTGGCTTCTTGCGATCGAATCGAGCCGGCGCGACAAGCGTATTCGACTGGTATCGAGACCGCCGAGCGACAAGGTGATATCCAGGCCGCAAAGGAAATGAGGGTATTTCTCAAGCGTCTCGAGAAAGCGCCCAGATCTCGCCGGGATAGATAAGAATTCGTCAGGAAGATTTTATACGTAGCCCGAAGCTTCTTCGGCCGAGAGTAAAATCGCGCCAGTCAGTTTCGATACGGTCGCTACGCCATGTCGATCGAGGTAATCGAGCATCCCCGCATTGAGTTTGCGGCAAATCAGGGGATCGTAGAACAGGCTCGTGCCCACGCCGACTGCTGTAGAGCCGGCGAGTAGAAATTCTACTGCGTCTTCGGGCGTGGTGACGCCGCCCTGCCCGATGATGGGGATCCCATGAGGCCTAGCAACCTCGTACACTTCGAATACCTTGAACAGCGCAATCGGTTTGATTGCCGGTCCGGAAAGCCCCCCGTGTTCGTTGCCTATGAATGGCCGTCTGCTTTCAATATCGATCGCCATGCCCATGAGCGTATTGATCACGGCGAAGCCATCGGTACCCGCCGCTATACATTTTCGTGCGTTCTCCGCGATATCCGTCTGGTTAGGAGAAAGCTTCGTAATGATCGGCTTCGATGTTGCACCCCGGCAGGCTTCTACGACACGCGCGGACATATCGGGGTCGTTACCGAAACTGACGCCGCCTTGCTTGACGTTTGGGCAGGAAATATTGATTTCAATGGCGTCTATGGGAGAGTCGTCGAAAATGCGGGTTACCAATTTGTATTCTTCAATGGTCGAGCCGGAAACGTTCGCGATGAACCGGGTCTCTTCGAAATCGAGCTTGGGCAGGATGGAATCAACGACGGCGCGCGCGCCCGGATTCTGCAGGCCGATTGAATTGAGCATACCTTCGGGCGTTTCAAACACCCGGTGAGGCGGATTTCCAAGACGCGGTTCCAGTGTCGTGCCCTTCAGACAGACCGCGCCCGCATCGGCATTGGAAAAGCCGTGGACCCGCGTGTACTCTTCGCCGAAACCTACGCAGCCGGACAACAAGACCAGCGGCGTGTTCAGCTTCATGCCGCATAGATCAATGGCTAAGCGGTGGTTACTATGCTCGTCTGATTCCATTAAGCGTTTGCTTCACCCGATTACTGCCGTGTTCAACGTCGTTCTCTACGAGCCCGAAATTCCGCCCAATACCGGAAATATTATACGCTTGTGTGTGAACAGCGGCGTCCGCCTGCATCTGGTTGAACCGCTCGGTTTCGAACTTTCTGACCGTGAACTCAAGCGCGCCGGTCTCGACTATCATGAATATACAAGCGTCGACCAACACGCATCACTGGCCGATTGCCTGAGGGCAGTCGGTGCGGCGGAAGTCTTTGCGTTTTCCACCACAGGCAGCAGGAATTATGCGGAAGCCGGGTATTCGCGCAATTGCGTCTTGTTGTTCGGCCCTGAAACTCGGGGGCTGCCGAAGGAAGTGCTCGGACTTTTCGAACGAATGCAGATCCTGCGGATCCCGATGGTCTCGGGAAGCCGTAGCTTGAATCTTTCCAATGCGGTGGCGATCGCTGTGTACGAAGCCTGGCGCCAGAATGACTTCGCCAAAGCCTGAAACACGGCTGCTAGGGCGCCGTTGTCACCGCAGCGGCTATCCTGCGGCTGAAATAATCCTCCTGTCCCGATGTGCCGAATTGTGCGATCGCATCGATATCGAAGACCAGATACGAGGGTGAGGCACCCTCGGTAATGGTGACATCGGCACAGGTAAGCGTCACATCGAAGTTACCGCTCGCGCCTCCCGAGATGGTAAACGTAGTTTGCGAGGCGAAACATGCAGGTCCGCCGGGGAAATTGAGGACGTGATGCACGCCCCACTCGACGGCGCTGATTGCCGCGAATTGCGCGCGGGATCCGACCAGACCAAAGGCCGAGGTCGTCTTCTGCACCGATCCTATCTGTCGCAACAAACCCCGCAAGCAGCGCAACGACGACGTTCTCAGCCAGTACCCTGCCCGTGGCAGCCGTTGGGGAACCACCCGTCGGCTGGATCGCACCGATGGCATAGCCGTCGTATCGCATGAGCAGCCCGTTCCCGAGCGTACAGATATAGCTTATCGGTGTGCCCACCACGTGGAACCATTGACTTGGCGACGGAAAAGGAAAGGCACAGAGATCGTGTACGAACCTGATAGTACGCAAACCAGAATCGGCGATCTCAATACCGGCGACATTTTCGCCGCAGTATGCGTTCGTTTTACCGAAGACCGGAGCTGAGCAGTCATTCGGTTGAACGGTGTTGAAGATGATCAGACAGTCCACCGCCAGCCCTGTGCCATGCAGGTAGCCGTACTCGTCGGTGTCATACCGCCGCAATTAGGGCTTCCACCAGCACAAATCTGGCCGAAGTCGTTCAATCTGCCCAGCACGTCGAATTTACTGTCCGTCGGGGGGAAGTCCAGCGGGTTCGACGCCATTTCCGGATCGATTTGCGCGCGATAACGGCCGCCCGATCTCGTTCGGAGAAATTCGAGCGCTTGCCCCCCGGCAATGCGCACGCTGTTCGGAAGTGCGAGGCGGACTTCACGCGTCAGCCGGTTGGGTGCGGTATCCGCCTCATCGACCAGGGTCGCGCGCCGCGCGGTGTCGATAAATCCCTGGATGGGACGCG
>JAYYZW010000078.1:0-16852 GCA_036339995.1 Pseudomonadota bacterium
CGTTTGAGGCGATCTTACTCGACCGGATTTCAGGCGAATTAGGGAACCTCTGAATAAGCCATGGTGCGTCTGAATTTTTCATGAACAGTGCAGATCAAGGCATGAATCGCAGGCCATAGCGGGGGTTATTGGCAAGGTTCGTAACGTAAGGCTCCGCGATTTCGTGGGCAAGGCAGATGTGCCATGACTTATTCAGAGGTTCCTTAGCAGATCATGAGCCCCTTACCCACGCTGTTCCTGTCCCACGGCGCGCCTAACGCCGTGCTGTACGACGTGCCTGCTCGCCGCTTCTTTGACGGCTTAGCTGCAAAGCTTCCGACGCCAGAGGCGATCCTCGTGGCATCCGCGCATTACGAAGCTTCGCAGCCGTCGGTGACCGCGGCCGAGCAGCCTCGCACAATTCATGATTTTTCCGGATTCGAACCCGAACTCTACACCATGTATTACGATGCGCCGGGGTCACCCGAATTGGCGTCTCGGGTCGTTACGTTATTACAGGAAAATTTCGAGGGCCGGCCGATAAGCGACACAGATTGGGGATTTGACCACGGGGTGTGGAGTCCGCTGTCGCGTATCTACCCGGCGGCCGACATCCCTGTCGTTGCGCTCAGCATCAATCGCCTCGGTGGACCTGCATGGCATTTCGCCCTCGGGCGTGCGCTCCGCGCGCTGCGCGAAGAAGGCGTACTCATCTGCGGTTCGGGTTCGATCACACACAACCTGTCGCGCGTTAAGCCGCCGATTACGAACGACGATGCTCCGCAGTGGGCAAGGGAATTTGTCGAGTGGTTTGAAGCGCGCCTCGATGAAGGTGACGAGGCCGCGCTGCTCGAATATCGCGCAACCGCGCCCTCGGCACGAGACAACCATCCGACCGATGAGCATCTACTGCCAATGTTTATCGCGCTAGGCGCGGCCGGCAAAGGATGGCAGGCAACAAAGCTGCATGCCAGCTTCACTTACGGCGCGCTAGCGATGGATGCGTATCAATTTTGCTGAACGGTGCAGTTCTCCGCGGCGCAGGATTCCTGCTGCATACAGGCTCCTAGCGCGGCGGTTTACGCAGGATCCACACGTATCCGGGGCATAGCCAGGCCAGATGGTCGACGATCCAAAGCGCCAGGCGCTGCTTGAGTGAACCGGGACTTACCATGTAGCTGGTGAGATAGCGCTCGGGCTCGGCGATGAGCCGGCGGGTGTAATCGATGAGTTCGAAGCCTTCGACGAGGTGTTTTAATTTGGCGTAGGTTCGATGCGCCTCGTAATAGCGATCGCCTTTCCGTCCGAGGCGCATGTACAGATCGGCAAGCGATCTGGGGAGCCAGGACAGAAACGGCAGCCGATAGTGAGGCTCCATCACCGCGAGCCGGTTGCCTGCCGAGAAATAACATACACCGCCCGGTTTAAGAACCCGCGCGATTTCTTTCATCAACTGCGTATCGTCCGGGACGTGTTCGTAGACGTGCATGCAGATGGCCACGTCGAAATGAGCGTCGGGAAACTTGAGGCGCATCGCGTCGCCGCTAAGGAAATCAAGATTTGGACGCTCGAAAAGCGCCTTAGCACGGGCGATCGCCGGGTTATCGATATCGACTCCCGTGACATGCGCCGCATGCTCAGCGAGCACCGCGTCGATGGCACCGGTGGACGCACCGACGTCGAGCACGACAGCCTCTTCGAGTCGGCCGGCGAGAACCTCACGCAAAACGACCAACAGGGTGTCCGCCTTGCGCCGGCGAGTCTCGAGATCGTGAACCGCATCGCAATGCCTGGAAAATTCGTATTGATACCCGCGCATCAGGACGTTCGCCCTTCGAGTTTTCGTCGTAAGCTGCCGCCGATGGCTTCCCGTATGCGTGCCGCATAGATTTCCCAGGAGAATTGCCTGGCTGCTTCACGACATTCACGCCGCCACTGGTTGTCGCCGTCGTTCCGCAAGAACGCGCGGATTGCCTCGGACATCGATTCGTAATCACCGCTGGCGATCAATCGACCGGTGACGCCCTCGACGATGGCATCGCCGACACCACCCTCGTCGAATGCGAGCGTCGGGAGGCCGTGCGCGGCCGCTTCCGCAGCGACCATGCCGAAGCCTTCGACGTCCCCGGTGACTGCGATGAGCGGAAACACGTGCAGATCCGCTGCGGTGTATGCTTCACCGAGTTCGCGATCGCCCAAGAATCCAACCATCCGGACTTGGTTCTCGATACCCTGCCGCGCCACCGCTTGATCGAGCAGAGCTCGCACGGACTGTTCGGACCGGATGGCATCGCTCGCCTCGTCACCGACGATCACCAAGACCCAATTGGGATCGCTCCGGGCGAGTGCGGCGAATGAGCGGTCGATGAACTCGGGCAGTCCCTTGCGTCGGGTAAAACGCCCCACGGCGAGAACCACTTTTTTTCCTATGAGGTCGTGTCTGACGCGAAATGGCGCACCGTCTGGCAGTGTTTGGGGCCAGCTGACGCCCGGATGCACGATCGTGACGCGCTTCTCGTCGACGCCGCGCGAAACGGCAATACGCCGGGTATTGGCGCTGTTGGCAACGACCAGATCCGTACGGCGAATTGCCGGAAGGAACACCGATTGGTACACCACGTTATCCGCAACCAGGTCCAGACCGTGGACGCAGACCGCGCTTGTAGCGTTCACCATCCGCGCGCAGGCGTAGGCAATCGGTGCCGTCAGACCGCTGGTGGCGAGGATGACCAGCGGTCGTTTGCGCGCACGGCTCAGTACCAGCGCGCGGACTGCCGCCTCGGCGAGGAAAGCGGCGGGGCGATGAAACCGACATTCTTGCCCCATGGTTCCTTGCGGCAGATACGCGACCGATCCGGTCGGCCCAATCACCTCACAGACGTAATCGCCTGACAAGGATTCAATCAGATGCAGGCTTAAGCGCTCCATGCCACCGATCAGCGGCGGCAGGTTGCGGCTTATGACGAGTATTCGCGGCGGCTCCATCGGTGGAACGACTTAAAGCGGTGTGTGTAGGCTCTAACGCCCTTTGAAATCGGGTATGCGTTTCTCGAAGAAAGCGTCGACCGCTTCCCGATGATCTTGAGTATGCTGCAGGGTGACCTGCAAAGCCGCCGACATTTCCATGATCGTGTCAAAGCTCGCCATGGTCCCGTCCCGCATCAGCTTTTTGGTCATGCGCAGGGCTTGCGGCGGTTGCACGCAGATGCGCTTGGCCAGTGCCATTGCCGTATCCATGAGCTCGTCATCTGCGACCACCTCCGACACCAACCCCCATTCGCAGGCTGTGCGGGCATCGATGACTTCGCCGGTAAAGAACAACTGTGCCGCGCGCGACCAGCCGATGTGACGCGGCAAGAGCCAGGCGCCGCCGTCCCCGGGCAACAGGCCGAGCTTGAGGAAGGTGGCGCCGAATTTGGCCGATTCGGCGGCGATGCGAATGTCGCACAACGAGGCGACGTCGTTGCCGAGCCCGATGGCGGCCCCGTTGATGGCGCCGACGACGGGTACTTCGATGTCCCATAACGCGCGGATGATGCGATGAATGCTATCGCGGTAATGGTCCCTGAGCTCCAGCGCATTGCCGCCGAAATCTCCGCTGCGCTCGCGCATGGCCTTGAGATCGCCGCCGGCGGAAAAGGCTTTGCCCGCGCCGGTCATGATGACGCAACGCAATTGCTTGTCTTCGTTGATCGTGCGCGCCGCTGCCTGAAACAATTCGCCGTCGCCGCTGTGCCCCAATGGATTGCGCTTTTCCGGTCGGTTGATCGTCAAGCGCGCAATGGTGCCGTCGATTTCCAGTAGCAGGTCGTCACTCATCGTCGCATTACCCCGTGATCGTTTGCCAGATGCCGTCGCCCCCCGACTCGAAGGCGAGCGCGCCCAAATATTCGCCCCATTCGCCGGCACCGCCGAATTCCGCGCGCCACGCCCATAGCTTTCTCGTCAGGAAATGGAGCCCGTATTCGTAGGTGAAGCCGATCGCACCGTGTACCTGGTGTGATAGACGCGTCAAGCGTTCGACCGCCTCGCTGGCGCGGCATTTAGCGGCGGCGATCTCGAAGCGCGCGTCGCCTTGCCCATTCGAAATGCCGCTTCGATCGAAGGCCTCGAAAGCCGCCGCCGCGATAGCGTCGACCGACGCCATGGTGCCGGCGAGATCTGCCAGGTAGTGCTGAATGGCCTGGAACCGCGAAAGCGTTCGCCCGAACTGTTCGCGCTCCCCCGAATAATTGACTGCGAGTTCGAGACAGGCGGCGCCGGCGCCCGCGATCTGCGCGGCACGCGACATCGCACCGATCCAGTGGATGACGTCTGCGGGCAGTTCGAGCGGATAACGGGCTTTGATCTCGAGCGACCTACCGCTGACGGCGTCGCGCGGATCGAGACCGAGGTTGGCAGCTTGCTCGATCGAGACGCCCGCGGCTGAAACAACGAGCAGTTCGGCCGCGCCGTTCATGTCGGCAACGCCGAGCAGGTAATCGGCGCGGCGCCCCCATGGAATCACGACACCGTCCAAGGACAAACCGTTCTCATGCAGGTCACCCGCGTCGAGGACCGCGGGTATGAGGCCTGGTACGCCTTCCGGCAAGATACAGCCCGCCTGACGCGCAAGCCAGACCGCGGCAATGGTTTCCGGTACGGGCAAGGGGACGGCGTAGTGTCCACAGGCGCGTACGATGGGATACGCGTCGGCCCAGACCCCGTCCGCGCCACCGGCGTCTTCGGCGGCGAGTACATGGCAGATACCGAGTTCGTCGATTTGGCTCCAGAGCTCGTCCGGCCAGCCCGTCTCCTCGATCCGGGTCAGGACATCCCGATCGAGCTGCTGCGAAAACAGGCGCACGACGCTGTCTTCCAGGATCTGCCGCATGCCGTTCATCGCACGCCCAGGCCTTTCGCGATGATGCCACGCATGATTTCCGGCGTTCCGCCGCGCAGCGAGAACGACGGTGCCAATTGAATCAAGTTGCCAAGCACCTGCTGGTAATCGACACCGTGTCCGGCCAGGGTCGGCTCGAGTTCACACAATTCCTGTGCGAGCCCGGGCAAGCCCTGTTCGAACTGGCAGCCGAGATCCTTGACGATGGACGCCGCGAGCGCCGGATCCTCTCCTTGATTGAGTTTGCCGGCGATACTGAGCGACATATTGCGCAGTGTCGCAACCCAGGCGATCTGCGCACCGATACGGGCTTTGGTTGCGGGCGACGCATCTTTGCCGATGACGTCGATGAGCCGGGTCAGCAACACGAAGCAGGACAGGTAACGCTCCGGTCCGCTGCGTTCGAACGCGAGTTCCTCTGTGGCCTGCTTCCAGCCCCGGCCTTCCTCGCCGATGAGCGCGTCTTCAGGCAGCACGGCGTTTTCGAACGCCACCTCGTTAAAATGCATCCGGCCCGTCAGATCCTTGATCGGCCGCGGCGTAATGCCCTCGGTCTTGCTCCGATCGATCAAAAATTGCGACAGGCCCGCATGCCTACTCTCGCTCGCACTGTCCGTCCGGAACAGCGCGATCATGTAATCGGCACGGTGGGCGTGCGTGGTCCAGATCTTGGTGCCGTTTATCACCCAGCCGTCGGCTGTAGATTCCGCCTTCGTGCGCAGAGAAGCCAGATCGGAGCCGGAATTAGGTTCGCTCATGCCGATGCAGAAACAGGCTCGACCCGCGGTGATCTTCGGGACGATCTCGTGCTTCTGCGCTTCCGTCCCGTAGCGGACGATCAGCGGTCCGCTCTGACGGTCGGCGACCCAATGGAAACCGGTGGGCGCACCTGCGGCGAGGCATTCCTCGACAACGACGTAGCGTTCGAAGGCGCTGAGGCCGTGCCCACCGTACGCTTCGGGTAATGTCATGCCGAGCCAGCCGCGCGCTCCGAGCTTGGCACTGAACTCGGGATCGTAGGCATCCCAACTGTTGCTGAGGAGAACGGCGGGATAAGCGGCGGTTTCTTCACGAAGAAACGCCCGCACCTCAGCGCGGAGCACATCCAGTGAGGGTGGCAGCTCGCAGGGATGGAACCTGAGTTTCTCAGACAGCATCGGCGGTTCGAACGGGCTTTATAAAGTAGAACCTATCCAGAAAGAATAACTCTCGCCAAGACGCAGAGAGCGCAAAGTGATAAGTGCTTATTATTAAAATTATACTAACTGCTTTCTCGGCGTGTTTGCGTCTTTGCGAGAGAAATATTAGCGTTTGTGGATAGACACTAGGTAGCGGGAGATCCATGAAATCCGCGATCTGACACCCGGTCCGGCATTGTTCATCATCGAGACTATTACACGTTCATTTATCATTACGTCAGACACGCGACGCGAATTCCCACGCCCGCTTCGCGAACTGCTCGACGATATCGGTCGTGCGTGGTGCTTCTGTACTGGCCGCAGTGCCGTCCTGGACCCGCTTGATGATCCCCTGGTAGATCGCCGCTAGCCGCCACACGGTGTAAGCGCGGTAAAAATTTAGACTGGGAATTTCCGCGATACCGCGGAGTTCGCAATAGCGCGCGAGGTAATCCTCTGCAGTCGGAATCCCCAGGGTCTTGAGATCGAGTCCTTCAAGGCTGCTTACGCGCTCGTCGATGGCCGGGATGATCCACGGTGCCATGTGATAGGTGAAATCACCCAGCGGGTGGCCGAGTGTGCTCAGTTCCCAGTCCAGTACCGCAATCACGCGCGCCTCGGTCGGATGGAGGATAAGGTTGTCCATCCGGAAGTCCCCATGAATCACGCAGACCTCTTGCGATTCCGGAATGTTCTTGGGTAACCAGTCGTTGAGACGGTCCATCAACGGGATCTTGGACGTTTCGGATGCCACGTAGATCTTGGACCAGCGGTGGATCTGGCGCGCCATGTAGTCCGTGGTCTTACCGAACCCTTCGAGACCGATCGCGGCATAGTCGATGCGCTGGAGTTCGACCAAAGATTTCAAAATGGCGTCATAGATCGCCGAACGCTCCGCGGGGCTCTGTTCCGGCAGCGATAGATCCCAAAGGATGCGCCCCTCGACCATCTCCATCACGTAGAACATCGTGCCAACGATGCTCTCATCGTCGCTCAGTGCATAAGTACGTGGAACAGGAAAGCCCGTGGGATGCAACTGGTGCATCACGCGATACTCGCGATCGACCGCATGGGCCGAAGGCAACAGGGTCCCCGGTGGTTTGCGCCGCAGCACGTATTTGGTGCTTGGCGTCACCAGTTGGTACGTGGGGTTTGACTGACCGCCCCTGAACTCCCGTACTTCCAGCGGACCCGCAAAGCCGTCTACGTGGCCGACAAGATAACGTTCGAGTCTTTCAGTATCGAATCGCAGGTGCTCCTGCACGTCCTTGGTACCGGTGAATTTTTCCTGTCGCGTACTCATCCCATCTCTCGTTCGCCCTGCGCAACGACCGCGTCGTCGTGCAGCCGGCCGATCGCGCCGCTGTCGAGGCCGAGTATCTCGGCCAGGATTTCGTCGGTGTGCTGCCCGATTCGCGGCGCGGGCCGTGGCGTGCTTCTTTCCACACGCGAAAAATGCATCGCATGACCCGGCACGGGGTAGGTTCCGATACCCGGCTGCTCGATACGCGAGAAGATTGGATTATCCTCCGAGCAATCGGGATCGGATGTCACCAACTCGCCTACCGTTTGGTATTTGTCCCAGCAGATCCCACATTCATCGAAGGCCTGCGCGACACGCTCGAACGGATGTTGCCGGATCCACGATTCGAGTAGCGCACAGATCTCCGCACGCGCTTGAAAGCGATCGCCCTCGCCTCCGAAGTCGAGACCAAGCCGCGCAGCGAGGGCGTCCATGGCGGACGATAGACCCGTTGCCTCAAGCAGGCCGCGCCACTGCTTTGCGGTCACTGCGATGAGCATAATGCGTTGCTCGTCGGCGGTGACGAAATCACGGCCCAGGGCGCCGTATAGGTAATTCCCATGGCGCGCACGTTCTTCGCCGTTGATCAACACTTCACCGATATAGCCCAGGTGACCGATTGCGGCGAGCGCGACGTCGGCCAGGGCAAGCTTGATCTGCTGCCCAACGCCCGTCAGACGGCGGTGCCGCTCGGCGGCGAGGAGATCGATGGCGGCGAGGTAAGCTGTCGCGATGTCCCAGGCGGGAAGCACGTGGTTGACCGGCCGGTCATCGTCGGCGGGGCCGGTGATGTAGGGAAACCCGACCTTGGCGTTGACCGTGTAATCCAGAGCGCTACCGCCGCGGCGATCGCCGATGATCTCATGCTGGATCAAATCGGCGCGCCGCGCGCTCAGACGTTCGTAGGCAAGCCAACCACGCGCCGGCAGATTGGTCGAGAAAATCCCACCTTCTTCGCCGTCCGCACAGATCAACTCGGTGATGATCTCGCGGCCCGCCTCGCACTTGAGATCAACGGCGATCGAGCGCTTGCCCTTATTCATTTCGGCCCAGTAAATGCTCGTGTTGTCGGCGGTCACCGGCCACCGACGATAATCGATGCCACCGCCAATCTGATCGAAGCGAATGACGTCGGCACCGAGCTGCGCCAGGGTCATACCGCACATAGGCGCCGCGATGAATGCGGAGCCCTCGACGATGCGTAATCCAGTCAGTATGGCTTGCATTAAAAACGACCTGACCGATGGGCTTAGTTCGCGATACGAGCGCTACCGTTGCTGAGTACGGTGACACCGCGTTCCAGCGACGAACTGCGGAAGAACGTGATCTCGCCTTCCCGCCAGATCTCCGTTCTCAGGGTATCTCCCGGTAGAAAGGGCGCCGAGAAGCGCACCTGCATCGATTGCAGGCGCTCGGCTTCGTAGTCGCAGCAACTGCGCAGCAGGGCGTGCATGGCGACGCCCATCGTACAACGACCATGCAGGATGGGACGTTCGAAGCCGGCATTGGCAGCGATGCGGGGGCAGGCATGCAGCGGATTCATGTCGCCGCACAACCGGTAAATCAGCGCTGCTTGAGGCAGGGTCGGTAGATCGCAGACGACATCCGGCTCGCGCTCCGGTGGACCGGGCATACGCGAGCGCGGTGTATTTGTACCGCCGAAACCGCCGTCACCGCGCGCCAGCGTGTTCGAGATCACGGTCGCGATTGGGGTCTTGCCATCGATACTGGTGAGTTCCTTGCGCAGGTAGACGAAGCAGCCCTTCTCGGCGCCGCGATCCACGACTTTTTCGACTACGGTTTCACCGGCAAGAGTCCCCTCGGCAGGAATGGGATGGTGGATTTCCACCGTCTCTTCGGCGTGCAGTACCTGCTTCCAGTCGAAACCATATTCCGGCTGCTTCATCCAGAAGCCCGGGTAGGCGAGCACCACCGCGAGCGTCGGCAAGGCGCGAAGATTTTCCTCGTAGACGTAACGCAACTGCTTATCGTCCACCGGGTCGGCGCCGAATCCAAGCGCCAACGCGTAGAGGATGGTGTCCTCGTGGGTATAGGTCGCCTCCTGCTGGTTGATGACCGTACCGGCCAGTTTGCTGTGGTCTCTCATATCCCCACGCGCGGGCATCGCTAGATCGGATCCCAGCTCCAAATGTCCTGCGATCGATCGAGTGTGTAGAAATCGGCCTCGAACGCGGGAATAAGGCGCTCGGCAATGGACTCCGGCGTCCAACCCACATCGCTGTGCGCAGAGCGCAACGGCCTATTTTGACTCATCAGGAAAATCTCGTTCTGCCGCACCGCAAAGATCTGGCCGCTGACCTTGCTCGCGGCGTCTGAGCACAGAAAGACCGCCATCGGCGCGATCTTGTCGGGGGTCATCGACTTCATGCGCTCGACGCGTTGTTTCTGGACTTCGTCGGTGATCGGTATCGTTCCGATCATGCGGGTCCACGCGAACGGCGCAATGCAGTTCGATCGGACCTTGTAGCGTCCGAGGTCGAGCGCGATGCTTTTCGACAGCGCGCAGATGCCGAGCTTCGCCGCTGCGTAATTGGCCTGGCCGAAATTGCCGATTAGTCCGGACGTCGAGGTCATGTGCACGTAGGCGCCGGTTTCGCGTTCGCGAAAATGCGCCGCCGCCGCCCGGCTGACGTAAAAACACCCGTTCAGATGCACGTCGATGACGGCCTGCCATTCCTCGATGCTCATCTTGTGAAACATACGATCGCGCAGTATCCCGGCATTGTTGACCACCGCGTCGAGCTGACCGAAATTATCGATCGCATCGGCGACCATTTGCTCGGCGTCTTCGTAACGCGCGACACTGCCTGGATTGGCTCGCGCATCGCCGCCCATCGCCTTGATCTCCGCGACTACCTCCTGCGCGGGCGTGCCTTCGATATCGCCGCCGTCCGTGCTTGCGCCCAAGTCGTTGACCACGACCTTGGCACCCGCCTGCGCCATTGCTAGCGAGAAATCCCTGCCGATACCGCGTCCGCCTCCCGTAACGAGTATGACCTTGCCGTCGAGGATCCCCATGTTCTTATCACCCTCCGTTCTTGCAACCCTTTAGCAGTCTGTCGTTTTTCACGCACCTCCGCGAAGGGTCGGGATTTTACTCGATCCCGATGAGGCTGGTGAGATATGCGAGCTAATAATTCAAATCTGTTACATTCCGCGCTGCAGCGGACTCTTTCGAATCATGTCCATCTAAACCTCTTAAACCATGTCGGATATCACAATATCGACCCTGGGCGGCATACCGCTCATCGATGCGGGCGACGACGTCGCGGCAATTATTTTTGAGACCGCGGCCGCTATCGGGCTTAGATTTGCCGACGGCGATGTCCTCGTCATCGCACAGAAGATCATTTCCAAGGCCGAAGGGCGGCTCATGCGCCTAAGCGATGTCGAACCGGGGGAGGCCGCGCAGGTGCTAGCCGCAGAAACGGAAAAAGACCCGCGCCTGGTACAGCTTATTCTCGACGAATCAGCTGTCGTGCTGCGGCACAAACCCGGCGTCATCATCGTTCGGCACAAGCTCGGCCATGTCGGCGCCAACGCCGGCATCGATCAGTCGAACATCACGCATGACAAGGGCGATGCCGCACTGCTGCTACCTAGCGATCCCGATGCATCGGCCGCCCGTTTGTTCGATACACTCAAGGACATGACGGGCAAGCACGTCGGGGTAATTATCGCCGATAGTATGAACCGACCCTGGCGCATGGGCACCGTCGGCGGAGCGATCGGATGCGCGGGCGTGCAGGTCCTCGACGATTTGCGCGGCGCCCAAGATATGTTCGGCCGCGAACTC
The DNA here is from genome assembly GCA_036339995.1 of Pseudomonadota bacterium. GTDB lineage: Bacteria > Pseudomonadota > Gammaproteobacteria > JAYYZW01. The sequence continues at coordinate 11,160 of JAYYZW010000078.1, forward strand.
AAAGTCGCCATGGTTAATCGAGCGGACTCGATCGCGGCCATGGCAAGCCTGGCGATGGGTGAGACAACCGAGCGAACACCGGTCGCCCTGGTGCGCGGACTGCCCGTCGCTACGGTGAGCGGCAGCGCCCGAGATATCATGCGCCCGCTCGAGGACGACCTCTTCAAATGAGCAAATATCTCGCCATCACAGGCGGCGTCGGCGGCGCCAAGCTGGCTCTGGGCCTGTCCCGCATCCTCGGTCCATCGGACCTTGGTTTTCTGGTGAATACCGGAGATGATTTCGAGCATCTCGGCTTGCACGTCTCGCCCGACATCGACACCTTGATGTACACCTTGTCGGGACTCAGCAATCCGCAAACCGGCTGGGGCCGTGTCGGGGAGAGCTGGAATTTCATTGAGAGCTTGGGTGAACTCGGCGGCGAAACCTGGTTCAAGCTGGGCGATCGCGATCTCGCCGTCCACGTGTGGCGCACCGTCTTGCTCGCCGGTGGTGAGCGACTGACCGATGTCACCGCCACGCTTTTCCGCGCCCTTGGCGTCGAATACCGCACGTGGCCGATGAGCGATGACCCGGTGCGCACCCTGATCGATACCGATGCCGGCCAGCTGTCTTTTCAGCACTACTTCGTGCGCGAACGTTGCGAACCGGCCGTTCGCGGGTTCGAATATCGCGGCGCTGATACCGCCTCGACCATACCCGAATTCATAGCGTGGATGTCGGATCCCGATCTGGCGGGCGTCATCATCTGCCCGTCGAACCCTTTCTTGAGTATTGACCCCATCCTCGCTTTGGACGGGATCAGGGAAGCGCTGATGGCCTGTACCGCGCCCGTCATCGCGGTCTCACCGATCGTCGGTGGCGAGGCGATCAAGGGGCCGACGGCAAAGATCATGGAAGAACTCGACGTCCCGCGCGACGCGCGCGCGGTGGCTATGCACTACCGCGACCTACTGGATGGATTCATCCTGGACGAAACGGACAGGCGACTGGTCGAACCGATCGGCGCGCTCGGACTCCAAGTCGCGCCGGCGCAAAGCCTTATGCGGACGCTGGACGACAAGATAAATCTCGCGCACACTGCGCTCAAACTCATTGAGGCGTGCTAGAAAACATGTGGGTCGTCCTTCCCGTCAAGCGATTCTCCGATGCGAAATCCAGGCTCGCTGCTATCCTCTCTGAAGCGGAGCGTGAATCACTGACCCAGGCCATGTTGAATGACGTACTGCACGCACTCGGACAAAGCCGGCGGGTATCGGGAATCGTCGTTATTTCTCGCGAAACCCGCGCTCGATATGCGGTGGAGCGGATCGGCGGCCTGTTCACCGAGGAATTGGGCTCCGGGCTGTCCAGTGCGATCGCGCAAGGCGGCGCTTGGCTGGCAAAACACGGGCAGCGCGACATGCTCATGATCCCAGGCGACGTGCCGCTAGTGTCGAGCCGTGAAATCGACGAGATCATCAACCTCCACCAGGGAACGCCCACCGTAACAATAGCCCCTGATCGTGAGCATAACGGCACCAACGCACTTGCGGTCAGCCCCACGAACGCCATCAAATTCGCTTACGGCGCCGGCAGTTTTTCGGCCCACAAGGCCGCGGCCGAAGCGGCCGGCATCGAACCGAGGATCGTGCACCTTCCCGGTTTTGCCCTCGACGTTGACAACCCCATGGATCTCAGGACATTGTTAACCTACGACAGCGAAACCGAAAGCCTCGCCTACCTTTCGGACAGTGGTATCGCCCGTCGCGTATTACCACGGCATAATGGCGGACCGGACAACAGTGATATCGTCGCTGCCTCGCGCTTGGTTTAGATGACTCAATTCCAACGGATCTTCGATGCCGCATTGGCAGGCATGACGCCTACGCTTTCGGACGCGTTGCAGCTTGCCGAATGTAAGGACATCGGCTCACTGCTTCAATGTGCCGGCAGCCTGCGAGACGGGGGCTTCGGATCGAGCGTCACCTACTCGCGCAAGATATTCATACCGCTGACCCAGTTGTGCCGCGACGTCTGCCATTACTGCACGTTCGCACAGGCACCCAAACGGCTTAGCGCGCCGTACATGAAGCTCGAGGAAGTTGTTGAACTCGCGGAGCAGGGGCGGGCCCACGGCTGCAAGGAAGCTCTTTTCACCCTGGGCGAAAAACCGGAGCTGCGCTATCAAACAGCGCGCGACGGCCTCGCCGCGATGGGCTACGCAAGCACGCTCGAATACCTGCGCGACGCGGCCGCGGCGGTGTTCGAAAATACCGGATTGCTACCGCACATGAATCCGGGAACCCTGACCGCGGATGAGTGTCGAATGTTGCGCGAAGTCTCACCCAGCATGGGCATCATGCTCGAATCCGCCAGTGCGCGCCTCTGTGAAAAAGGCATGCCGCATCATGGATCACCCGACAAGGACCCCCGCGTTCGACTGGAAACGTTGCGCAACGCCGGACGGGCGCGCATCCCGTTCACCACCGGCATTCTGATCGGGATCGGCGAGACCCGCCGCGAACGAATCGAATCATTACTGGCGATTCGTGCGGTTAACGAGGAGTTCGGCCACATTCAGGAAGTCATTATCCAGAATTTCCGCGCCAAACCGGGTACCAAGATGCAGCACGCGCCGGAACCGGGTCTCGAGGAAATGCTATGGACACTCGCGGTCGCGCGCATCCTATTCGGGTCTGGCATGAGCATCCAGGCACCGCCCAACCTGAGTCCCGGCTGTCTGCCGGACCTCGTCGCCGCTGGCATCAACGATTGGGGCGGCGTCTCGCCCCTGACGCCGGACCACGTCAATCCCGAAGCACCCTGGCCACACCTCGATCAGCTGGCCGACGACACCCGTGCCGCCGGTAAAACGCTTCACGAACGCTTGACGATTTACCCGCACTACGTGCTCGAGGCGAAGGATTGGGTTGACGAGCGGTTCCTTACGCCGCTACTGCAGGCAACGGACGCCGAGGGTTATCCGCGCTCCGATGAATGGTGCCCGGGCGACGACATCGCGCCACCCACCGAGGTCAGGAGTGCTGTTACGGCATCGCTGAAATCTGTATCGCGTGACGTTCACGCGATCCTGGCGAGTGTCACCGATGGTGAGAAACTTGGCGTACACGAGGTCACGCGCCTGTTCGGCGCTCGCGGCGAGGATTTTACCGCGGTATGCCGCGCCGCCGACGATCTGCGCCGCGCGGTGAACGGTGACACCGTGAGTTTCGTCGTCAATCGCAACATCAATTACACCAATGTGTGCTACTTCAAGTGTCAGTTCTGTGCGTTTTCCAAGGGCAAGCTGAGCGAAAACCTTCGAGGTCAACCCTATGACCTGGAAGCGGACGAGATCCAGCGCCGCGTCCTGGAAGCCTGGAACCGCGGTGCGACCGAGGTCTGCATGCAGGGCGGTATTCATCCGCAATATACCGGCGAAACTTATCTCGACATCCTGCGCACGGTGAAGAAAGCGGTGCCCGACATGCACGTGCACGCCTTCTCACCGCTCGAGGTTTGGCAGGGTGCGAAAACTTTGAATCTGCCGCTCGCGGACTATCTCCAGCGCTTGCAGGCCGCGGGGCTAGGGACCCTGCCCGGGACTGCAGGTGAAGTGCTGGACGACGAAATCCGCGCCATCATCTGTCCCGACAAGATTAACACGGCCCAATGGCTTGAGGTCATGCGCGCGGCGCACGAAACCGGCTTTCGAACGACCGCGACGATCATGTACGGTCATGTCGACCATGCGATCAACTGGGCGCGCCATCTGCTGCACGTACGTGACCTGCAAATCGAGACCGGCGGCTTTACCGAATTCGTGCCGCTGCCGTTCGTGCACATGGAAGCGCCCCTGTACCTCAAGGGTCTCGCGCGCAAGGGACCCACCTTCCGTGAGGCCGTATTAATGCACGCCGTTGCGCGGCTCGCGTTGCATCCGCATATCACCAATATCCAGGCCTCATGGGTGAAGATGGGCCATGAAGGCGTCGTCGCCTGCCTCAACGCCGGCGTGAACGATCTCGGCGGTACCTTGATGAACGAAAGCATTACCCGGGCGGCCGGCGCGTCTCACGGTCAAGAGACTTCTCCGGAGCGCATGATCGCGATGATCGAAGCGGCGGGGCGCAAACCCAGGCAGCGCACTACAACCTACGGCGAGGTTGCGCTCGAGCGCATCGAAGCGTCGCGCGGCGCGCACGCGCTGGACACCATCGTCAATACGCCGGCGCGACGTTATGAGCGGCATGGCCGCCGTACACTGGTTCGGTCGCGCGCCCAAGCCGGTTGAAAGCGTATTTGCGATCGTCGAAGCGATGACGACTCCGCCCAAACACATTCTCAATGGTTACCGCGTGCTCGATATGACGCACGTGATTGCCGGACCGACGGCGACGCGCTTGATGGCCGAGATGGGCGCCGAGATCATCAAGGTCGAATTCCCGCCGCTGGGCGACGTGTCACGCAGTCTGCCGGCCTTGAAGAACGGGCGAAGCGCGTACTACACCCAGCAGAATCGGGGCAAGAAAAGCCTCTGCCTGGACGTGAAAAGCGAAGAGGGCAAGACGATCCTGGCCGATTTGATCAAAAAATCTGACGTCTTTATAGAAAATTTCGCGCCAGGCGCCATCGGCCGGCTTGGTTTCGGCTGGAACAAGGTGCATGAACTCAATCGGAACATCGTCATGTGCTCGGTATCCGCGTTCGGGCAATCCGGTTCACTGTCCGCGTTGCCGGGATTCGATTATATCGCGCAGGCCTACAGCGGCATCACCGATATAATCGGTGAGCCCGGATCAGCGCCGGCGATACCCATGGCTGCGATCGGCGACGTCTCGACCGGGGTCCACGCCGCGTGCGCCATCGGCTACGCCCTGCTGCATCGCGAGCACGGCGGCGAAGGCCAATACCTTGACATTTCGTTGCTCGATTCCTATATGGGCTACCACGAACTGAACGTCCAGATCTACAGTGTGAGCGGTGGCGCCAACGAACCGACGCGATCCGGCAGCCACCACTACGCCGTTTGTCCCCTGGGTCTGTACAACGGCAAGAACGGCTGGATCTGCATCATCGCCCTGCAGCCCCAGTGGCCGTCGGTATGCCGCGCCATCGGCCGCCCCGACCTGATCGAAGATCCCCGCTACGACGCCAACGAAAAGCGTGTCGCCGCGGCGCAGGAAGTGATCGACATCATCCAGGCCTGGGTCGACGCCGCGCCCTCCGACGAAGCCGTCTTCGAGGCGCTCCAAGCCGAACGCGTACCCTGCGCGCCGGTGTTGAAGATCTCCGAGATCGTCAATCACCCTCACATGCTTGAACGCGGCACCATCCGCGCGATTCGCGACGCCAAGCTGGGCGAGGTTCTGATGCCGGGCATGCCGCTCAGGTTTTCCGGCTTCGAACACAACTGCCACATGGAAGCCGCATCACTTGGGGAGCACAATGCCGAGGTGTTGCGCAGTGTGCTCGCATACAGCGACGGCGAGATCGGTGCTCTCGTTCGGTCCGGCGTACTTCACGCCAATCCGGACACCTGAGTCCGCGTTCGCAATCATTCGCCCGCAAGCGGACTCCTACGGTGACTAAATCAAGCTAGGTAGGAGCCCGCTTGCGGGCGAATGATCGCGAACGCGGACTCAGGTGTCCGGATTGGCGTGAAGTACGTCGGACCGAACGAGAGCACCGATCTCGCCGTCGCTGTATGC
>JAYYZW010000079.1:0-5058 GCA_036339995.1 Pseudomonadota bacterium
CCCGGTCATGCTAGGCACCAGCCGAAAACGATTCATGGGCGCGATCTGCGGCGAAACCGAGTTTAGCGAGCTACTCGGCGCAACCTGCGCCACGACGGCGATGGGGGTGGCTGCCGGCGTACGGCTGTTTCGCGTGCACGATGTTAAACAGAACCGCCAGGCCGCCGACGTTGCCTGGGCCTGTTGCCAGGCAGCTGATTCGACATAGCGGCATAGCCATCGCTCAGGGATGCGCGCTTAAGCCTCCGCTTCCCAAATTCAATTGCAATAAACCACAGAGAAAACCGAGGACACGGAAGACACGGAAGACACAGAGAAAGAAAATAAATAGGGCAGGTGTGCGGTTACTATTTTTTCTTTTCGTGTTCTCTGTGAATTCTGTGATCTCTGTGGTTTTATTTAGTCGCTCTATGAAGATCGCTTGCGGGTGAATAATTTCATCGGTTTAAGTAGCTTCGCTCGATGCTCGCATCTGTTTGCGTGAATTGCGCATGTTGCGAAAGATCAAGGGGCGTTCTACGGCGGCGGGTTTTTCGGTCGCCACCCGTTCGATGCGTTCCACTTCACTCACGAGTTCCGCATGGTGCGGAGATTTGTCACAAACGGGATCGGCCGCCGTCGCGTCACCCGTCATCATGTAGGCCTGGCAGCGGCATCCGCCGAAATCCTTGGTTTTTTCCGGGCAGCTCCGACATGGTTCTTGCATCCAATCAAATCCGCGAAACCGGTTGAAAGCGTCCGATTCCGACCAGATCGCCTCGATGGTATGATCCCGCACGTTGGGGAATGACAGGCCCGGAAGCTGGGCCGCGGCGTGGCAGGGCAGCGCCGTGCCGTCCGGCGCAATGGTCAAAAAGATTGAACCCCACCCGTTCATGCACGGCTTGGGACGATTCTCGTAGTAGTCCGGAACGACGTAGATGATCTTCATGCGATCCTTCATGCGCTCCTGGTAGCGATGGGCGACGGCTTCCGCCGCTTCCAATTGATCGCGCGTCGGCAGCAGGGTTTCGACGTTCAGTTTCGACCATCCGTAATACTGGGTACTGGCGAGTTCGACGTAATCTGCCTGGAGGTCGATGGTCATGCGCAGAATGTCTTCGATCTGATCGATGTTGTGGCGGTGTATCACGATGTTCAGGACCATCGGATAGCCCTGTGACTTGACGGCGCGCGCCATGTCGAGCTTGTGCTGGAAGCTCTGAGTGCCGCCGAGGTAGTCGTTGAGTTCCTCGTCGCTCGCCTGGAAACTGATCTGAATATGGTCGAGACCCGCTTGCTTGAAGCGGGCGACCCGCTCGCCGTCCATGCCGACGCCGGACGTTATGAGATTGCTGTAATAGCCGAGGGTGCGTGCTTCGGCGATGATGGCCGCGAGATCTTGTCTGACCAGCGGTTCGCCGCCGGAGAGCCCGAGTTGCATCGCCCCCATCGCGCGCGACTCTCGCAGGACCCGAATCCATTCATCGGTATCGAGCTCTTTGTCGACACGGGCGATATCGAGCGGGTTCGAGCAATACGGGCATTGCAGCGGACAGCGGTAGGTGAGCTCGGCCAGCAGCCACAGCGGTTTGCCGGAAATGTCAGACGTTGATCCAGCCGTTGTCACGCGCTTGCTCCAGGAATTTCAACACATCGTCGTCCAGGTCCGCTTCAGGAAACACGGTCTTGAGGTCGTCGATGATAGCAGCGACCGATTTCTGCCCGTCGACGCGCTTGAGTATTTCGCCGGCGCTGGCGCTCAGCTTCACCATGCCTTCGGGATAGAGCAGGACGTGGCATTCCTGTGCCTGTTCCCATTGCAAGCGAAACATCGAGGTGATACATGGCACGCGGTCATCAGGCATGGTGTACGGACATCACGTCGAACAGCAATGATAGGGCGGCATTTTCTCGATATAGGCCATCCACATGGCGTCCAGCATAGACCACAATATGTCGAGCTTGAATTGCAGGATATTCAAAGCATATTCCTGTTCGGAACGGGTTGAAAAGTGGTCCAGCGTCACCCGCAGCCCATGCTCTACGTCGCGCCGCGCTTCGCTCAGGCGCTTGCGGAAATAGTTGTAACCCTGTGGTTTTATCCACGGGTAGACTTCCGGCCAGTTGTCCAGGCGCCGTTGGTGGATCGTGGGCGCGAAGAGCTCGGTCAATGAAGAGCAGGCCGCTTCCTGCCAGGTCGCCGTGCGGGCGAAATTCACATAGGCGTCGATCGCGAAGCGGACCCCCGGCAGTACGTGGCGCTCGTCGATCAACGCTTCGCGCGATAAACCAACCGCTTCACCGAGTTGCAGCCAGGCTTCGATGCCGCCGTCATCGCCCTGCACGCCGTCGTGATCAATGATGCGCTGGACCCACAGCCTGCGAGCCTCGCGGTCGCGGCAGTTCGCCATGATCGCGGCATCCTTGACGGGAATGCTGGTTTGGTAATAGAAACGGTTGGCGACCCAGCCCTGGATCGCGTTCTTATCCAGTTCGCCGTCGTTCATGCGTTCGTGATAGGGGTGTTGGATATGATAAAAACGTTCCTTGTCGCGCAGGCGGCGTTCGAACTCGTCCCGGGACCAGGGCGCTGAATCCGATTTTGGGGGTGTCTTGACGGCGAGTTGAGCCAAGATGGATCGGCAGTGAGGCGTGTGGCGAAACGTCGGCTGGGGGGCTTGTTGAATTCAAAGCCCGAAGGACCGCGGGCGCGATCCTTCGGAGGGGCGACATTAACGGTTGTTAATGTACATCGTCACTTCGAAGCCGAAGCGAACATCGTTGTAGGAAGGAATATCCCACTTCATTTTCTTATGCTCCTATCATTGGTCAGAAGGGTGGGGAATACTCGTTCCCCACGCGGCGCGCGCTTCCCGAGCGATTGCCGACGGCATCGTGCCTGCACGTTGTGTGCCAAGCACACCTTGCTTGTGTCCTGCGACGTGGCTGAAAAAAATACCACAATAACAAATGCTTATACATTCCGATCGCCATCCCCCAAGCTCCCGTCTACACCACCACGGCGCTACCGGAGCGGTTTGATTTATGACAGCCATCGAGGTGGTCTATTTCAGCCAATCCGGGTCGTCGAGCCGATGCGGGCAAAGCGTCTAAAGCGATGATATTCGAGGGTGTCATTACGACCACGAACGAGGACGGCAGCGCGCACGTTACTCCCATGGGCTTTGTTCGCGAGATCGGCACGGTGACGGTCGCGCCGTTTGTTCCATCCACGACGCTCGATAACCTACGGCGCCACTGCGCGGCAGTCATGAGCCTGATGGATGACGTGCGCATCATTGCCGGCTGCCTGACGAGCCGTCGCGATTGGCCCGTCGTCCGTGCCGTGCATGTCGACGGCTGGCGCTTGGCAGACTGCCTCGCCCACCTGGAAATGGAGGTCGTGGAACAAACCGAAGATTCTGAACGCCCCGAGTTTCGGTGCCGCGTGGTCGCCGAAGAGACACACCGGGCATTCAGGGGTTTCAATCGCGCGCAAGCCGCGGTTATCGAGGCATCGATCCTCGTCTCGCGACTCGACTGGCTGCCGCCGGAAAAGGTTGCGGTGGAGATGGCTTACCTTACACTTGCCGTAGAAAAGACTGCGGGTGAGCGCGAAAGACTCGCCTGGAAGTGGCTGGTGGACGCGATTGCCCGCCATCCCAGACATCGAATTAAAACGGAAACCCAATGATGAGCCTGATGCTGGCAAGTGTGAGTGACGTATTCGAGGCGGCGCTTGCCATCGACCACGGCGTTGGCTGGATCGACATCAAGGATCCGCGCAGGGGCGCACTTGGCGCACTGCAAGCTGTCGAGATCGGTGTGATCGTTCAGCACGTGCGCGGTCGCCTGCCGGTCAGCGCGACGATCGGCGATTGCTGGGACGCGCCGGAAGTCGTGCCGGCGCGGGTCGAGCGCGCGGCGGCAGCCGGGGTCGATTACGTCAAGGTCGGGTTGAACCTTATGAAGTCGAAAAAGCACGTGCCGGTTCTTGAACACTGCGCGGCTCGGGGCCACCGTCTCATCGTCGTGTGCATGGCGGAGTGTCCGCCGGACGAGCGCGCCATCAGGGCGATCGCCGCGGTCGGGATCGCCGGCATCATGCTTGATACCGCCGATAAGTCGGGCCCCCGGCTGACCGATCTGCTCGAAATCAGCGAGATCGAAAGATTCGTCGCACTCGGACGCGAGTTGGGCATGCTGACCGGGCTTGCCGGGCGCCTGCATCTTTCCGACATACCGGCCCTGTTGCCGGTGGGCGCCGATTACCTCGGATTCAGGAGCGTGTTATGCGATGAACGCCGGCGTGAGCGGAGGCTTTCCGGGGACGCCGTGGCGCGGGTGCAAGCGGCAATGCGGGCTGGGATAATCGTAAAACCGCAGGATGACAGTGAGGTGGCATGATGGGCTGGAGAGAACGCAAGACCGAAGAAGTCTATTCCGAAGCAGAAATAGAAGAGCGCCTAGCAGAGGAGTTGCCCGGCTGGACCTTCAAGAACGGCTGGATACGCCGCAAGTACAAGACCTCCGGCTGGAAGGGTACCTTGATGGTCGTCAATACCGTCGGGCACCTCGCCGAAGCGGCCTGGCATCATCCCGACCTCACCGTCTCCTATGCATTCGTGACCGTGAAACTGATGAACCACGCGGCTAAGGGGGTCACCGACAAGGATTTCGTATTGGCCAAAAAGATTGACGAAGTCGTCCTTTGGCAACCGGGGGCCGATCCCGACTCGCCGCTCGAGGGTACGCCCGACGATCAGCGCTTCAAGTATGTTAAGTACGATTAGGTCCAGAGGTATCCAAGGACGTCCGATATATACACCTTACCTGTTGAATAAAAAGATTATTTTGTCTGGCAACGTCTAACGAAATCCCCGGTATTTCTATTATCTTTATTTGTTATTAAGAGATTCGATGTCTTACGAAGGATATAGACGAAACCACACTCATCTACCGTGACGATATCGCGTATGACAGTCGCACGAATAAACTGGTGACAGGTCGGGTGGTGAAGTTCTACAAAAACGGAAAACGGGATGGTCTTTGGGAGTGGTTTGATAGGGAAGGCAA
>JAYYZW010000080.1:0-23387 GCA_036339995.1 Pseudomonadota bacterium
ACGGAGGTGAGTAGCGTCCGCCAGCCGATCTGGGTGCGACCATCGCCATCGATCGATGTCTGCAGACGGGGTAGCGAACGTGAGCCCCCTGAGTTCGCCCGGCACACCGACTTACTTGCTTGTTGCAAACAAGTATAATTCAAGCGATAATCCACCTATGGACGCTCGCCTGAAACTCGATCCCGAACGCCGCACCCAGGCCGAACGCACAGCGCTGTCCGACGCGCGTATGCTCGAAACCGCCGTCTCCCTGATCTGCGAACGCGGCACGGCCGGCATGACCTTGAAAGAGGTCGGTGAGCGCGCCGGCTACAGCCGCGGGCTCGCGAGCTACCGCTTCGGTAACAAGGGCGGGCTGTTCGCCTTTATCATCCACTCGATAGGGGAATCCTGGTTGCGCCAACTGCGCCGCGCCGTGCGGGACCGGGTGGGGCTGGAGGCCATCGAGGCCGCGACGGACGCTCACTATGAGTTCGTGGTCGACGGCGCCGACCGCATCCGCGCCTTCTACATCCTGTGGTTCGACTCGATCGGACCTGATCCTGAACTCAAACGGGTCGTTGCCCACATTCACGAACGGCGGCGGCGCGACGTCGCCGATTGGATCGAAAAGGGCATCGAGGCGGGCACCATCGCCGGCGACGTCGACATCGCGGGGACCGCCGAACAATTCTGCGCCGCCATCATCGGGATCGTCTATCAATGGCTGGTAACCCCCGACGCACAGTCGCATATCCGCTTCCTCCACGAGTCTTTGAAAAAGCAAACGGCCGTCGGCCTGTCGAGACCCCGGCACACAGTCAGCGCGCAAACGGAGACCGCATCATGACCACCAGAGCGGAAAATCTGAACAAGCTTCCCGAGGCATCCACGGAAGCCGCGCCGATGCGCTTCGTCACCGCCGCGTCCCTGTTCGACGGGCACGATGCAGCCATCAACGTGATGCGCCGACTGATCCAGGCCGAGGGGACGGAAGTCGTGCATCTCGGGCATAACCGATCGGTCGCCGACGTCGTCCGTGCCGCCATCCAGGAAGATGCCGACGGCATCGCAATCAGTTCTTATCAGGGCGGCCACAACGAATACTTCCGCTACATGATCGATATGCTGCGTGACGCGGGGGCCGGCCACATCCGCGTTTTCGGCGGCGGCGGCGGCACGATTACCCCGGAGGAGATCGCCGAACTCGAATCTTACGGCGTAGAACGCATCTATCACCCGCATGACGGCATGCGTCTGGGCCTGGCCGGCATGATTACCGACCTGGTGACCCGTACCGGCGCGGCGCGGCGCCAGACCCCGGTGCCCGAGACCACCAGCCGTGACGATTTTCTCGGCATTGCCCAGATGCTGTCCGCCCTGGAAGACGGCGTCATACCCGACCCACGCCTGGACACTTTACGCAAGGAATGGCACATGGCGGCAGGGCGGGTGCCGGTGATCGGTATCACGGGGACCGGCGGCGCCGGCAAGAGCAGTGTGATCGACGAGATCCTCTCGCGTTATTGCCAGTATTTCCCGGACCAGACCATCGCGGTGCTGGCCGTCGACCCGACACGCCGGCGCACCGGCAGCGCATTGCTCGGCGACCGCATCCGTATGAACGCTCTGCGCCACGAAAATATCTACATGCGCTCGATGGCCACGCGCCGGCAACATCTCTCGACCAATGAGATGCTCGCCGACGCCATCAACCTTCTCAAGTCGTCCGGCTTCGATTTAGTGATCGTGGAGACCGCCGGCATCGGTCAGAGCGACAGCGAAATCGTCGACCTGGTCGACCTGCCCGTCTACATCATGACTAGTGAATACGGGGCGCCCAGCCAGCTAGAGAAAATTGACATGCTCGATTTCGCGGAACTCATCGTGCTCAATAAGTTCGACAAATGCGGTGCTGAAGACGCGCTGCGTGATGTCCGCAAGCAGTGGAAACGCAATCATGCGAATTTTGACATTGCGGACGAATCGATCCCCGTGTTTCCGACGATCGCGAGCCAGTTCAACGATCCCGGCCTGACCTGGATGTTCGTTAACCTGTGTCGTAGCTTGCAAGAGAAGCTGGGCCTCGACGACGTGGCCGGAATACCCGAAATCGACACCAGCATCAAAGAACCGCGAGCGACGGTACTCATCCCGGGTAACCGCATCCGCTATCTCGCCGAGATCGCCGAGCAGGGGCGCGGTACGAACGCAATAATCGAACGGCTGAGCGACGCCGCGAACCAGGCCCAGCATGCCTTCGAGTCACTGAAGACACTCGAGGATACCGAACTACCCGAGGCCTTCTCGCCCTATGCCCCCGGGGCGTTGATCAGCGGCGGTGATGCCTCACTACTGACCCTGCGGCAGCGCTACAACGCGGCACTCGACGACCTGGGAGCCGAAGCACGCCAGCTTCTGGGCCAATGGCCTGAGCGTTATCGTGGTATCACCGATAAGACCTACAGCTACGAGGTCCGCGGCAAAGTGATCGAAGGGGAAAACTACACGACCAGTCTGAGCCACCAGCACATGCCCAAGATCGCACCGCCGCGCTTCGACGGCTGGGGTGATCTGCTGCGCTTCCTGATGAAAGAAAATCTGCCGGGCGCTTATCCCTATACCGGCGGCGTCTTCCCTTACCGGCGCGAGGGAGAGGATCCGACGCGCATGTTCGCCGGGGAGGGTACGCCCGAACGCAGCAACCGCCGCTTCCATTATGTTGCGCACGGACAGCCCGCGGCGCGCCTGTCGACAGCCTTTGATTCCGTCACCCTTTACGGCGAAGATCCGCACGAACGACCCGATATCTACGGCAAGGTGGGTAACTCGGGCGTTTCCATCGCCTCGGTCGACGACGCCAAGAAGCTTTATTCGGGCTTTGACCTGTGTTCGCCGAAGACGTCCGTGTCGATGACCATCAACGGGCCTGCGCCGATCATTCTCGCCTTCTTCATGAATGCGGCGATCGATCAGCAGGTCGAGAAAATGCTAAAGGCATCGGGTGGCTGGAACGCCGCAAAAAAGAAGATCGCCCGTTATTTCGAAGGTAAGCAACGCCCCCGTTACAAGGGGGAACTGCCGCAGGGAAACGACGGACTGGGCCTCGGACTGCTCGGCATCTCGGGCGACCGGGTTCTCGACCGCGAGACTTACGAGCAGGTCAAGGCGGAAACGTTCGCATCCGTTCGCGGTACGGTCCAGGCCGACATCCTGAAGGAGGACCAGGCGCAAAACACCTGCATCTTTTCGACCGAGTTCGCCATGACGATGATGGGCGACGTGCAGCAGTTCTTTATCGACCACCAGGTGCGCAATTTCTACAGCGTCTCGATCAGTGGTTATCACATCGCCGAAGCGGGCGCGAACCCGATCTCGCAACTCGCCTTCACGCTGGCCAACGGCTTCACTATCGTCGAGTACTATCTGGCGCGCGGCATGCATATCGACGATTTCGCACCTAATCTCAGCTTCTTTTTTAGCAACGGCATGGATCCGGAGTACACCGTCATCGGCCGCGTCGCGCGCCGCATCTGGGCAAGGGCGATGCGCGAACGCTACGGTGCGAGCGCGCGCAGCCAGATGCTCAAATATCACATCCAGACCAGCGGGCGCAGCTTGCATGCGCAGGAGATCAGCTTTAATGACATCCGCACGTCCTTGCAGGCGCTCTACGCGCTGTTTGACAATTGCAACAGCCTTCATACCAACGCTTACGATGAGGCCATCACGACACCGACAGAGCAATCGGTACGCCGGGCGGTCGCGATCCAACTGATCATCAACCGCGAACTGGGGCTCAATTTCTGCGAGAACCCCTGGCAGGGCTCATTTATCATCAACGAGCTCACCGAACTCGTCGAAGAAGCCGTGTACAAGGAGTTCGAGCGGATCAGTGAGCGTGGCGGGGTGCTCGGCGCAATGGACACCATGTATCAGCGCGGCAAGATCCAGGAAGAGAGCCTCTACTACGAGCACAAGAAGCATGACGGCAGCCTGCCGCTCATCGGCGTCAATACCTTCCTGCCGAAGGAGGGACAGGCGGAAGAGGTTACCGAGATCGAACTCATGCGTTCGACCGAAGAGGAGAAGCAGGACCAGATCGCCTCGATCAGGAATTTCCAGGCGATCCATGGCGAAAGCTGCGATCAAGGTCTTTTGACACTGCAGGACATCGCGCGCAAGCGTGGCAACTGTTTTGCCGAACTGATGGAGACCGTGAAACGGGCCTCTCTCGGCCAGGTATCGGGTGCGCTGTACGACGTCGGCGGCGAATACCGCCGCAACATGTAAAGAACGCGCCGCAGCCGTATTGCCCACGATGCCGCACTTCAGGAAATTTTGATCCGTCATGGCGGTCGATGCCTTCGGGCAGGAGCACGCACGCGCGGCCGCGACCGCGAGGATCGTCTCATTGGTGCCGAGCATTACCGAGCTCTTGTTCGATCTGGACCTCGGACCGCAGGTGGTCGGCCGCACCGGTTTCTGCGTGCATCCCAGATCCGAAGTGCGCAAACTTACCAAGATCGGTGGCACCAAGGACGTCAATCTCGACGCGATACGTGCGCTCGCGCCCAGCCACGCGATTGTCAACATCGACGAAAACAA
The DNA here is from genome assembly GCA_036339995.1 of Pseudomonadota bacterium. Taxonomy (GTDB): domain Bacteria; phylum Pseudomonadota; class Gammaproteobacteria; genus JAYYZW01. The sequence continues at coordinate 4,588 of JAYYZW010000080.1, forward strand.
CCGTGAGACCTTTGACGCACTGAACGCCTTTGTGCCCCATGTGATCGTGACCCATCCCAACGCACCGCGGGACAATCTCGATCTCTACCATCTGCTCGGCGATATCTTCGATCGCGTCGAGGCGGCACGGCGGCTCGCCCGCGATTTCGAAGCCGCGCTGGCGTCGATCGAACGCACCTGCGAATCCCTGTCGGCGAAACGCGTGTTGTACCTGATCTGGCGTAAACCCTGGATGACCGTATCGAAGGACACCTATATCTCGCGAACGCTAGCACTCGTCAACTGGGAAACCCTGCCGCGCGACTCAGCCGCGCGTTACCCATCGCTGAGTGATGACGACATCCGGGAACTGCCGATCGATCTCTGCCTGTTGAGCAGTGAACCCTATGCGTTTCGCGACAAGCATCTCGACGAAGTCGGCCGGTTGGTAGGTGCGCGCGAAAACGTACGCCTGATCGACGGGGAGTTGCTCTCCTGGTACGGCAGCCGCGCGATCGAGGGCATCGATTACCTCGCGCGATTCGCCGCCGCCTCGTCGGAAGCCGAGCCGTGAAACCGGCCGCTCCGATCGCGTCACCGTGCGTCGAGGTGTGTAACATCGATGAAGCACGCGGTTATTGTTGGGGCTGCTTCCGAACGCTCGATGAAATCGCAGCGTGGCTCGAATATTCGTCGGAGCAGCGTGCGGACCTGATGTCGGACCTTGAGCGGCGCCGCGCGGACTTCGGCGACAAGGCACCATCTTAGTTTGGATCAGTAAGGGGAATCTCGATGAATTATGAAACCTTGACCTTCGAACGTGACGGCAGCGTCGCGGTCATCACCCTGAACCGGCCGGACGCTGCCAACAGTCTGAACGTCCCGATGTCCGAGGAACTCGTCAAGGTCGCCACTCACTGCGACTCGAACCCCGACATCCGCGCGGTCGTGCTGACTGCCACCGGCAAGATGTTCTGCGCGGGCGGCGATCTACGCAGCTTTGCTGCCCAGGGTGATGGCATGGCCGAGTACATGCGATACGCGACGGCTGGACTCCACGCGGCAATATCGCGCTTCGCGCGCATGAACGCGCCCTATCTGGTGGCCGTGAACGGCATGGCCGCCGGCGCCGGTTTCAGTATCGCGATCACGGGCGACCTGGTATTCGCCGCCGAATCGGCCAAGTTCACCGAAGCGTACACCAAGGTCGGCGTCTCGCCAGACGGTAGCAGCACGTGGTTTTTACCGCGTTTAGTCGGCGCACAAAAGGCGAAACGACTGATCTTCTTGAACGACGTATTGACAGCGGAGCAGGCGCTCGAATGGGGACTTGTTACCGAGGTCGTCGCCGATGACAAATTGATGGAACGTACGCTAGCGTGCGCTCACGAACTCGCCGCGGGTCCGACCTGGGCCTACGGCGAGGCCAAGCGGCTCATCGCCGATACCTTTAGCAATACCCTGGAGACGCAGATGGAACTCGAGACGCGCGCCATCTCGGGGCTTGCGGCCTATTCCGAGGACGCGAAAACGGGCATTCACGGTTTTGCCAATAAACAGAAATTTGAGTTCAAGGGGCGCTGATCGCCGATGAAGGCACTGGTTCTAAAAGAAGTCGGCGGTCCCGAAAAACTCGTCATCGAGGATGTGGACCTGCCGCAGCCGAGCGCCGGCGAGGTCCGTGTTCAGATCAAAACGGCGGCGCTCAACCGCCGCGACGTCTGGATCACTGTCGGCGCCTACCCGCGCATTGAATTTCCTTCCATCGGCGGCTCGGACGGTGCGGGTATCGTCGAAGCAGTGGGCGCGGGCGTCGACGAAAACCACATAGGACGAGAAGTGGTCCTCTATCCAGCACGTGATTGGGGCGACGATCCGCGTTGCGGGGGACCGGATTTCCGCGTGCTCGGCATGCCTGATCAGGGTACGTTTGCCGAAAGGATCTGCATTCCCGCCGATTCCGTAGTCGACAAGCCCGCGCATCTCGACTGGGCGCAGGCGGCGGCCATACCGCTCGCCGGCATGACGGCATGGCGCGCATGCGTCACCCACGGCGAGGTCCAGGCCGGGCAGAACGTACTGGTGACGGGGATCGGAGGTGGCTGCGCCACCTTCGCCCTGATGTGGGCACTGGGGCACGGCGCCGAGGTGTTTGTCACCAGCAGCAGCGAGGACAAGCTGGCAGCGGCGCGCAAGCTCGGCGCGCGCGACGACTTTGATTACCGCACGGACAGCTGGTCGGCCGATCTCAAACAGGCGAGCGGCGGCATCGATCTCGTGATCGACAGCGCGGGCGGCGATGGCCTGCACGATAGTCTCGACACCTTGCGTGCGGGTGGCCGTTATGTTTTCTTCGGCGCGACGCGGGGCAACGCCGAGCAGGGTATAAATATGGCCAAGCTCTTTTTTCGCCAGATCCGGATCCAGGGTACGACCATGGGCCGTCCGCAGGAATTTAGGGACATGCTCGATTTTGTCAATCTGCACGGTGTCGAACCGGTCGTCGACGAGGTCGTCCCGTTTGAACAGGCGGTCGCCGCCCATCAACGCATGCTGGACACCGAACAGATGGGCAAGATAGTCCTCGAGATTGCATGAACGCTCGGCGGCCTTTTTGATGAACCGCTTTATCGGACGGCTCGCACCCGTCGCGCTGATCATTGCGTGTACCACGGCCGCGGCAGAGGATTCCACAAGCGGTGAACGTCTGTTGATCCCGGTACCGGACGGGTGGGAAAAGGTCTTTCACGAGCGTATAGAGAACGTAGCGCAAGCGGAATACGTGCCGGAAGATCAGAGCCGTGAGACATCCGACGAGATGATCACGGCCCAAATCGGATTCGGCCGTGCGAAGGTGTTACCGGACAAAGTATTGTTGAGCGTCGCCGACGGCGCGAGCAAGCGTTGTGACCCGTTCGAAGTGCGGCCGCTCGAATTCGATAAGAACGCCGTCTACCCGACGCTCGGGATCGTCGTGCTGTGCGGTTCCAATACGCACACAGGGCAGGGTGAACTCATTTTTATCAGGGCGATCGGCGGCTCTCACAATTTCTACATCGTGCGAAAGATCTGGCACACGCCGCCGTTCGAAATAACCGACGAGTTACCGGTGCCGCTCGCCGATCGCCAGATCTGGCTCGATTACCTCACATCCATTGACGTCTGCGACCTGGATCTGAAGAACTGTCCGGAGTCAGTAAAGTAATAGACCTCACGCCTTAAGAGCACGCGGTGCGCCGACGGTCGGTAAAGGTGACGTAGAGCTGACGGAGGGATCGAAGTCGAGGCCGGCAACACCCAATACCGCGCCACCAATTACCAGCCCGAAGCCTGTGAATATCATCGGGCCGGTCACGATGGTGGGCCAGACGCGCTTCGACACGAGACTGAATCCAATAAGCCCTGCCGCGATGGTCGCGAAAGCTAAGGTATCCCGTTGCCCGTGTTACCTCCGCATGTATACGGCTATCACCTTTAGTTAACCGGGCGCCGATCGCTGGATTGCAACGAGAACTGCAGATTACGTGAAATTGACAGCCATCTCTTTCGCCGGGCCGCATATGACGCGGGCAATCCGAGTTTGGGGTATTGTCACGTTAACCGGAGAGGCTATTAGATGATCGAGCATCGATTTACGAACCAAGTCGCCCTGATCCTTGGCGGCACCAGCGGCATTGGGCGTGCCGCAGCCTTGCGCTTTGCAGCCGAAGGCGCGGCGGTTGTCATCGGTGGCCGCAACGTTGGCAACGGCGAGGATATATCCGAAGAAATTTGCGGGGCCGGCGGCGATGCGCTTTTCGCCCGGACCGACGTCGGCTCGCTCGAACAGGTCCAGGCCATCGTCGCCACCACGCTTGAACGCTTCGGCCGGCTCGATTGTGCGTTCAACAATGCCGGTTGGGAAGGCACGGGCAGCGCCACAGCCGACACCAGTGAAAGCGACTGGCAACGCATGATCGACATTAAATTGAACGGTGTGTGGCGCGGCGTCCGCGAACAAATACCCGCTATGCTGAAAGGCGGCGGTGGCAGCATCGTCAACATGGCCGGCAACTGGGGGCTGGTCGGTTTTCCGAATTACGCCTCCTATTGTGCCGCCGCACACGGGATCCTCGGTCTGACCAAGGCGGCGGCGCTCGAGTACGCGGGACAGGGGATCAGAATCAACGCGGTGTGCCCCGGCGCAGTCGATGCTCCGCTTCTAGAGCGCATGGTCGGCGGCGACGCGTCGATCAAGGCTGCATTCGCCGCGGAACTACCTGCCGGCCGGCTCGCGACCGAAGAAGATGTCGCTGAGGCCGTGTTATGGCTGGCTTCGGATGCGGCAGCTTACGTAAACGGCACGAGTATTGTTCTCGACGGTGGGGGCAAGCCGTGAGGCGATCAGTCGCCGTTCGGCACCTCGATCCACACGGCATCGCCGACGATCGTGATCGCATACGTATTGACCGGCACGATGCACGGTCGACCGATGGCAATGCCCGTGCGTATGTCAAAGCTGCCGCCGTGAAAAGGACAGATGACAGTGTTGTTTTCCATCTCGCCCATCGACAGCAATGCGCCACCGTGCGAACAGATGTCATCGATCGCGTGGAATCCATCTTCAAGATGATAGATCCCAATTGGATCTCGCTCGTCGAAGTTGATACGTTTAGCCGAACCTGGCGCCACATCGGTCGTTTTGCAGACTTCAATCCTGGCCATGACGCTGGCATTCTACCGCAGGGTCAGGCGCCCGAATGACGCAATCAACAGCATCCATGGAAACCGCAAAATGAATGACGGTAAGTCCATCGCGGCCGATCTGATCCGCCGCACCGCAGCCTACGTACCCGACGTCGAGGTGCCCGACAGCGTGGCACCGAGCGCGCAAAAGCCATGGCAAACCTGGCTCGAAGCGGAGTTCGGTTTCCGCAACCACTGGTATCCCGTCGAAGCGAGCCGCAACATCCGCGACGGTGAACACAAGCTCGTCAAGCTGTTGGGCGAAGACATCCTGTATCTCCGACGTAAAGGCCGTCTTTTCGCGATCGAAGATCGCTGCTGCCACCGCGGCACGAGGTTTTCAGTCCGCCCGATTCATTACACCGACGATACCATCACCTGTTGGCACCACACCTTCACCTTTAATCTCGACGACGGTCACATCCGCTGCATACTGAATGATCCTGAATCGACGCTTTGCGGTGCGCGTGGAATAAAGAGCTATCCGGTGCGCGAGGAAAAGGGGATTATTTTTACGTTCGTCGGCGACATCGAGCCGCCGCCGCTCGAATACGATGTGCCGCCGGGATTCATGGACGATAACGTTGCCATAGCGGTGGCTGACCCTTACGTCGTCAATGCGAGCTGGCGCCTGGGATGCGAAGGTGGCTACGACCCCGGACATCATTTCATTCATAACTGGTCGCGCTACTCCATCAATGCCCGCATGCCGATGTCATTCGGTTGGGTATCGGAAACGGAATCGTTGTTGAAAGCGACTGTGTATCAAAAGAGCGACGCAGGTCCGCGCGGGTTCACACGCTTTGCCGGCGAAACCACCATCGCCATGGCCGCGACTATTCCGGGCCGCAACGGCGATGCCGACAAGGAAGTCGTCCTGCCGATACTCAAGGGGCAGACGCCACCTGAAGTGGAGGCGCTGATGCGCGGTACCCAGGAAACCAAGGTCGGGCTGTGGATGCCCTGCGGGCTCAAAGTCGACCCCTGGCCGTTTCCCGGCGTCATCCACAATGAGTATTACGTGCCGCGCGACGCAACCTCGCACCACTATTTTCAATGCGGTTGGAAAGTGTGCGAAACGGACGAAGAGCGCGAGGAATGGACCAACGGCGAACTGGGCCGGGTGCGCTGGAAAGTACCGGTGGTCGAAGATTTCACGGTGCAGGATGCCGAGGCGCGCGAAGGCATCGCAAAATTCTATAACGAAGAAGACGGCTGGGCGCAGGAGCAACTCGCGCGGGCCGACATTGAATTGCTGATGTGGCGCGTGTTCGCCGGGGACACTTGCCGCGGGGTGCAGTCCGTCGACCACACCAAAGGCTTGTTCCAGCGGTGATCTGGTGACGTCGATCCTGCATATCGATTGCAGTGCGCGAACGAGCGAATCGGTGACGCGCGTACTCTCCGGGCGCGTCGTAAAGAGTCTGCGCACCGCCGACGCGGGCGCGACGGTGACTCGACGGGACTTGACGACGATGGATCTGCCCCATGTCGATGGCACCGTCGCAGAAGCCTTGTTCATCGACGATGAAGCGCTCGATGATCAGCATAAGCGCGCGCTCGCCTTATCCGATCTACTGACCGACGAACTCCTCTGGGCAGACACGGTGGTTGCGGGTATTCCGATGTACAACTTCGGCGTGCCGTCGACCTTCAAGGCCTGGATCGATCTCGTCGTACGGCCGCGTAAAACTTTTCGCAAGATTGCAAAAGGTCAACTCGAAGGCCTCTGCCAGGGCAAACGACTGTTTGCCTGCACGGCCGGACACGGTCAGTTCAACGGCACGCCCATCGATCACCTGCGTCCCTACCTGGAAAAGGTATTCGGCTTCATCGGATTCGACGAGGTCGTTTTTTTCGACGCCGAGCGCATGGCATGGGGACCGGAAGAAAAACAACAATCGATCGCCGCGGCCAGCACGGCCATCGATGCCCATTTCGCGTTCTAAAGGAGAGTCCGTTGAGCTTGAAACCGACCCCGCTACCTTTCTCATCCGATCAGCAAGGCTTCTACGAGTCGGCTTGCACGCAGATCGATGCCGATCGCTTGCAACAACTCACTTTCGATCTAACCGATATCCACAGCCCGACCGGCGCAGAAGAGGCCGCGAGCCGCTACCTCGCCGGATACATGAACGGCGTAGGCCTGCCCGCTCAGTATCAAGCGGTGAGCGCGTCCAGTGGCAACTGCATCGGGCGCATCGCCGGTGACGGCAGCGGCCCGACCGTAATGTTGTATGCGCCGATCGATACCCATCTCGACGCCGATCCCGATATCGATCTGCCGTGGGCGGGACCCACTTTGCGCGCCGATATGGTGCCCCATGCCCAAATCCAGGATGACACGGTGTTCGGCCTGGGCGCGTCTAATCCGAAATCGATGATCGCAACGTTGACGGAAGCCGCTCGGTGCGTTCAAGCGGCGGGGGTTCCGCTCAAAGGCGATATCCTGGTCGCCTCCTGCGGCGGTGGTATGCCGTGGATCGCGACAGAGCGCGCGCGCACCGGCATCAGCAGCGGCGTCATGCACATGCTGTCGCACGGTATCACCGCCGACTTCGGCGTGATTTTCAAACCCTGGGACGAGGTCTACTACGAACACCCGGGCATGGTCTGGTTCAAGGTTACGACATGGGGTTCGATGGGCTATTCGGGGATCCCGCGCGGCATTCCCGAATTCCGCAGCTCCATCGTGCCCGGCGCCCGCGTCATACTCGATCTCGAAAAATGGCTTTCGGAATACCCGGAGGGCCACATGAGCGCGCAGATCAAACCCGAAGGCTGGGTCGCGGCCGTGCGCGCCGGCTGGCCGGACAAGCCGGCCTTTCCGTCGGCCGCGTGTGAGATCTATCTCGATCTGAGAACCAATCCGGACCAAAGCATGGCCGAAATCGAAGCGGAATTCGGCAACGTCATGCGCGAGATCGTCGCCCGCCATGATGACGTCGAGGCCACCTGGGAGGCGTTCGTCACCTGCCGCGGTTCACGCACCGAGCCCGACAACTGGATCATACAGAGTGCATTGCGCGGCTGGGAATCGGTACATGAACGCAGTTACCCTGGAGCCGAGATGCTGAGCGGCCAGACTGACGCGGCGACGATCTGTCAGATGGGCATACCGCTGGTACGTATCGGCTATCCCTGGGTCGGCGACAAGGACATGCCAAAGGAGTTCAGTGATGGTCTCGGCGGGATGGGCGTCGCCGTCATTCCGGATCTCATCGATCCCATGCGTCATTTGATTTACATCCTGATCGATTCGTGCACGCGCACGCGCGAAGAGGTCGGACTCAAGCACGGCTGACGTCAACCGCATGATCAGCGCGCATCATTCGTAACGAAGGAAACGGAATGGCTGAAGTCAAAGCGCTTGGGTACATCGGATGTCACATTTCGGATCCGGCGGCTTGGAAACAGATGCTCGAAGAGATCTTCGCGCTGGAGTTGCGCGCCGATGGTGACGACAGCGTACAGCGCTACCGTATGGACGAACAGCATCACCGGCTCGCCTTGTACGAATCGGATCGAGACGCGCTCAGTTACGTCGGCTGGGCCGTCGAAACCCGCCAGGATCTCGACGATCTGGCCGCATCCCTGATCGCTAAAGGCATCGAAGTGGAACGTGGGGATTCGGAACTCTGTGCCGAGCGCTCGGTAATGGATTTGATCGTACTCGAAGGACCGGACGCGGTGCGGATCGAAGTGTTTTTCGGTCCCGTCCACGAGGTCAAGCCGTTCACACCCAAGCGCGGCATGGAAGGATACAACACGGGCCCACTGGGTATGGGACACGTGGTCTTGTCGACGGGCGATCGGGAAGCCACAGTGCAGTGGTACCAGGACATGCTGGGTTTTCGCCTGAGCGATCACATCTTCTGGGACGGTATAGAAGCGACTTTCCTGCATTGCAATCCCCGGCATCATTCGCTCGCCTTCACCAACCTCTTCGGTGAATTACAGGGCGGAGAACTCGGCCATTTCATGCTCGAATCAACGTCGCTCAACGACGTCGGGCGCGCCTATGACGTGGTCGGCAGCCAGCGGTTTCCCCTAGCAATGACCCTAGGCCGGCACACGAATGACCAGACGACCTCGTTTTACGTATACAGTCCGTCGGGCTGGTGGATCGAATACGGCTACGGCGGGCGCACCATCGACGACGCGGTATGGGAACCCGGATTCTATAACTCGCCCAAGATCTGGGGCCACGAAATGATGCCGCCGCCCGGTACGCCAAGAACCGCGGGAAACTGAAGACAATGAGTCAGTCGATCTGGAACTATTTGCAGGGCGTCGAGTTCAAGCAATCCTACTACGACGTCAACGGCGTCAGCATCCGCGCGATCGAAGCGGGCCAGGGCTCCGTGCTGATCCTCTTGCACGGGACCGGCGGGCATGCAGAAGCCTACCTCAAGAACATCGAGGCGCACGCACGGCACTTCCACGTCTACGCCATCGACATGGTCGGCCATGGCTACAGCGATGCCCCCGACATTTCGTATGACATGCAGTGTTACGTCGATTTCATGCGCGATTTCTTGGATGCCATAGGTGCCGACAAAGCCTCCATATCGGGCGAGTCACTGGGCGCGACGGTGGCATCGTGGTTTGCTCTGGCCCATCCGGATCGCGTCAACAAAATTGTCATGAACACGGGCATGATGCTACCGCCCGACGACGAAGGCGCCAAAGATCTTCAAGTACTACTCGAGCGTACCCGCGCCGCAACCGGGACACCTGATCGCGAAGCAATCCGCCACCGGATCCGCTGGCTCATGCACCGCGAGGAGGACATCACCGACGAGCTGGTGGAAACGCGTTTTCAGATCTACCAGCAGGACGGCCGCGCCACCGTGATCCGCAAGATTGCCGAACAGAGTATCGGCGCCCTGCTCGATCCGATAAAGCAGAAAAAGTGGTTCCATCCGGATCTTCTACGCCAGCTTGCGTGCCCGACACTCGTGCTGTGGACCCGCTATAACCCGGGCCAACTCGTACCGCTTGCGGAAGAAGGCGCAAGTCTGATCCCAGATAGCGAACTGGTCGTGCTCGAGAACAGCGCCCACTGGCCCCAGTGGGAAGAGCCCGAGGCGTTCAATGCGGCTCACCTCGACTTTCTTCTACGCTGAGAGGGACCGTGCGGCCTTCGGGGCGATCTGGGGGAGAAAGCGGTTCGGGCGCGAGCGTTCAATTGGCTATTGGACATAGGACCGGCCGCCTGCTATTCCGCACGGTACTGACAAGTTAAGTGCTCTCAATCAACACGCTGTTTGGCTCAATTACCGGTTCAACCTGAGCTATCGCGATATCGAAGCTCTATTGGCTGAACGCGGTATCGAAGTGAGTTATGAAACCATTCGACTCTGGTGCAATAAGTTCGGGCGGTATCGTCAACTTAACGAAATTTCTTACACTTTCGGGGCGAAACGAATCATCATTGCAACAAGAAATCAATAGCTTACACACTGCCAAGCCCACTCAATTCGACTTTGAATCAGTTAAATTGACAATACCTTTATGGTCCATGCTATGGCACGCGGTGAACCGGCGGCCTAGCGGCAAAGATAAGCCCGGCTCCTTTTGGGGGCGGACTTTTTGACCACGACAAAAGTGCCCGGTTTACTTATCCCGTCCTGCATTAAAGCCACAGCTGCAGATTGACTGCAGCGATGCACCCGTTGCGACCCGCCGATATTGACACCTATGTCCGCGATACCGTCCGCTTTTACCAGGAGAATGCCGGGGAGTACTGGGAGGGGACGCGACACCACGACGTAAGCCAGAATCGCGATGCTCTCCTTCGCCACATCGAGAGCGAACCGCCCCTTCGGATCCTTGACTTTGGCTGCGGGCCGGGCCGCGACCTACGGGCTTTCTATGAGATGGGACACGAGCCCACTGGGCTCGACGCAGCGGCCCAGATCTGCGAGATGGCGCGCGCGTGGTCGGGCTGTGAGGTCTGGCAGCAGAACTTTCTTGATCTTGACCTCCCTGACGACGCTTTCGACGGTATCTTTGCAAACGCATCGCTATTCCATGTCCCCTCACGAGACATTGAGCGCGTCCTTGCCGATCTGAGGCGTACCCTCAAGCCGGCGGGTGTTCTAATGGCCTCCAACCCGCGCGGGCAAAACCAGGAAGCATGGCAGGGCGACCGTTTCGGTGCGTTTTACGATCTGGATCGCTGGAGCAAGTGGGTAATCGCCGCCGGATTCGAAGCACTTGAGCACTACTACCGCCCTCCCGGGCGCCCGCGACACCAGCAACCCTGGCTCGTCACGATATGGCGCAAACACTGCTAAACCGGTTAGGCGCTCTCAAACATTATTGCCAGGAGCAATGTACCTCAGCGTATCTGCGCGGTTTACAATCGCTGGGCAGCACAAGCTGCATAGCAAACGCGCCCCGAGCCAGGCCCGCAAGCTTTGCGCTCCATCGCAGTCCACGTGCACGGGTGGCACCCGGCCGGCACGCTCATGCTATCGCTGCGATTTCGCGGTGTGGCCACCCTTGAGAGCGCTCGCACATACCTACGGCTTCAATCACCGCATCTTTATCAACCCCTTGACCAATACGTGCAACGCCTTTGCATGAAATGCCGGCAGAAAATGATCGATGTAAGGCATGGCCGCCCGCATCCCCGCGGCGCGTACCGTAAACGTCGTCGCGCCATACATCGGATTGATCCAGACGAGCGTACGTATGCGCCTGCGGGCCGACTCGAGCTCGCGCTCGATGCGTTCGGTCTCACCGTTGTCGTAGCCGTCACTGATCACGAGCAGCACGGTCGAGCGCGACGTGCCTTCGCGCAAGACGGTGCGGTTGAGTTCGCCGAGCGCCGCCCCGATATCCGTCCCGCCCGACCAGTGACGTACAGTACGCGAGATTTCATTGAGCGTTTCTTCAATATTTCGTCGGCGAAGCATCGCGCTGATTTCACTTACCCGCGTACTGAAAACGAAGGTGCGCGAGTTTCTCAAGGTCTGCTGCAGCCCGAACATGAGTTGCAGCAAGAAGGAATTGAACACGTCCATCGAACCGCTGACGTCACAGAGCATGACGATGCGTGTCTTGCGGGTCTTGCGCGCAACGCGCGACAATTCGATCAGGTCGAGCCCGTGGCGGATGTTGTGTCGCACGGAGCGCCTGAGATCAATGCGGCGCCCGTGACGGGCAGATTGCGTGCGGCGTGAAGGACGCGTGGCGAGACGCCGGGCGAGTTCGCGGATGACCTTCTTCAGCGGCGGCGCGTCGCTGTCCCAGCGCATGATCAGGTTGGGATTTCGAGTGACTTCCTCGCCGGCGAAAGACTCGGCCTCGGTCAGCATGTCGCGATGGCCTTCGCGGCTGCGGCCGACGTCCAGCGATCCCCGGATCATTTCGGATCTCGCGAGGATGTAATCACCGCTATCCGCCTCCGCCGGCTCAAGCCAGTACGTGTTGAAGACGCGATCGAAGAGGATTTCATCCGCGCGGCCGGAGGCAAGATTGGTACGCAAGAGCAAGCGATAATCGTCGACGTCGTGCCAATCGATCGATTTCAGCGCGCGGAAGATATCGATCTCGCGCGCAGGGGTCACGGCCAGGCCCGCCTCGCGCGCCGTCTGGCAGAGCGCCAAGGTGTTGCGGACCAGGGATTCGGTGCTGGTGACGGGAGACGGCGACGCCATGGGACGCCGTTCAGTCCTGCATTTCGACTCTGCGCCCTGCGATCAAGGCGTCGAGATCGAGCTTATCGAGCTTCAGGACGTCGTCGTGATACTTGAGCACGACGCCCGCGGTCTCGCGCACGAGTTCGGGCACGATTTCAGTGATGTCGAGGCCGAGCAGGGCGCGAGCCCAATCGAGGGATTCGGCGACGCCGGGCCGTTTGTAGAAATCGACCGTTCGTAGTCCGCCCAATACCGTGGCCACGGCGCGCGCGAGATCCGCCTCGATCCCCGGCACGCGCCGCAAGATGATCTCGCGCTCCTTCTCCGGCGACGGATAGTCGATCCAGAGGTAAAGGCAACGCCGCTTGAGCGCGTCGTTCAGCTCCCGGGTGCGATTGGAAGTTAAAATGACGCACGGCGGCTCCTCGGCGGTGAAGGTCCCGAGTTCCGGTATCGTGACCTGGAAATCAGACAGGATCTCGAGCAGAAAGGCCTCGAATTCCTCGTCCGCCCGATCGATTTCGTCGATCAAAAGCACCGCGGGCCGCGGACCCGAATGCCGAATCGCCTGCAGCAGCGGCCGGTCGAACAAAAAGGCTTCGCCGAAGATGGAATCCTCCAGGCCTTCGCGGCGCGAGGCGTCCGCCTCGGCCAGCCGGATCTGCAGGATCTGGCGCACATAATTCCACTCGTAGAGCGTGGAGCTGGCATCCAGACCTTCGTAGCATTGGAGCCGGATCAGGGGCGTATCGAGCACCTTGGCGAGCACCTTGGCGACCTCGGTCTTGCCAACGCCCGCTTCGCCTTCGAGCAAGACTGGCTTTTGCAGATCGAAAGCGAGCTTGGTTGTCAGGCACAGTGGCCGGTCGGCAACATAATTAGCACTGTCGAAAAGCCGCTCAACGTCCTCGACCCGCGAGAAGGGGTGCCGCCAGGGCTTGCTATCGCTCATTTTTTCCGATGACCTTGTCGACTAGAATGCGCTTTGCGCCGGCACTGTGCCAGCCGCCGCTCAACGCGCCGATATTCTACCGAAACGTGCCCGACCCGCCGAACCGGAACCCCGTAAGCCCATGAACCCGACAAAACACACTCTGCCGATCACCCGGCTTTACACCGGTGCCGACGGTGGGTCCCATTTTGAGAACATCGAGGTTGAACTCGACGACCACGGCAACATCGGCCATCTATCGGCGCCGCGGCCCGCCACCGGCCTCATCTTCCGCCACACCGATGGCGACTATCATTACGACTGGCATAACGCCCCCCAGCGCCAGTACATTGTGATACTGGAAGGCGGTCTCGAGATCGAGGTCGGTGATGGCACCCGCAGGGTTTTCACAGCCGGCGACATTGTTCTTGCGGAAGACGTGGAAGGACAAGGCCACATCAGTCGGGCGCTCGACGGGAAACCTAGGAAATCGATTTTTATTATCATATAAATTAAACATTTATATTATTGTTGGAGAATTAACATGAAAAATAGCTTCAATGCCATCGTGGCTGAGCAAAGCGACGACGGCAAGTTTTCTGCGGGGCTGAAGACCCTAGAGATCGCCGATCTGCCGGACGAGGCGGTGCTGATTGATATCGATTACTCGACGGTGAATTACAAGGATGGGCTCGCCGTCACCAATACCTTTCCCATCTGCCAGCAATTTCCGATGGTGTGCGGCATCGATCTGGCCGGGACGGTGGTCGAATCGTCATCTCCCGCCTGGAAACCCGGCGATCGCGTGCTCGCAAACGGATTTGGCCTTTCTGAACGGTATTGGGGCGCTTATGCGCAGAAGCAGCGCGTGAATCCGGATTTTCTAGTGCGCCTGCCTGACGTTTTTACCTCCGAACAGGCGATGGCGCTGGGCACCGCGGGCTACACCGCGATGCTCTGTGTGAACGCGATCCGGGACCACGGCACCCAAACCGGTGACGGGCCGGTGCTGGTAACCGGAAGCGCCGGTGGCGTCGGCTCGGTCGCCATCATGCTCCTCGCCAAGCTCGGCTACGAGGTCGTTGCCAGTACGGGCCGGCCCGAAACTGCCTTCGATCTCAAGGAGCTAGGGGCGAACGAGGTCATCGAGCGCAGTGCATTGGCGCGAGAATGCAAGCCGCTGGAGAAAGAAACCTGGGCCGCCACGGTGGACAGTGTCGGCTCAACGACCCTGGCAACCGCGTTGGCGCAGACCCGATACCGTGGGATCGCGGCGGTCTGCGGCCTCGCTGGTGGCATGGACCTGCCGACCGGGGTCATGCCGTTCATCCTGCGCAATGTCACCCTCCAGGGCTGCGATTCGGTCATGGCGCCCATGGCCACGCGCGAGCGCGCCTGGAGCGACCTGGCCGAACTCATCGATCCCGCGCGTCTCGAAGGCGTTTATTCGGTCGAACCTCTGGCCCGGGTGCCGGATCTCGCCGCTGCAATTCTGCGCGGTGAGATCAAGGGCCGCGTGGTCATCGACGTCAATGCCTGACGCGGTGCATCACGGGCTGAATTCAAGCTACCGCTAGGTAGTAAGTGGCATGACACATGGGGTCGCATTTATTATATTTTATTTTAGATAACCTATCTAATTATCTGTTACCGTTAACTATAAAAATGTAAAACTACGATGGGCACAGAAATTTCTATGGCTCGGTTGTAAACGAGGAGCTTGACGCCGCAGTCGGTCTCCATGATCCGGACCGCGGTGTCGACAGGCCCTGCGCATAACGGCGACGGTACGGATCGACCCACTTCGAAAGCGCGCTTATCAGCTATAATCCGCCGCCTGTTTGCACCCGATTCCGCGCGATTTCGCGAGCGGCTGCCACCCGTCCGGGCACCAGCCGACGAAGATCACAATGAAAGGAAAAAACCCATGGCAGACGTAGTCAGCTACCGCCGCGAAGGCGAGGTCGCCACTATCACCGTCAACAATCCACCCGTCAACGCGCTGTCGCTGCCCGTCCGCAAGGGGATCCAGGATGCCGTCCGACAGTTTTCCGCCGACGGCGAGGCCCGTGCGGCCATTCTCATCTGCGACGGACGTACGTTCATTGCCGGCGCCGACATCACAGAATTCGACAAGCCCCGTCAGGACCCCTGGCTGCCCGAGGTCATCCAAGAGATGGAAGCCTGCGAGAAGATCATCGTCGCCGCGATCCACGGCACGGCGCTGGGCGGCGGCCTCGAAACCGCCATGGCCTGCCATTATCGCTGCGCCGTCACCTCGGCCAGGGTCGGCCTGCCCGAGGTGACTTTAGGCCTCCTGCCCGGCGCCTCCGGCACGCAACGCCTGCCGCGCCTGATCGGACTGAAAGACGCACTGGATGCGATGGTGACCGGCAAGCCGATGTCCGCCGAATCCGCTTGTGAACGCGGTGCCATCGATCACCTGGTGGACGGCGATGACCTCCAGGCGGGGGCGGTGGCCTACACGAAGACGTTGCTGGCAAACGGCGCGAAACCACGCCGCGTGAGCGAGATGGCGATCGATTCGAGCGCGATTGAACCCGGTTTCTTCGACGATTACCGGAAATCGATCGTACGGCAGACCCGTGGCTTCTTCGCGCCCGAGCAAATCATCAAATGCGTCGAGGCCGCGGTTTCCATGCCCTATACCGATGCGGTAAAGCGCGAGGGCGAACTCTTCATGGAATGCATGGCGTCCAGTCACTCGGCCGCGCAACGCCATCTCTTCTTCGCGGAGCGCACCGCGAACAAGGTCCCGGACGTACCCAGGGACACGCCCTTACGTGAGATCAAGAAAGTCGCGGTTCTCGGTGGCGGCACCATGGGCGGCGGCATCGCGATGAATTTTGCCAACGTCGGCATTCCGGTGGTCATGAAGGAGATCAACACCGAAGCCCTCGACCGCGGTCTCGACATCATCCGCGGCAACTACGAGAACACCGTTAAAAAGGGACGCATGAGCGAGGCCCAGCGCGACGCGTGTATGGGACTCATCTCGGGCGTCGTGGATTACGACGACATCGCGGACGCCGATCTCATCGTCGAGGCCGTCTTCGAGAACATGGATCTTAAGAAAGAGATCTTCGGCGAGCTCGACAGGGCCGCCAAACCCGGCGCGATCCTCGCATCGAACACCTCAACCCTGGACATCGACGAGATTGCGGCAGCGACCGGACGGCCCGAGGACGTCATCGGCTGGCATTTCTTCGCGCCTGCCAACGTCATGACGCTGCTGGAAATCGTCCGCGGCGCCAAGACCGCCAAGGACGTGATCGTGACCTCGATGGCCATGGCCAAGACCATCCGCAAGACCGCGGTACTGGTCGGCGTTTGCTTCGGCTTCGTCGGCAACCGCATGTTCTTTCCCTACATCCGTGAAGCCCAGCGCATGCTGCTAGAGGGCGTACCGGCCGAACGCATCGACCAGGTGGCCTACGACTGGGGCATGGCCATGGGTCCGAACGCGGTGGCCGATCTCTCCGGCCTCGACGTCATGCAAAAGGTCAAGACGGAGTGGGGCGGCAAACCCGAGGATCCTTCGTTCTGGGTCATGGTCACGAAGCTCGTCGAGATGGGGCGCATGGGACAGAAGACCGGGGCCGGGATCTATAAGTACGAAGGTCGCAAGGCCGTGCCCGATCCGGACGTCGCGGCGCTCGCCAAGGCCGAAGCCAAGGCGGCAGGGGTCCCGCAGATCGATGTGTCGGACGAGGAGATCATCGAGCGTCTGTTGTTCTCGATGATCAACGAAGGCGCCCTGATCCTCGAGGAAGGCATCGCCATCCGCCCGAGCGATATCGATGTCGTGTTCGTACACGGCTACGGCATGCCGCGCTACCGCGGTGGCCCAATGCATTACGGCGATGAGGTCGGCTTGGACAAGGTGGCCGCCGCGATGGAGAAATATCGTGCGCGCTATGGTGATCTCTGGTGGACGCCGGCACCGCTGCTGGCGGAGCTTGCTGGATCGGGGAAATCCTTTGCGAAGTGGGCGGCAGTCCGTGAAGCTTGAGGTTCCCTAAATCCCGTACACTTTGGCGACACTGTCACCGAGAAGATTATTGCGCGCGATCTCCGACAATGAGGCGACCATCCCCTCCAACTCTTCCATATAATTGCCGGGATGATCAAAATGAGGATAGTCAGTCGCCCAGAAAAATCGATCATTACCGACATACTCGACGATATGAGCGAGCGCTCGTTCATCAGGATCGCCTGAAATCCAGCATTGACGCTTGAAATAGGTGCTGGGTTTTTCTTTGAGCGGAACATTGTCGCCCAGACTGGTTGCGTACGTCGTGTCCATGCGGTCCAAGGCCGCGCCAATCCAACCCGCGCCGGATTCCAGCACAATCACCTTAATCCGCGGGAAGCGATCGAAAAGGCCCCATTGAAATAGCCCGTAAAAAGCCTGTTGCGGCCCTTGCATCCCCAGCGCATTTTGCATCCAGCGCGCGCCGCGCATGCCGTTAAAACGCTGATAGGTCCGGATCTTCGGATGTTCAGCCATCGGATGTATCGCCACCGGGACGTCCAGCTCCTGTGCCTTGGCCCAAAAGGCATCGTGATCGCGATGAGCATGAGGGACGCGCGTCAGTGTGTAGGGTGCAAGAAAAGCTCCTTTGGCACCTTCTCGTACGGCGCGTTCAAGTTCGGCCGCTGCTTTGACGGGTTCAGCCAGCGAAATATGAGCGATGGCAATCAAGCGACCCTCTGAGTCTGCACAGAAGTCACAGATCCAACGGTTATAGGCCTGGGCGTAAGCGAGAGACAACTCTGCGTCCTCGAGTTCGCATTCCCAGGTTAATCCAAGGCTTGGATAGAGGATGGCTTTAGCGATGCCTTCGCGATCCAATAATGCCACGCGTTCCTTGGGGTCCATGGAGCCGAACGGGGCGCTGCCTGGATAAGGCTGCCCCATCATTTGCTTCAGTTCTTCCGTGTCTTTACCCATGGCACCAAGCGCGGTGAGCACACGGATACTAAAAAAGCGCGACGGTTTTCCGTCTATTTCTAAAACTTCTTTACCGTCGTGTTCACGAATACGTAGCGCACGGCCACGGAAGGCCGGATCGATGTATCGTTCCCAGGTATCTGCCGGTTCGAGAATGTGCCCGTCTGCGTCAATAATATTGCCGTAATTCAGTGTCATAAATTTTGGACCTTGCGTTTATGTTTCACGCTTGGGCTTGTTCCGGATCCCAGCAGGATACTCGCTGCCGGCATCATATTTAGCAAGACCTGCGCTCGGACTTAGGCGTAAAGCATCAGAAATAATGCCGATTTTCGGACCCTCAAGGTCGCCTTTTTCCGCGCCAGAACCGGTTGCTAGAGGATCGTACACGCCGGCCAGGAATCTACTTTATTTTTAACGATAAACGAAGATGCGCCGGATTAACCAAATCTGTCCTCGATGTCTAAAACTTCACACAGCGTCCTTCGAAGCCGGCGTACACGCAATCGAAGCTGGCCGGGCAATCCTGGTTGACTAA
>JAYYZW010000081.1:0-17363 GCA_036339995.1 Pseudomonadota bacterium
ATGTGGCGCCGCCGCCGGCACGTCCATACGCCGAGGAAGTGGGGGCCGATCCGGGGTGCTTTAAGATCGGCTTTTCAACCGAAACGCCGCTCGGCGACGCGCTCGATCCGGAATGCGTCAAAGCCGTCCACGAAACGGCGGCCTTGTGCGAATCGCTTGGCCACGAAATCGTCGAGGCGCGCCCGAGCTTTGACGCGATGGCGTTGTGGACGCAATTCACGACGCTTCTTGCTTCCGTTGTGGCCTGGGCTGTAGTCGACTGGGCGCGGCGCATCGATCGTAAACCGGCGCCCGAGCATTTCGAACCCTTTGTGTGGGCTTTCTCCGAGCGCGGACGCACCTTGAGCGCGGCCGACTACCTGCTCGCAATGCAGGACGTACAAGTGCAGGTGCGCGCATTCTGTGAGTTTTTCGAGGACTTCGATTTGTCCTTGACGACGACCCTAGGCGCGCCGCCAGTACCGCTAGGCACCCTGGTATACGACGGCGATCCTATCGACCTCAGGCGGCGCAGCGCGCGCTTCTCGCCCTTCACCTACATCACCAATGCAACCGGGCAACCAGCGATATCGCTGCCGCTGTACTGGACGCGAGAAGGCCTGCCTGTCGGCCTGCATTTCGTCGGGCGATACGGCGACGAGGGGACGCTCATCCGGCTCGCAGCGCAACTGGAATCCGCGCGCCCGTGGGATGACAGGCGGCCACAGGTATGCGCGGTGTAGGAGCCCCTGTGCTCTTCGCTGGCAAAGACCTCTAGCGGGGATCTAAGCGGAAAAAGTACCGCGGAGGAAACCCGGTCAAAATTCGAAACCCCAAACCAAGACTGTTTTCGCGATTTACCTGATCGTGTTCCTCAACGGTGACAGGTACTGCCAGGTAGGCGCCTTTCTCACCATCCAAAGCGACTTGCACATTCGGATTCTTCAACGCCCGCTTATACCAGGCTCGAGGCCAGTGGTTAACCGCTACGTAAAGCTGGCGATTACTTTCAAGGCGAGCTAAGACTCGATCTTTTGTGGTCCCATCCTCATCTGTGGTGGTGATGACTAGCGTATTTTGACTCGTGGGCTGGAAATACCCGAGCAATGACTCGAACGCTGCAACTATTCCTATATAAATGAGCAACATGATCGCGATTATCTTTACGGCTTTCATTTTGGGATTCTCAAGGCCTTAGCTTTTTTGTGGAATTAGAATTCAATCTTACACCGTAGTGCGAACGTCTCTTTCATGTCGAAATCCCCTGAGTCCGACTCAAATCTTGGACGCTAGATAATAGAATTGCTTGCGCCGCTGCCCTACAGAGTAACTGCCATCAATTGACAGAGGAAGATACCGGTTGAGAACAAAGGCGCGGTCTAATTGTGATCGATCCACTCGGCAAGAGACGGCTCGAGTTTTTTCTGCTTGGCGGCGTCGTATGATACAACGCTCTCAGCGGACAGGATTTCGCGCCACTGGCCGCTAGTACCTTTATTGAAAAACTTCGAACCGTCATGCCAGATAGCCTGGTCCATGTTTGGAGCCATTTCCTCGTATCGTTGCTTCATCTCGGGAAAGGTGGCCGCTTTGACCAGATCGGGCCATTTATTATCATCAGTCTCGATCTCCAATATCGATGCGATGCGTCGCATCTCGGCAGCGAGATCAGCCTGTAAATCGGCGTAATGAATAAAGTGGATATTCGGTAGCCCGCGATAAAGCCAGAAAGATTGGAGATGGTGGAAAACCGACCAGAAAGGAAATCCATCCGACTCCCACGGAAAACTCCCGCAGGTGAGCCATAGTTCGAACCTTTCGTTGACATCGTCAGGAAGTGACGGCGGCGGGTCCACGGCATCGTTGTTACGCGCCAAGATATCGAGGAATTTCGGCATATCGATATTGGCGTAATGATTTTCCATCGAGATGAATATGTCGCGAGGATCGCGGCCACACACCAAGTAAGTCACGTTCGGAAAATAGGGAAGGCCGCTCAGCGGTGTATGCGTTTTCATGAAGCGTCGATGCGTCTGCGCTTCGTAGCGGTCAATCACATCTTCGATGGGATACACCAGCTGGTCCAACCAAGGCGATATGCGAGACATCGGTTTGTCGAGCTCGACCGATTGAAATATCAGCAACGCGCAAATCCGCTGGATCCAAGTCGTTCCTGCCTTGTAAGGAGTCGAAATAATGATATCGGAATCCCGGGGTAGGAAATTCGCCCAGCGACCGCTGTCCATTAGCGCATTTTGATAGCGGTGTTCGACTTTTGGTAAATCCATTCGTATGCTCGCGCGCTAATCCGGTTCATCGACCCGCGCGAGATCGCCTTCCAGCCATTTGCCGCCCGCGTAGAAATGAAACGCGGTCCACAGGCCCTTCCCGCCGAATATGAAGAGACTCCAGCGCAGTGAATCCGGTCCGAAGCGCGGCGCCAGCAGGTCGCTCAACGCACCTACCGCCCACGGCCCAGCGCCGAGGCCGATGATGTTGATAATGAACAAGAGGATCGCCGCGGCCACACCACGCATGCGCAGCTGAACGAGGCTCTGGACCTGGGCGAAGGTCGTCGCTTGCCAGAAATTGGATAACAGGATCGGAATTGAAAAGAGGGCGAGCGCCCAGTACGGGTTGTCCAGCAGGTAGACGACCGCGCCAAAGGGTAAGGCGATCAGCGCCGCTATGGATGCCGTCCACAAGTACCAGCGCGTGTCTTTCGCGCCGAACCTGTCGGCAACGTACCCGCCTAGAAAGATACCCACACCCCCCGGGATCCCCAGGATGAGGCCGAGCCAGAGGCCGATTTCGCCGGTCTTCATCCCGTGGGAACGGATCAGAAAAGTCGGAAACCAGCTGATCACGCCGTAGCCGACGAAGGCAGCCAGGGCGCCGGCGAAAGATATGTGCAGAAACGAGCGCCGTTTCGCGAGGAAACGAAAGGTTTCGAGGATGCCGGGACGATGATCGCTCGCGATGCGATTCTCCGATTGACCGCGAACCGGCTCGGTCAGCGTGAACCTGACCACGAGCGCGAGCACCAGGCCCGGCAGGCCGACCACGAAGAAGGCCCGGCGCCAACCGAAGATTTCGTTGATCCAGCCGCCGGCAATGAGGCCGAACATGATCCCGAAGGGAATGCCCAGCGAATAGATGCCGAGCGCGGTGGCGCGCTCGTTCGGCGGATAGTAATCAGAGATGAGTGAATGCGCCGGCGGACTACAACCGGCTTCACCGATCCCAACCCCGATCCGCGCGAGGGTGAGCTGGGCGAAATTCTGCGCACACCCCGACAATGCGGTCATCGCGCTCCACAACACGAGGGCAAAGCTGATCAGGTTACGTCGGTTTCCGCGGTCCGCCCATAGGGCGATCGGAATGCCCAGCACCGCGTAGAAAGCGGCAAAAGCGAAACCCACCAGGAAACCCAGTGCCTGGTCGGACAATCCCAATTCGAGCTTTATCGACTCCAGCAGGATCGACAGGATCTGGCGGTCTATGAAATTGAACGTATAGACGACGACCAGCACGGTCAGAACGTAGCGCCGGACCTTGATGCCGGATTCGGGTAAGGCATCGCTCGCAGCCTGATTCATGGTTCATCCTTTATGGAAGGTGATATAAAAATCTACTTCTATTTGACGAGAGCATGGTCATACAGGTGCCGTCGCGCGGCCGTCCGAATCGTAGCGCGCCACAGCGGTCTGCCAGCGTCATCATCCGGCGCCAACTCGTGGACTTTCCTATCGCGGCCGAGATGAAGTCCTCTTTGGCCCGCACGGTGTGGACCGAAACGTCTTGAAATTTTGCTTCAAACTCGTCGCGAAATCGCGGAAATATCCGGGCTCCGAATACTCTGATGATCACGTTAAAGCTGCGCCATGCGCGCGCTCCAGGGCCAGCTTCTTCTGATATCCGGATTGAATGATATCAACCGCAACGAGGACGGCGATGGCGAAATAGAACGTCGTTTTGGACATTGGCTCCACAGCGTAGCCGAAAAATTTCAAGTGGGCCTGGTGGCCGCCTTCGCCGAGCAACACGATACCGACGATCAGCAGAATAAACAGCCCCAGAATTTCGTACTTGCGATTTTTCTTCAGGAACTCCGATACGTGATCGGCGAGCACTAGCATCGCGACACCGGAAGCGATGATCGCAATGGCGAGCACCAGAAATACCTCGGTGATGGCGAGCGCCGAGAGGATCGAATCGAAACTGAAAATCAGGTTCATGAATATGATCAGTGCCGCCACCGACACGGCCGATTTGGGCGCGCTTTTGTCGCCCTCTTTCCCCAGATGCTCGATGGTGAGCATGTGGGAGATCTCCTTCACGGCGGTATACATGATGAACGCACCGCCTATGAGAAACACGAGCGTAGCAAAATTGAAACTGCCCTCGATCACGCCTTCCAGATCGAGATGAAAAAAAGGATCAGTCAGAGCACTGATCAGCTTGATCATAACGAACAGTAAAAGGACCCGAAGTGCGATGGCGATCAGAATTCCCCAGCGCCGGACCGCGGCCTGGTATTGTTGCGGCGCCCGCTTCGATTCGATGGAAATATAGAGCAGGTTGTCGAACCCTAGGACGGCTTGAAGGAAGATAAGGACACCCAGGTTGGCCAGGTTTTCGATCGTGAACAGATCAATCATCGCGAGTCGTCTCCATGTTGAACCATTGCTGGGGATAAGCGGCGATCATGCCGGGAACCGCAACAGAAAGCGGCTATAGCCGCCTTCGCGCACGGTGTAGCGCGGCGCCCGTCGCGGGGGCGCCGCCATTTTGATTCTAGAAAAATGAAGTTCCACCGCCTCGATGGGACGGTGCGTCGGTCGGTTGATTAAAACGGCACGCCGTCGTCGAACAACGGCGCGTCGCCAGATGGAGGGGACTCTTCCTCTGCAAAACTCGGCGCACCGATGCGTGCGATGGTCCGAACGTCGAGACCGTTGAAGTACTTCACGTCCCCGTTGGGACTATTCCACTCGCGACCGCGCAGATTGAATTCGACCAGAACTTCCTCGTCGACCTTGAATCCTTCGATGTCCCCGCAGCGGTCCCCTGTCAGCTCGAATAGAACGAATTGCGGATAATTGGGGTTGTCGGCGAGTTCGAGCACGAACTCCCGTTTCTGAAATCGTTCGGTGATCTGCTTCGTCTCGAAGATGGCGTGAAGCCGGCCGCTGGCTTGAATTCCCATGTGCCGCAGCATAGTAGGATTGGCCTGGAAAGCAAAATGTGATTATCCGGCGGTAGCGCTCGGGACGGTTGGGTTTGAATCGGCGCTGCCACGTCGATCGGGATAAAGCAATGACCGCATCAATGGGGCAGTCCGATCGAACAATGGAACTACAATGAGCTTACATTGGTTTACTGAATCGATTCCGACATGTTGAAATTGATCAGGCTGGTCTGCGCATTGTTCATCACGTCGGGGCTGGTGACGGCCGCCGCGGACGAATCCCTGCTGGGGGACGCCATCGGCGCGGACTACGATTATCTCGCGGGCTTGTTCGAGCACTTTCATCGCCATCCCGAGTTATCTTACCGGGAAGAAGAAACGGCCCGCCGCCTGGCGCGAGAACTGCGGGACGCGGGCGTTGAAGTGACCGAAGGCGTTGGCGGGACCGGGTTGGTGGGTATCATCGAAAACGGCGCAGGACCGGTCGTCATGCTGCGCGCCGACATGGATGGTCTCCCGATCGAAGAAAAGTCCGGCCTGTCCTATGGCTCGACGGCGCGGCAGATGGATGTCGACGGCAAGGAATTTCCGGTGATGCACGCGTGTGGACATGATGTGCACATGACGGTGTTGGTCGGAGCGGCGCGGCGGCTGCAGGCGATGCGGGACGATTGGCGGGGTACGGTCGTGCTCGTCGGTCAGCCTGCGGAAGAACGTATCGGAGGCGCGGCCAGGATGCTGGAAGACGGCTTGTATCAGCGTTTTCCTCGCCCCGATTATGCGCTCGCGATGCACGTATCGAGCTCGCTCGAGACCGGAAAATTCCGCCTCGATCCAGGTATAGCATTCTCGAGTTCCGACAGCATCGACCTCATCGTGCATGGCGTGGGCAGCCACGGTGCTTCTCCCCACCTGGGAAAAGACCCCGTCGTCATCGCGTCGCAGATCGTGCTCGCCTTGCAGACCCTGGTAGCGCGGGAGATCTCCCCGATGGAACCCGGCGTCGTTACGGTGGGCGCCTTTCATGCCGGGACTAAACATAACATCATTTCCGATCGCGCGGACTTACAATTGACCGTTCGCTCCGACAGACTGGAGACACGTAACCGACTGCTCGAAGGCATCAAACGCATTGCGGAAAACATCGGACGTGCCGCCGGCCTGCCCGAAGATCGGTTACCCGAGGTGCGCCCACCGGTCGCCTCCACCTTGCCGACGATCAATGATCCGGAAATGACGCGACGGATTCGCGCGGCGCTGGTTTCGAATTTCGGCGAGGACGCTTTCGTAGTCGAACCCCGGTCGGGGATGGGGGCCGAGGATTTTTCGTATTTCCTCCAGGTCGAACCGCCCGTACCCGGCGTTTACTTCCGGGTCGGCGGTACGCCCAAGGCTGCGTTCGAAGCCGCGGTCGCCGGCGGCCCGCCCGTGCCCCCGCATCACTCACCCCTGTTCAGGATCGCACCACGCCCCTCGATCGTGACTGGAGTCGAAGCCATGACGATCTCAGTACTCGAGCTGCTCGGGCGGGTCGACGATCGGTGAACGGCCACACCGGCAGGGCGCTTAAGCGGGCTACCATGGTGCTGGAGCGGTCGTAGGAGTCCACTTGCGGGCGAATAGCGCGGTTACGTAATTCGGAACTGCCGCTTAGACTCTCACTTCGAACAAGGAGATGAAGTCATTACTGCAGGCTAGTTTGCGTACCTCCCCGAATCCGGCTTCCGTGCATAGTTCACGCACGACCTTTTGTGGCATTCCCAGGGTCCCGAGCCCTTCGCCATGGTTGGCAAGCGAGGTGGTCATGCAGTAGGTCAGGCTCATGCCGTATTTGAGCGTCGCCTCCGGTCCGCGATTCTCGTGACGCTCGTTGGCCGCGGAGATCTCCTGCAGCACGTAAATGCCGCCCGGCTTGAGATGCCGGCGGATGTTCTCGAGGGCCTGACGCGGCTTAGCCATGTCGTGGATGACGTCGAAGGTAAAGATGAGATCGAAATCCCGCGGCAATTCCTCGCTTGCGTCAAGCACTTTGAAATCTACACGGTCGTCGACGCCCAACTCACGGGCTTTTTCGTTCGCGCCATCGACCTGTGGCGCGAAGGCGTCATACCCCCAGAAACGGGACTTGGGATAGGCTTCGGCCATCATCATTATTGCCGTACCGCGCCCGCAGCCGACGTCGACCGCATCCACGCCGCGCTCGAGCATGGCGACTACGTCCGGCATGTCTGGCAACCACGTGTTTAGCAGAAAATTGCGGTAGCGCAATCCACTCGATCGCTGCATCGACGTGTAGAGTTCCGGCCGAAACGACGACTGCGGTACGCCACCGCCGTTTCTGAATGCCTCGACCAGTTCGTCAAAGGGCGCCATGCTGTAGGTCAACATGGACCACAGCGCGCCCTGGAAGAGAGGACTGGTGTCGTCGGCTAACGGGCGGGCGTGTTCGGGAGGTAGCGAAAAGTTGGAGGATTCCGGATCGAACTCCACATAAGCCGCCGCCGCCATCGCTTCCAGCCATTCGCGCGCATAACGCGCATCGATCCCGGTGCGCATCGCGAAAGCCTCAGGGTCGGCCGGCCCGTTTTCGGCCAGATCCTTGAACAAGCCGAGCCGATCGCCGATCGCGCACAAGTGCAGGGTCACGGCGCCGGCGACGTCGCTGATCACCTTGCCGGTGAATGCTTTGGCGCGAGCCTTGTCAAAGTTCTTGGGTTTGTTCATTGCGTAATTCCTATCCTATCTACGTAAAGTTGTGTCGCATGATGTCAACGACCTCGCGTTCTTTTTGGTCGTCGGAATCGCTCAGGGCACAGATCATTCCGAGTTGATCCGCCTGCGAAGTATTCCGATTGAACTTGAATTTTCCTTCGATCGATTCTATCGGAATTTCGATCCCGACGATGTGTTGCAGAAGCCTCTCCATGAGGGGTTCAGCCGTCGAAATTTTCCAGTCCTGATCGTGCTGCGCAACAAGCCGCTCGACTATGGGATAAATGTCGGACGGATCCTCCATCACGCGGGCGCGTCCCCTCACGTGAACGGCAGCATAAGCCCAGGTCGGTACGGTCACCTTGTTGTCGTACCAGGACGGTGACAGATAGCAATGCGGTCCCGTAGGTTCATCGCGCCCACATTTCGGCCATGAGTAGCGCAACGAGCAGGGTCGTAACGGTGCCGGTCGCAATCAACAGGGGTCGAATCATCCGATTTGTTTCATTTCTGCTCCCGGACCGCCCGGTTGGCCGTGAAGGGTTGAATCAGGGCAGAGTATATGTAATTCGCACGTCGATAAATCACAAATAATGTTGACGAATTACATATACTATTCCTTTGGTTCACCGATTCCGTATTTTCAGGGTGTAGTAATGAATGTGAAACACGTAAACGCGCAATTCTCTCTTGGAGAACTCGTGCACCACAAGCTATTCGATTATCGCGGGGTTGTGATCGATGTCGATCCGGAGTTTCAACTAACCGACGAGTGGTACGAGCAGGTTGCCCGCAGCCGGCCGCCCAAGGATCACCCCTGGTACCATGTGCTGGTGCACGACGGAACGCACCAGACTTACGTTGCGGAAAAAAATTTAGAGTCAGATGAAAGCGGCGAGGCGATCAACCACCCTGCCGTCGATCGGATTTTCCCCACGTTCCGCGACGGGCGTTACGGAACCGGAAGCCGCGCTAACTAGAACCCATCTCAAAATTATTCGGGCCCACGCTGGCGGCCGTTTTCGTACATCTCCGCGTTGCTCGTCGTTCATTTAGCGGTGCTAAACCACACTCCTCGCGCCTTGAACAGTGCGAAAACGGACACCAGCTTTTCGGGTCGCCCCTGAAAACTGCGTTTACTGCGTTGCAGCGTTTGAACATGGAACCACCATGCCCTGCGCGTTGCGCCTTGCGACCCCGATTTTCAGGGGGCAACGTGGGCTCGAATAATTTTGAGATGGGTTCTAGTTCAAATACCGACTCGGATCGCTGGCCGCAGTGGCGGCCATGAGTACTTCGGGCCGCTGGTGATATGCGGCCTTGACGCGGTGCGCCGCATCGTCGGGCTGAGGGCCGATGTAGCTACCGAGATCGCGGCCCCATTGGAGAACGGCATTGCCGTAAGCGAGGCGCGTAGCTTCCCATCGTTCGAGCGCCATGGCCTGATCGGTGTCACTGAGTGCGCGCGCCAGGGACGACGCATCGTCGGCTGCCTTGGAAACGCCGAGCCCGACGTGCGGGCGGGTGGTAAAAGCGGCATCGCCGATCAGAATCGTCCG
Organism: Pseudomonadota bacterium; assembly: GCA_036339995.1. Classification (GTDB taxonomy): domain Bacteria; phylum Pseudomonadota; class Gammaproteobacteria; genus JAYYZW01. The sequence goes on from JAYYZW010000081.1 coordinate 9,442, forward strand.
ATCCTTGATGAGCCGCTCGCTGCCGAAGTCGGACATGGCCTGGATGAACGGCCACTCGGTGGCATTGACGACGGCTTGAATCTGCGGGGCGAGATATCGATGGGCTTCATCGCGCATGCGTTCGACGTGTTCACGGCGGATCAAATCATGCGGTATGCCGTGTTCATGGCAACGGCCGCTGCCATCGGTCAACAGCTCACGGAGCATCGCGTCGTCGCCGGTACGATACCATCCCCAGTTGAACCAGCGCCTGCCGGCCTCGAGTGCGTCGCCGGGGCCGGCGACGAGGTAGCCTAACCAATGCCCGCCCGGCGCCATGCCCAGGGCCATTCGCTGTGCGAACGCTTCGAGCACTTCCGGTGGAATGAGCTTTTCGTCGATCAGGCCCCGCCAGCCGAAGTACCCGCAGTACTCGTTAAGGATCCCGGGCGCAACGATCGCGCGAACCGTGGAGCGCGCGCCGTCCGCACCGATCAGCCAGTCGCCTGATTCGCGGGCGCCATTCTCGAAGACGGCGGTAACGCCGTCCGCGCTCGTTTCGATGTCCGCTAATGCGTGTGCGTTGTGGTATTCGGCGGCGGATACCTGTTTGCGAAGGAAGCGGTAGATGAGGCCCCACGAAGTCATGATCTGCGGCATGTCGTAAGTGCCCAGAACGCTGCCATCGGCATCGAACATGATCCGGCCGTAGCAGCGCACGCCCATCTCGTCACGCAACTCGATGCCGGCCTCGCGCAGCGCTTCGTAGAGTTCGTTGTGCGTGGCGATTCCCGCGCCGCGATTTGCCAGTTCCTCGTTGGCGCGTTCGTAGACGTGGACCCGCCACCCGCGGCTGCGCAGCGTAATGGCGGCGAAGAGGCCGGCCATCGAACCGCCGATGATGAGAACGCGTCCCTTGGAATGATCGGCTTTGGTCATCGCATTAAACGATCAGGCAAGCGCGATGCGCAGCGCCTGCGCGGCGTCGTCGAGTGCGGTAATGGCCTTGTCGACCTTAGCGCCCATCCGCATGAATCCGTGAATCATCCCCATATAACAGGTGTATTCGACTTCGACACCAGCGTGCTCCAGGGTATCGGCGTACTTTTTGCCTTCGTCAAGCAGCGGATCGTATTCAGCCGTCTGAATGAAAGTCGGCGGCAGACCGGAATGATCCAGCGCCTGCTGAGGTGAAGCGTGGGGATTAGACCGGGATATGCGATCGGGAAGGTACCAGCCGGTGAATTGCTCGACAGCGACTTTCGTCAACAAGTAGCCCGTCCCGTTTTTTTTCAACGAATCGTTGTCGGCTAGAAAATCAACGGCGGGATAGATCAGCAACTGCAGCTTGAGCAGCGGCGCGCCGGCGTCCCGCACGGCAAGGGCCACCGCTGCTGTCAGGTTGGCGCCGGCCGAATCGCCCCCGATCGCGAGGCGCTTCGGATCGATGTTCAGTTCCGCGGCTGCCGAATCTACCCAGTGGACGGCGGCTAGGGCATCGTCGAACGGCGCGGGAAATTTGTGTTCGGGCGCCAGGCGGTAATCGACCGCGACGACGATGGCGCCGCTGTTGCCGGCGAGATGACGGCACATGTGGTCGTGCGTATCGAGATCGCCGACAACCCAACCGCCGCCGTGAAAGAATATGAGGGCGGGTAGGGGCGCGTCGCCCTGCGTCCGGGGGCGGTAGATACGCACCGGAATGTTGCTCTCTGGGCCCGCGAATACGAGGTTGGCGACGCTGTCGAGCGCGGGCGTCTGATGCCGGTAGAGAACCGTCGCGGCGGCGTAGCCGCTACGGACCAGCTTCGGATCATCGGCGTCGAACGGCGACCCGGCTTGCGCCGCGGCATCGACGATGGCCTCGCATTGGGAATCGAGCGGCATCAGGACAGTATACGAAAATGTCGTTAACAGGTTGTTAATGGAATCCGATCATCTTCCGGTGTGGTCTCGTCGAATCCTCACTCTCCACCCAGAATAAACACGCTGTCCATCGCTTCGGTGCGCAAGGGCAAAAGAGCCTGGTACTCCTCGGAGTGGTACCAGTTCTTTGCCGCCTCCGCATCGGGAAACTCAAGTACGACGATACGTTCATGGGGAGTCTCTCCATAAAGCGTCTGAAGGGGTCCGCCGACGACCAGCTTGCCACCATAGACGGCGAGAGTCGGACCCGCGGCGCGTCCGTATTCCTGCATTTTGTCCGGGTCTTTGGGAGTCGCTTGAGCGACGATGTAAGCGGCCATGGTGTACTCCTCGTTTAAATTGAAGTCGTTTTAATCTGTGATTTAGCGGTACCAGTCTCGCTCGTTCGAATAGCCGCCGATCGCAGTATCCGCAATGTGCGTGAACACCGGTTCCCGCCTTATTCCACGCGTTGCGGCGTTCCCCATCAGCGGTTACAGGAACTTCTCAAGGGCACGCTCTGATGCGGTCCAAAATGCGTCAGCCAGCTTACCGTCACGCGCCGCGCGGGTCGGCTTATTCTCCCTGCAGCTGACGAAATACCTGCCGCTCAAGCCTTCGACTTTGGGCGAGGTCGCGAGATGTACCGAGGTTGCTGCACCGTCCTGAACCGAGCCCCCGCCCTTGCTAAAACCGGCGTGCAGGAGTTTCGTGGCGACGACCCCGGGATGCAGCGCATTGGCGGTCGTCTCGCCGCTACGCATTCTTTCCGCAAGGGAGTATGTGAAGAGCAGGTTTGCAAGCTTGGAGGTGCCATAGGCGCCGTAGGCGCTCCAGTCATGCGATAGTTCCAGATCCTTTGGGTCCAGATTTGCGCCCTGATGTGTCATCGAACTCACCATGACGATACGCCCGCGAGGCGCGGATTCGATCGCAGGCAACAGGCGTCTCGTCAGTAAAAACGAAGCAAAGTGGTTGACGGCCATCGTCATCTCGAAGCCGTCTTCGCTCATGCGCCGCTCTTTTTCGTATACGCCCGCGTTATTGATCAATATATCGAGCTGCGGGATGAGCGCATTGACCTGCTCGGCCATGTTTACGACCTCGCGCATGCGCGAGAAATCTGCCCACACCGGCGTTGCGTTCGCCGACGCGCTCACCGCATTCAGCGCGGCGGCGGCCGCCGTGGCCTTGGATTCACTGCGTCCATGAACCAGTACGTGCAGGCCAAGCTCCAGCAGCTGCCGGGCAGTTTCCCGCCCGATCCCGTCGGTCGCGCCGGTGACGAGGACGGATTTCATGATCGTTTGTAAAAGGGTGGGATTTCCGCCGCGTAATTCACCCACACGGATTTCGGCTCGGTGTATTCGTTCATGCACTCGACGCCCAGGTCGCTGCCAAAGCCGGACTGGCCGACGCCGCCGAAGGGCGATCCTGGGTGCACGCGTTTGTAGCAGTTGATCCACACCATGCCGGCGTCTATGGCATCGGCGACACGATGCGCGCGCGCCAGATCGGTCGTCCACAAACCGCTGCCTAGACCGTATGCGGTCGCATTAGCGAGCTCAATGGCCTCTGCTTCGTCTTTGAAGCGGGTCACGGTCACGAACGGCCCGAAGATTTCCTGCGTAAACACCGTGTCGCCCGGCCGGGCTTCGACCACGGTCGGTTTTAGAAAGCAGCCCGCGTTCAATTCAGGCTCGTCGGGCACGCCGCCGCCGCTGAGTATGGTGTTGCCTTCCTTGTGGCAGGTTTCGATGTAAGCCAGCACGCGCTCCTGATGCAGGCGCGAAGTCAGCGGCCCCATTTCGGTTTCCGGATCGAGCGGATCGCCGAGTCGGATTGATTCGGCGAGCGCGATGAACTTATCGAGAAAGGCGTCTGCGACATTTTCATGAAGCAGCAGACGCGAGCCTGCAATGCAGGCCTGGCCCTGGTTGTGAAAAATGGCGAAGGCCGATCCGCCCACGGCGGCCGGAATGACCGCATCATCGAACACGATGTTCGGTCCTTTGCCTCCGAGCTCGAGCGAAACACGTTTGAGGTTTCCCGCGGAAGCTTCGATGATCTTGCGGCCCGTCGCGGTCGAACCGGTGAAGGCCAGCTTGTTTACGTCCGGATGTTCGGCCAGCCGCTGGCCTGCCTTATGACCGTAGCCGGGTACGATGTTGACGACGCCATCCGGGATCCCGACCTCCTGCATCATCTCGGCGAGACGCAGCGTCGTCAGCGGCGTGATTTCCGACGGCTTCATCACGACCGTGTTGCCGGCCGCCATCGCCGGACCCAGTTTCCAACTGCAGAACATGAGCGGAAAGTTCCACGGCACGATCTGGCCGACGACGCCGACCGGCTGACGCTTGACGATGTTGAGGAATCCTGGCTCTACTGGCACCTGCCGCCCGTCGATCTTGTCAGCCAGCCCGGCGAAATACCGAAAATTGAGCAGTGTTCGCGGGACGTCGAGAAACCGCGTGTCCCTGATCGGATGTCCGGTGTCGATCGCTTCGAGTTCGGTGAGTTCGTCGAAGCACGACTCCATTTTCTCGACCAGTTTGTACAGCAGGCGGCCGCGCTCCGACGCTGCCATGCCCGCCCATGCAGGGAAGGCCAAGCGGGCTGCGGCTACTGCACGGTCGACATCGGCCTCCCGTGCTTCCGCGATTTCGAACAATTCTTCGTTGTTGAACGGGTTGACGATGCTGATGCGTCCACCGTCGACGCCATCGACCCATTCACCGCCGATGAAGAGCTGCCGCGGCAAGCGATCGAGATCCACGACCTTGGTTTTGTCCAGCATGGTGTCTTTACTTGTGCGTAACCGTCGCTCAGAACTTGGCCGCGGTTGGCGGCAATTCGCCGGAGCCATAACGTTCTTCTAGGCCGGGGGCCATGTTTTCCCACACCAGGAGCATCGAACGCTTCGGCGAAAAGCCACGATGCCGAATGTCAGCCGGCATCGCAGAGACGTCGCCCGCTTTCATGGTTACCACCGCGCGCGGTGCTCCGGTCGCCTTGTCGCCGACTTCCCAGGTGATCTGGTCGGACAACTGGATGAACCATTCGATGCGATCGTTGCCGTGTTGAATCGGAAGAATATGCTCCTCCGAGGTTGGACAATAGGCACTCTCGCCGACGCAGGACACGATGGATGGATTCCAGGTCACGGGCGAGCGCGCGAGATAATCGAACAAGCTGAATGCCGACAACTGCCCCTCGAACCCGGGCTCGGCGTGCACCTCCGGCGCGTCCTGCACTACGTCTCGAAAGTGGCGGTTGACGGGGAATCCCCGTTCGTCGGTACGAATTTCCGTATCGCCGGGCAGCCCAACGAAGCGTTCGGCGAGTTCACGCTGGAAATTGACAGCCTTGTCGTTATTTCCGTTTTTGGATCCATAAGGAGTTCCGGTTTCCAGCGGCGCAGCAAAGGGATCGTAGCCCTCGTTAGTCCAATCAGAAAGCAATGACTTGAAGCAGGCCAAGAGTTTTACCGCATCGAATCGTTCGACAAAATCAGTTCCCGCCGTCTTGTAACCGGCGTTGTAGGTGCCAACGAAGACATCGACCGAGCCATATCGGTTGACCGTGCCAAAGATGTCGTCGAAGTTGACCCAACCGTAGAAAAATCCCCAAGCGACGTCACGCATCATCGACCGCAGAAAGTTCCCGACGTCCGCTATGTAGGTTCCTTTCGGGTAGCTGACACGGACGAAATATTCATCGCGTTCGAATCTGAAACGGCCGATTTCATACACATGGTAGCCGTGGCGTTTGTCGAGGACAGCTTTATGCTCGTCATCGATAACGGGTAGTTCAGGCAGTTGTTCGATTTCCGTAGCCATGAGTGATATTTCCCTGGGAACTGTTGTTTGCACTTCCCGATTCAGTGCTGGCAAATCTCGGCCCAGCGTTCGATGGATTCTTCGCCTTCGACCGATTGGACAAGCACAACGCCGACCGATTGCGGCCTAATTTGGTAAGCCGCGCCGGCCGGGAGCAAGGCCATGTGGCCGCGTCTCATTTTTACGTGGCCCATGGTTCTGCCTGCAGGTTCGCTGTCGATCCTGATCGCGCCCTGTTTGTCCTCGGGAGGCCTTAGGCCGCTATCGTCGGGCGTGATGAAATGCACGCTCATCTCACCTTGCATCGCCAGTACGGTTTCGTCGTGTGAACAGATATACCAGGGTGAATCCCCCTCGGCGCGCGCACATTCGATCGTGAATTCGAGATTCTTGGCAATCACGACCCGTTCCCAGGGCCTGGATTGTCCGGCGACCTCGAAGAGGTTCGAGAAGAGATATCTTTTCGGCGATTCCGCACCGACGATCTCGACGCCGCCTTTCTCATACGCCTCGATCGAGGCGAAGTGTGTAGCTGTGGTCATCTGACTGCCTCCTCGCATGAATTCAGAACCGGACACGGTACCGCGGGAGTTCTTCGCGCACGCTCTGTACGGTTTCTAGCAGCTTGTCGGGCTTAGGGAGTCGTAGCGAGGTGGGTGGGAGAGCGAGGCCAGATGTGTCATGGTTTGAGGCGAATATCGGGGCTATTTAACGAAAACTATGGCGCATCTGGACCGCTATCCCACCGCCGCAGGAGATTCTTCCTAAGTACAACAGGCTGCTAGGATAGCCTAATGTGGCTTACGGTCGGAAATACGGCAAGCCCGGCGCAAAATACCGCTCGGCGCGCAGTATAACGGTTCTCTGCCATCAGCTTGTCCAGGTCCTAGTGTCGCGGATCTGGGGTCCTGCTCACCGTTCGCCCGCAAGCGGGCTCCTAGCGCTTCGTCCACGGCGATAGGGGCTCGATCAAAACGTTGGAATCTGGACTCACCGAACAGAGCAGAACGCATCCGTCCTTCCTGTCGGCAGAGCTTCCGACGGCGTTTTTCGACGGACGCCGAGTGGGTTGCACCGAACCCTCGAGCACTCGGGCGAGGCAAATGGCGCAGCGGCCCTGTCGGCAGCCGGTAGTCAGTTCATACCCCGCATTCGATGCCGCCTGGGCAATCGAACGGCCGGCCCCGCAGGGAAATTCGGCGATCGCACCGTCGGTGCCTTGCAAGATAACGTGGTAGGCCATTCGGAATTAGTCGACCTCTAAGATTCTGCTTATGGGGGCATTGGAATGTCGGCCGGATTAGGTACGACGAATCCGCGCTTTACAGCAGGGCGCTCCGCAATTTTTCTGTACCACCTCAGGGCATTCGGATAGTCGTTGAAATCGACACCCTGCCATTCGAAGCGTGCGATCCACGGCCACGTCGCCACATCGGCTACGGTGTATTCGCTGCCTGCCAAATATTCGTTTTCGCCGAGACGTAGATCGAGCACGCCGTAGAGCCGCTTCGCTTCATTGCTGTAACGTTGCGCGGCATAATCGGATTTCCCCGGATTGAAATGTACAAAGTGATGTGCCTGACCCAGCATGGGTCCGACGCCGCCCATCTGCCACATGAGCCACTCGATCGTGCGCCAGTATTCGTCGCCGCCAACCGGTAGGAATTGACCGGCTTTACTCGCGAGGTAGAGCAGGATCGCACCGGATTCCATGAGCACCAGGTCTAAATTGTTATCGACAATGGCGGGAATCTTGTTATTGGGGCTGATCTCGAGAAATCCGGGATCGAACTGATCGTTCTTGGTGATGTTGATCGGGTGGACTTCGTATTCCAGTTCGAGCTCTTCGAGCATGATGGAGACTTTGCGTCCATTTGGTGTGGACCAGGTGTATAGATCGATCACCTATGACTCCAGGCTTGTACTAACGTTACGCGGCACTTCGGATGCGGGAACACCGGCTTGATTTGGTGCTGCGCAGTTCAGCGTTTATGCTAACGTATTCGACATCAATATCACACATCGAGACGGAAATGGCCGATATCGCACACCGGGATCTGAGCGTCCGCGAGGTTGCCGAATATCAGAAAGAGGGTGTCGTACTCGCGCGGCAATGTGTCGATACCAAGTGGATCGACCGCATGCTTGAAGTCATCGATAAACAACTCGCCAATCCTAGCGAGTGGGTGCAGGACA
>JAYYZW010000082.1:0-10368 GCA_036339995.1 Pseudomonadota bacterium
TCGATGAGATTCGTGACAAATAGCGGAATGAGCTTCTCGGGGAATTGGTAGGCACCGAAATTGTTCGAGCAGCGCGTGATCACCGCGTCGATACCAAAGGTGTGGTGATAGCTCAGCACCAGGAGGTCGCTGGCAGCCTTACTCGCAGAGTACGGACTGTAAGCCTGTATCGGAGTCGTTTCCGTAAACCTGAGCTTTGGTTCTTCGAGCGACAGAGAACCATAGACTTCGTCAGTACTAACGTGAATAAACCGTGTGTCGCCTGCATACCGAACCACATCAAGCAGGGTCTGCGTACCCATGACGTTGGTTTCAATGAATGGTCGCGAATCGACTATCGAGCGATCTACGTGACTTTCCGCTGCGAAGTGCACGACGCTGTCGCTCGCTCTTACCAGCCGGTCGACCAGTTCCCGGTCATTGATGTCGCCCTTGTGGAAGGTGTAGCGGGGTTCGGACTCAATATCCGCAAGGTTCTCGGAATTGCCCGAGTAGGATAAGTTATCCAGATTGATCAGTGACCAGTTTGGTCTGTGCTCCAGCAGGAAACGAACGAAGTTGGAGCCTATAAAACCGCAGCCACCGGTTATGAGAATGCATCGATCCATCACGGCCCTGGTGCGGTCACATTCGGCAACTTGCCGATGTCTTAAAAACCACGGTTCGTGTCCGGTCGCAGAAGGACTGCAACAGTCGATTTTTGATTCCTACGGTCCACTGCTTCGAGTCGTTCAATCCGCTAGTAGCGCCATGAGATAATCACCGTAACCCGAATCAATGAGCTCGGCGGCTATCGCACGTAGCTGTACGCTGTCGATATAACCCATGCGCCAGGCGATCTCTTCCGGACAGGCGATTTTAAGGCCTTGGCGTTCTTCGATGACCTGGATGAAATGGCTCGCTTGCAGCAATGCGGCGTGCGTCCCCGTATCCAGCCAGGCCGAGCCGCGACTCAGTAGCTCGACGCGCAATTCGCCGCGTTCGAGATAGGCGTTATTTACGCTGGTGATCTCGAGTTCTCCGCGTGCCAAGGGCTTTATGGCGCGTGCAATTCCCAATACGTCGTTGTCATAGAAATAAAGTCCGGTAATGGCAATATTAGACGGGGCCTTGACCGGTTTTTCGACGATCTGCTTTGGATTGCCGTCTTGGTCAAAGCTGATGACACCGTAGCGTTCGGGATCTTTTACCCGGTAGCCGAATACGGTGGCGCCGCTTTCTTGGTTGGCAGCGGTTAGCAGCGACACTTGGAGCCCGTGCCCGTAGAAGATATTGTCGCCGAGGGTGAGGCAGACTGAATCGGCGCCGACAAACTCGGCGCCGATGATGAACGCCTGCGCCAGGCCTTCGGGTTTGGGCTGTTCGGCGTAGGCGAGCGAGATGCCCCACTGCGAACCGTCGTCTAGCAGGTTTCGGTACTGTGGTAGACCCTCGGGCGTGCTGATTATCAGAATGTCCTTGATCCCGGCCAGCATCAGTATGCTCAACGGGTAGTAGATCATAGGCTTGTCGTAGATTGGCAGCAGCTGTTTGCTGACCACGTGGGTGAGCGGATAGAGACGTGTGCCCCTACCGCCAGCAAGTACGATGCCCTTCATATCACCGTTCCTAGAATCTATCCCAAAAAAATACGTTCACGTGCCCAGCGCCTGTGCTAAGAGAAGTTCCCAATCCGGCATGCACAGGCCAAAGGTTTCGCACAGCAAAGATGTGTCAAGTGCCGTGTACGCGGGCCGCTTTGCCGGCGTCGGATATTCTGACGTCGAGATACCCTCTATCTCCACTGCTTCACAGCCGGGTGAGCCTTGCACGATCGCGCGCGCGAATCCGCACCAGGATGTTTCGCCTGACGCGGCGAGATGATAGATGCCGCGGCACTCGCGCAGGCGCGCCGCGGACAGGCCGCACCCGGATAGTATCGCGGCAGTTGCCTCGGAGATGAAACGCGCGGACGTGGGGCAACCGAGCTGATCGTCGACAACACGCAGCAACGTGCGTTCACGGGCAAGACGCCGCATCTTCAGAAAGAAATTTCGTCGACGATTGCTATAGACCCAGCATGTTCGCAAGACGACTGCCGCGCCATCGTGTTCCATCACAGCGCGTTCTCCGGCCAGCTTGGTGTGGCCGTAGACGTTAGCCGGCGATGCCGGATCTGATTCGCGATACGGCCGCGTGGCGTTGCCGTCAAACACATAGTCAGTCGCGTAATGCACGAAACACGCACCCGTTTCCTTTGCCATATCAGCTAGTATTCCGGGCGCGACGCCGTTGACCGTGGCGGCGAGCTCGGCTTCCTCCTCAGCCTTGTCGACCGCGGTATAGGCGGCGGCGTTGACGATGGCTACCGGGGCGAGCGCGGTCAGGGTGGCGCGCACGGCATCTGTGTCGGTGATATCCAGCATTTTACGATCCAGCGCTCGAACCGGGGCGAGTGGCGCCAGGGACCTGACCAACTCATAGCCGATCTGCCCGTTAGCTCCGATCACAACCACAGGTCGCGACGTAGATGAACCGTTTGTGGCACTCACGGGAATAGCGGAATTTCGCTGAGAAACAGGCCGGCGCGGTCCCGTTGGGACACGATCGGGACGGTTTCTTGCAGAGGCCACTCCACAGCAACCGTCGGGTCGTTCCACGCGAGACAGTGTTCGTCTTCAGGATTGTAATAATCAGTAGCTTTGTAAAGCACTTCGGCGATATCGCTGAGCACGAAGAAACCGTGCGCGAATCCCGGCGGTACCCACAACTGCCGGCGGTTTTCTGCAGACAAGACGACCCCAACCCAGCGACCAAATGTCGTCGAACTACGCCGGATATCGACACTGACGTCGAATATTTCGCCCAAAACACTCCTGACGAGTTTGCCCTGTGCTTGTTCCAACTGGTAATGAAGTCCGCGCAGCACGCCGCAAAATGATCGCGAATGATTGTCCTGTACAAAGTTGAGCGCGATTTCTGCTTCTTCAGCGTAGCGATTGGCAGAAAAGCTTTCGAATTGAAAGCCGCGCACGTCTGCGTACAAATCGGGCTCGATAATTTTCAAATCCGCGATTTCAGTTAACGTGATCTTCATATGCGCTGCCTTTCGAGTTCCCCGATGGCGACACCGTGCAAAGCCGATCTCAACAACGCGCTGGCCGGCGGTGTTGAGCAATACTTTCAGCTCGCCAATTTCGAAATTCACGACCAGATCGTGTCGTCTCTCACACGACGTGGCTGCCTCGAGTATCGATGGGCGTCAACAGCTTTGAGAACGATTTATCTTCGGACCGCAAAACGTGATGGCGTTGATCTTCCAAAAAATCTACGACACGGATCCTTGGGTCGACCGAGTCACTAGTTGCTGGGACGCAGCGCGTAAGGGAAACCAGAGTCCGATAGACCGCCGATAATCACCTTACGAACACCGCAATACTCCGCGCTTCACTGCGTCAAAACAGATTCACTCGGTTCAAGTATACGTACTGCGAGCACATCACATTAACGGCTTTCGCGTCATAGAATCGTTTACAGGTCGACCAGTAACTCAAACTTACGCCGCGAGCGCCACCGATAGAGTTCAAAATCACGGTCGAGAGTAAGAATCTGGCCACTGTCCATTTGATCGGCCAGGTCGACGAGGCATGCATCAGCAAGATCCATCGGCACGTCGCGGTATTTTTTGAGCAGCGTTTCAACCGCGGCGGCCCGGTCAACAAGACGAACCGGTATCTGAAATACTCCATTGGCGATATTTTTTATCACTGCTTCAGGCGCACCGGGAGTACAACGCAATAGGTAACATGCCTCCGCGACTGCTACTTCACAAGTTACCAATGGCCCAATTATGTCCGATATAACTTCCACGCATTGCAAGTGATTTTGTTCGTCTTGATCAAGCAAAGCTACGATCACTCCTGTATCCAGGAGGGTTGCCTTCATCGACCGAAATTGCGTAGATGCTTGTCATTATTTCCAAGGTCTTTAATACCGGAAGCGAACTTGCCGAGGCCGAAGATTTGCTTGCTTCGCTGTCCGGGCGGCAGTTCTTTGTCACCGAGCGCGCGTATCCCGTGACGCACGATGTCGGAGTCGCTCCAACCATGACGGCGCTGTAGTCGACGCATGATTTGGCGCGTGTGGGTATCAAGCCTAGCGTGTACTATATCGTTCATGTATACAACTATAACTAAGTATACGAATAGGTCAAATTGAGCCCACGGGGTGGAGGTGTCGGGGGCAAACTCTAATTCAATCGGACGATTATTTTTAATATTTGAGGCATCCGCTTGGCGCCTTTGCATCACTGTGGCGAAAATATCCGTATCTGGATGAGCACTCTTTAGCTGCACGTCACTGACGCTCTATAATCACCCACTCAAACCCAGGAGGTCTCCCATGCCCTTATCCGCAGAATCCGAGGCGGTGCTCGAGACGTTCGCCGAACAAGGCTTCAAAGCCCTCGATTCGATGCCGGCCGCCGAAGCGCGAGCGTATTTCAACGAAGCGTTCAAGACCCAGCCCGACGATCAGGAAGCCTGTGCTCGAGTCGAGGAACTCACTATCCCGGTCGAAGGGGGTGAGATCCCAGCGCGGCTTTACGCGCCCGAGGCGCGCGAACCGCTCCCTGTCATGGTGCATTTTCACGGCGGGGGCTGGGTTTACCTCAATCTCGATACGCACGACGGCTATTGCCGCACTCTGGCCAACCGCGCCGAATGCGCAGTGCTTGCCGTGGAATACCGCAAAGCCCCCGAATTCACCTTTCCCGCGCCCGTCGAGGATTGTTATACGGCGCTTTGCTGGGTCTCCAACAACGCCTCGGATCTCGGGCTGGATGCGTCCCGCATCGGCGTGGTCGGCGACAGCGCGGGCGGCAATCTGTCGGCTGCCGTAGCCCTGATCGCCCGCGATCGGGGCGGGCCCGAACTCAAGCTCCAGGTCCTGACCTATCCCGCGGTGGACGGCACGATGTCGGCCCCGTCCATCGAGGAAAACGCCGCCGCCCCGTTGCTCGGCCGCCCGCAGATGGCCTGGTTCTGGGAGCACTACGTCCCTAAGGGCACGGATGTACATGATCCCAGGCTGTCGCCGCTGCACGCCGAGGATCTCGGCAGGCTACCGCCGGCTATTATCTCGACCGCGGAGTTCGATCCCCTGCGCGACGAGGGCGAGGCCTATGCAGACAAGCTCAAAGCCGCGGGCGTCGAGGTAGAGTACCAGCGCTTCAACGGCGTCTTTCACGGTTTCATGCTGCTGGCGAAGCTTATCCCCGAGGGTCAGCAACTGATCGCGGCGCAATGTGAATTCATCAAGCAGAAGTTTGCGCAATGAACACCCTGCTGATTGCCGAACCTTGCATGACCAAGCACCCTGGGCCATGAAATTGGTAGAAGAGATCGTCGGCAGGGCGGGCGAACACATGCTCTGGCGACGCGACATCCACGCGCATCCAGAACTCGCCTACGAAGAGAACCGCACGGCGGATCTCGTCGCAGAAAAGCTCGAGTCGTTCGGGATTCCGATCGTACGGGGTCTCGGCAAGACCGGCGTGGTCGGCACCATCAAGGCCGGCAAAAGCGACCGCAGTATCGGCTTGCGGGCGGACATGGATGCCCTGCCCCTGCAGGAGATGAATGCCTTCGACCACCGCTCGCAACACGAGGGCGTGATGCACGGCTGCGGCCACGACGGCCACACCACGATGCTACTCGCGGCCGCGGAATACCTCGCAAAGCACCAGGACTTCGACGGCATCGTGCATTTCATCTTCCAACCGGCCGAAGAAGGAGAGGCCGGCGCCAAGGCCATGATGGACGACGGCTTGTTCGAGGATTTTCCGATGGAGGCCGTCTATGCCCTGCACAACTGGCCGGGTCTCGAGGTGGGCAAGATAGCGATGCGCTCAGGACCCACGATGGCGGCGGCGGATTTCTTCGAGGCCAGGATCACGGGGCATGGCGGTCACGCGGCGATGCCGCATCTGGTAGTTGATCCCATTCTCGCGGGGTCGGAATTGGTGCAAGCCTGGCAGACCATCGTTTCCCGGAACGTGAAACCGATCGATACGGCAGTCGTGTCGGTGACCCAGTTTCACGCGGGTGCCGCCTTCAACGTAATCCCTGAAGACGTCGTATTGCGTGGAACGGTGCGCTGTTTCAGCGAGGAGGTCCGCGCCATGATCGAAGATCGCATGGAGCAAACGGCACAGGGCGTGTGCGCAGCGCATCGCTGCAGACTCGAATGGTGGTATGAACACCGCTTTCCGCCGACGGTCAATTCCGAGACGGAGACCCAGATCGCGACGGCCGTGGCGCGGGCCGTGGTCGGCGAGGACAACGTCAATCCGAACGTCGAGCAGGTGACGGGATCGGAGGATTTCGGTTACATGCTCGAGGAGAAGCCCGGTTGTTACGCGTTCATCGGTAATGGTCCCGGTGACGGCGGCTGCCTGCTGCACAGCCCGCATTTCGATTTCAACGACGAGATCATTGCGCTCGGCGCGAGCTACTGGGTCGAACTCGTCAAGCAGACCCTGAACCGCTGATCACAGTCAAAACGCCGCCCGCAGGCGCGGAAGTTAATTCGGAGATGAAAATATTTAGCGCTCAATAAAGGCGCTATTCGTCTCCTGCATTGGGCCGAAATTCAGCCGCGAGTTCGGCTTGTGTTCTCGCCGGCACTGGATCGTAGTGGCTCAATTCCAGCGAGAATGTGCCCGCGCCCGCGGTGATCGACCGCAAGTGCGACTGATAGCCGTCGAGTTCGGCCAGCGGCACCGAGGCGCTGATACCGCTCAAACCGTCGTCATACGCCGTGGTCTCGTTGATACGGGCGCGCTTGCTCGACAGATCGCCCGTGATGTCGCCGACGTTCGTGCTCGGCGCAACGATGTCGACGTTGACGATGGGCTCGAGCACGACCGGGCCCGCTTTCTTGACAGCTTCGATGAATGCTTTCTTACCCGCCGCGATGAAAGCGATTTCTTTCGAGTCGACTGCATGGAACTTCCCGTCGTACACCGTGACCTCGACGTCTTCCAGTGGATAGCCGGCGACGATTCCCTCCGTCATTGCCTGCTTGATGCCCTTTTCGATCGCCGGAATGAACTGGCGCGGAATCGCGCCGCCAACGATCTTGTTGTTGAATTTAAATCCATCGCCGCGTGAAAGCGGCGCAATCCGCAGAAATACTTCACCGAATTGCCCGGCGCCGCCCGTCTGTTTCTTGTGACGATGGTGGCCTTCGGCCGGCGACTGGATCGTTTCGCGATAGGCGATCTTGGGCGGCGTCGTTTCAACCTCGACATTGAAGCGGTCGGCCAGACCTTCCAGTAGTATTCGCAAATGCAGGTCGCCGACGGCTCGCATGATCGTCTGGTTCTGCGCGTGATTATGTTCGATGACTATGCTGGGATCTTCGGCTTTCAGCTTGTTCAGGGCATCGGACAACTTCTGCTCCTGGCCGCGGCTCTTGGCGGTCAACGCGACTCCCTGCATGGGTGTCGGCAACTGCACTGAGCGAATGTGAATGTAATCTTCATCATGCGAGTCGTGCAGGACTGCGTTGAACTCCATTTCGTCGACCTTGGCCACCGCACAGATATCGCCGGGAATGCCGGCATCGATTTCCACGGTTTCAGCGCCGCGCAGCTTGAGCAGATGGCTCACACGAAACGGTCTTCGCGCGTCGCCGATGCAGAGCTGGCTGTCTTTCTTTATCGTGCCCTGGCGTATGCGAAAGACACCGAGGCGGCCTATAAAGGGATCGATATTGACCTTAAAAGTATGCGCGAGAACGGGCTTGTCGGGGTCCGGCTCGAAATGGATCGGCTCACCATTGTCGTCGTCGCCTCGGAAAAAATCCGGCGGGTTACCTTCTTCGGGACTCGGCATCAACTTGCAAAACACGTCCAGAAGCTGCTCGACGCCTGCATCGGTCTCAGCTGAAGTAAAACACACGGGGACCAGATGATCTTCACGCAGCGCTTTCTCGAACGGATCGTGCAGCTGATCGGGCGAAATGTCCTCTCCTTGTTCCAGGTAAAGTTCCATCAGTTCGTCGTCGACTTCCACGACTTGATCGACTATCTGGGTATGGGCCGCTTCAACGGTCGAGAAATCGGTATCCGCGCCGTTGGGTTTGAAGAAGCAGTCTAGGACTTCGCCGGCGCCCTTGGCAGGAAGATTGAGCGGCAGGCATTTCGAACCAAACATTTCCTGTATGCGGGCAAGGCAGTTCTCGAGTTCTTTTTCCGCGCCATCGATGCGATTGATGATAACGATACGGTCGAGACCCCGATCGTGCGCCCAGTCCATCATCCGCCGCGCCGTCATATCAGGCCCGGACGATGCGTCCACGACGACGGCCACGGTTTCGACCGCCGGCAGCACGGAGAGCGCGCGACCGATGAAATCGGGGGACCCTGGCGTGTCGAGAATGTTGAGGTGCTTACCTTTGTAGTCGAAGCTAACGACTTTGGAATCGAGGGAATGCTCGTGCGCCTGCTCCTGGGGAAGGTGGTCACAGACCGTCGTTCTGCGCGCAATCTCGCCTTTTTGTTTGATGACGCCGGCAGCGGCGATTAATGACTCGACCAACATGGTCTTGCCAGCTCCGCCGGCGCCGACTAGAGCGATGTTGCGGATGTCCTTGGTGGTGTAATTGGGCATATGAAGCTCTCCCGGCCGTTTTTTGCACCGACAGAACCGCTCGAGGGATACCGTCGCTGTGACGATGGGTCGACGCGGTGGATTTCCCGGACCCCGGCCGGCGCCGCTTGGCTCGGACCCGGGGGGGGGCTTGAGCGTTTGTGCGCGGCCGGCGTCAGTCCGTGGGCTGACGCCCGTCCTCAATCCACCGCATCGCCACGGAGTACGGGCGATTACCGGCGCTTTATCGTTTCATTTCGCTCGATTATAAGAAGCTCTCCGGCGGCTTCAAGTCGAAGACGGGAAAACCGTCCAGCAGCAGGCTGATTTTGCTGAAACCCATGTTCATATCGCCATCGGCTCGCCTTTCCAGGACCGGTTCCCGAGGCTGAACGGACGCGATCTAGGGAAGCTCTGAATAAGTCATGGTGCGTGGGGAGGCCTCGCGCAGAGCGAAATCACGAAATCGAGTTCCAAACCCTGTATAGCGGCGATGTCCTGTTCATCGACAATTTCCTGATGAGGTCGTCCGGTAGGTTACAGAAGGTCAATTTCCGTAGGCTCACACGCGAGTTGCCGGACACACAGGCCAAGACGGTTTGAGGCGAAATAAGCGTCGCGGTGAATCATCGTCCACAAGCATGCCTCTACGCGTCCATGCAGTGGCATTGGAACAATGCCACCCACAGGTGCGGCTTGTGGTAAAATCACATACACACGAAATTAACGGATACCGCCCATGACGTATCAAGCTTGGAGAAAGCAATCGATTCTCGAGGCGTTCGATCTGCAATTAAGGGAGATCGTGCAGCGGTATAAACCCGGAGAGAGGACTGTTTGCATGCTGCCTGGCGGCATGGGGTCGCAGCTCGAGATCAGTAAGCGTAAATACAATGCCGGTAATCCCATACCATCGTTACCGGAAAGCACCATCTGGACGGATGTCGGTATCACCGCAGACGACGCCTTCCGCCTCGAGATTGAGGACAGCTACGATTTCAAAAAGCGTGCGGTTTCACCGTTCGGGCCGGTGCGATTTCTGCCGCTCCTTGATCCTTACATCTTCTTGAAGAATTTCATCAACGACGACAAGGGTTGGAACTATGTTTCGTTCGGTTTTGACTGGCGCCGATCGCTGACCGAATCGGCGCACATGCTGCACTATTTTCTGGAAGAATTCCGGGACCGCGTCAAGGGGAAGTGGGAGGAGGATCCATTGCCGACGACGAATCTCGTCTGTCACAGTATGGGCGGCCTGATGGCGATGCGGTTCGTGCATCTACTGGTCGGCGAGCTCGGGGTTTCTCCCGCAGCCGTTTAATACAAAGGGTAATATGTTGAATTAGCAAATAAACTCAACCTACCGTTTCCCCTGTTACCGTCAAAGTTACCGCCATTCAATTGCCGCTGCACTCTCACTCAATCCTTCGATAATACCCTCGGCCTAAGTGCGCCGGGCGTTGTTTTCAACGTAATCTAATTCAGGCGTAAGCTCTGCTCTAACGGGGTGCCCAGATGCAGAAGTTCCTAGTTCGTAGTGTTTTGCTAGTCTTGCTGCTCAGTGCGGGCGAAAGACCAAGGCAAGAAGTGCTAGGTATAGAAAGAAACAGGAGGCAGATTCCCGTTGATTACGTAGTCACCGACAATCTGCTCTTTGTAATGCATCGCATCGTGTAGCGAAAGCGTTCGAGCGTTCCGCCAATGACGCCCAAGGTTCAATTTGTCCAAGGTCGAT
>JAYYZW010000083.1:0-28512 GCA_036339995.1 Pseudomonadota bacterium
GCGCCGTAAGCCGCACGGTGATCCAAGTGCAACAGGTAACCCTTGCCGGTGCAAATCCACACGATAATGAGACTGAAGCTGCAGGCCTTGACGAGGTCCATTAGTACGTCCCGAGGTAAGATACTGTCGGCAATGCCGGCGAAATATGAGCCCTCGCTGATACCAAAAATGACGCCTCCGATAAACCACCCGCCGGCGATGCCGACCACGTTGAATATCGCCGTCAACAGGGGCACGGAAATCATGGTGGCAATGAATCGCGGGGCGATGAGATACCCGTAAGGGTCGATGGCCATGCATTCCAAGGCATCGATCTGATTGTCGCTTCGCATGATGCCGATTTCGGCGCACATCGCCGAGCCCGCCCGCCCGATCACAATCAGCGCAGT
The DNA here is from genome assembly GCA_036339995.1 of Pseudomonadota bacterium. Taxonomy (GTDB): domain Bacteria; phylum Pseudomonadota; class Gammaproteobacteria; genus JAYYZW01. The sequence continues at coordinate 390 of JAYYZW010000083.1, forward strand.
CAGCACCGGCGCCAGTTCCCGTATCAGGCTGAGTCCCACTGCGGCACCCAGCAGGCTTACGCTGCCGAAGCGAACGAGGGTGTCGTAAAATTGCAGTGCTACGACCATGCCCACGAAACCGCCAGCGACGGCGATCACGGTGAGAGAGCGCGTTCCGATAAAGTGAATTTGCGCCAAGGTCGCCCGCCACTGGCGCCACGGACGCGCCACGTGAATCGATACTAGGGCGAAGAACAGGCCCAGGCGCCCAAGGGTCGCGATTCGTACGACGAGCCAGTTCGGCGCGAAAGCAACCGCCGCGTCACTCATCGAGATTTGCCGTCAAGCGCTCGAGATAGGCGTCGCCGTCCACTTCGCGCTCAAGGGTGCGGCGTTCGAGCAGCGATTGAATGTAGGTGTCGGGAGATTTACTTATTTCTTCGAGCGTACCGATGGCGCGAATCCCGCCGTTGCCGACGATCATGATGCGGTCAGCTATCTTGACGGCGCTCTCGAGAGCATGCGTCACGATGATGATGGTCATCTTGAGAGCATCCCGCAATTGCAGGATCAAACCGTCGAGTTCGGCTGCCGTCACCGGGTCGAGGCCTGCGGAGGGTTCGTCGAAGAAAAGGATCCGCGGATCCATGACCACCGCCCGTGCCAAGCCGGCCCGTTTGAGCATGCCGCCGGATAGTTGTGCCGGCATGTAGTCTTCGAAGCCGCCGAGATTCATCATTTCGAGCTTCATGCGGCTCATGATGCGTATAGTCGATCGATCGAGTTTGGTGTTCTGGCGCAAGGGAAGTTCAATGTTGTCGAGCACGGACATCGAGTTGAGCAGTGCTCCGTGCTGGAACGCAACTCCCATCTTCCTGCGCAGCGCGAACAGGGCTTTACGCGTGCCCGGGTGAAGGGCAGTGCCCAGCATGTCGATCTCGCCCGTATCGGGCGCGGCAAGCCCGGTCACGTGACGCAAAAGCGTGGTTTTACCCGCGCCACTTTCACCCATGATGACGAAAATTTCCCCCTGGCGGACTGAAAAATCAATGTCGTCGAGAACCCGCAGCTTGCCGAAGGACGATGAGAGCCCGCGCACTTCGAGTGCGGTCGGATGGCTGGCGGTGGTCTCGGATATGGTGGACATTAAGTGAACTGCGGATAATTTTGAGTTGGGTTCTCGTGCGCCGTCCCGCAAATAGCTTGCCTAAATCGCGCAGGATTCATCGTTCCTGCCGAGGCGCGAGGACGCCCAGTAGCGGGCTCTACACAAGGACGAGCAACGCGGCCAGGGGCGAAAAAGACCAGCGAATTATGAAACATATTTGCGGAACGGCAGATCTAGTATCGACTGTTCGGCAATGTGGTGAAAGCCCCGCAGCAGAAACCGAGTGATACAGGTAAGCCCATGAGAACACGAAGAACACACAAGGAAGAAAAAAATGTGCGTTTACGTGCCGCAATCTACTGGTTTTCCCCACGTTCTTTGTGTTCTCCGTGGATCACTAAGATTTTCTGTAAACACAGCAGGGGTAAGCGCTAACCGATGTAGGCGGTCTGGGCTATAGTGAGCAACTTGTGGCCGCAGCGATGGGCGATCAGCGGGAAATAACTCAGTGCACCGTAGCGAAGTGAACATCCTCGAACGCGGCTTGGATTGGCTCGATCGCGGCGAGCGCACCGTATTGGCGACGGTCGCGCATACCTGGGGCTCCTCACCACGTCAACCCGGTGCGATGATGGTGCTGAACGAGAACGCGCGCTTCGAAGGTTCGGTGTCCGGGGGATGTATCGAGGAAGAACTCATCGAACGCATCCAAACGCGGTTTCCCAGCCGCATCGAAACGATCGAATACGCTTCGGAATCCAGCCGCACGCTGCCCTGCGGCGGACGACTGCTGCTGGTGCTCGAACCGATCACCGAGGCGTCGGCCGTTTCCGATCTCCTCGAGGCCCTGCGGTCGGGCCAGCGTATCGTTCGGTCTATCGATCTAGAGCGGCAGTCCGCAAGCTGGTCGATTGCCGACACCGCCGAGCGTACGGAATTCAGCGGCAAGGTCCTGAACGTCGTCTACGAGCCGGCATGGCGCTTAATGGTCGTCGGCGCCGGCGAACTCGCATCCTGGGTATGCCGTTTCGCCGCACAGCTCGAATACGCTGTCGAGGTGTGTGACCCGCGTATCGAATACCGTGAAGCATGGAGTCTGGCCGATTTCGAAGTGACGGGCACGTACCCGGATGATTACATCGCTGGAGCACGCTGCGACGAACAAACAGCCATCATCGCGCTGACTCACGATCCCAAAGTCGACGATCTCGCCATGATCGAGGCGTTACGAACACGCGCTTTCTACATCGGGGCCTTGGGTTCATCGCGCACCACGAAGCACCGCGCGGAGCGATTGATGGAGCATTTCGGCGCCAGCCAGGCCGATGTCGATCGCATCCGGGGACCGATAGGCATCGACTTGAACACCCGCAGGCCGCAGGAAATCGCGCTGGCGGTCATGGTCGACATCACGGCCGCGCGCAACGGCGTGGAAATCGTGACTCGACGCGCATCGGCGTGACGGTGTGGGTGACGCGCTGACGGGATTGCTACTTGCCGGGGGCAGCGCCAGCCGGTTCGGCAGCAACAAATTGTTGGCGCGCTTGCCGGGCGACGAACGCGTGGGCCTGCAGGCAGCCCAACGCATTGCCGATGCCGTCGATTCGCTGATCGTCGTCACGCGCGCCGGCGACGACACCACCCGCGAGTGCTTTTCGCAAGCCGGATTCGATGTCGTCGAATGTGCTGACGCGGACCGCGGTATGGGGCATAGTCTGCGTTGCGGCGTACGGCGCAGTATGCAGGCGCGGGCCTGGATGGTCGCGCTCGGCGATATGCCGCACGTCGAGACGGCGACGGTAAAGCGGGTGATCCGTCGCTTCGATGAAACCGACGCCATCATCGTGCCGAATTACCGTCAGCGCTCCGGCCATCCCGTGCTTTTCCCCGCTCGATATCGTTCCGATCTGCTGGAACTCAGTGGCGATGAGGGTGCGCGTTCGATTCTCCGGTTCTGTGCAGCCGAGATTCAATGGATCGAAACGGACGACCCCGGGGTGCTGTTCGACATCGATGAACCGTCCGATTTGCCCCGGATGGACGACCTGAATGCTGGTTAGCAGGGGGTGCAAAACCCCATTTTTCTTGATGTGGCGGATGTCCCAGCGTTGTACAGCCCCGAGCATGTCGACCGCGTTGGCCAGTTTTTCCTGTGCCAGCCCGCGGTCGTCGGCGACGTAGAGATCCAGGACCGGGCATTTGACGATTTCATCGGCGCTATACCCCAGGAACTGGGCGCCGAAGCGGTTGACGTTGATGATGTAGTCATTGGCGCCGAGTTCAAGACTGCGGTTGATATCCGCCTTGTCGTTGCTCGCCGCAAGAATGATGACCGGCAACTCGGTGGCGGAATACTGCTGCCGAACCCGGCGCAATACTTCGTTGCCGCGCATTGCGGGCATCTGCAGGTCGAGAATGACGAGGTCGGAGCGCTTTTGTCCGATGAGTTTCAGTGCTTCGAAGCCGTCCTGGGCGGTGACGACCTCAAACCCCTTTGCGCCGAGACACATGGAAATCGCTTTTCGAATCGTAGCGTTGTCGTCGACAGCCAGCACTGCCGCCGCTGTATTCATGCCGCCGGTTCCTCCTCGCATCACTGCCCCGTTGATAGTTTTTTATTGGGGCAGTGTCCGGAGTGTAGTTGGTTGTAGCAGCACCCTGGGTCCGAACAACCTATTCTGGAATACTTTAGGTGGGATTTATGACAAGTTTCCTACTATTGTTCCGCTAACTTGCAGATTGGGGGCAGCGGGTCGTTCGAGCGGATGGTGTCCGGTGCCGTGGACGGCCGGTGGCGGCGAAACGCATCCCACAGCGCGCTGCCCCGCCAGTCGGTGCCTACCTGGCCGTACAGCCGCTGCTCCAGCCGGTTGATTTCCCTGCCCAGCTCGCCCTCCAAGCGCAGCGCCAAGCTGCGTAAGTTCAGGGGCGCCGAGCCGGGAGCCTTTATGGCATCTGATGAATCCAGGGTGGCCCCGAAGATCGTCGTCGACCAGTTCATGAGCGCCGCACGTGCCGCACCCGGGTCATCCGCCCGGCAAGCGGTCTTGAGGTCAGCTACGGCCGCGGCGGGGCGCGGCGGCGCTGCGGACCGATCGAGAGCCCGTACCTGGGTGACCCGCAACGACTTTAAAAACCACAATCCGAGTGTAGCGAGCCAGCCGGCACCGAGTGCGCATGCGATCCAAAACCAATCACGGGCCCCTACTGCGGGTAATCGAGGGGCAGCGGGAACGGATTGTTCCACGGCAGGTTCCGCGACCGGCGCTGACTGAACCAGGTCGGCCGCAAGTACGGTTTCCGCAACCCTAAGGGTCCGCTCGGGAAGCTCCGCGGTCTCCATTTGGTCCGTCTCGATGTTCCACCACGGCAGGCGTAGAGGGCCGAACCGCGCCGTGCCCGGGCGGCCAGGTATGAAGGCGAACTTTTCCTGCAACACCATGGTAAAACCGCTCGCCGTGTCCTGGTCGTTGCTTTGCGGTTTATCAGGATAGATCTTGATCCCGGGCGGCGCGTCGAATTCGACCAACGGAACCTGGCCGCTGACGAGCCCCTCGGCCCAAAGGAAGATCGTACGCGACAGCGGTGCACCGATTTCTGCCTCCTCAACGTCAGGCTCCCATTCTTCGTAGAGGCGCAGCCGCCGGGCTGGCAGCCAGGTCGCATGGTCCGGGAAAACGGCGGGGACCGGACGTACCTCGAGCTCGACGGGGTCGGATTTCACACGCTTGGTGGTGAGGGCGCGCGCGAAGAGATCCGAGAAATTGCGCTTGCCGGTACGTATCTGCGTCGTCAGCACCAGCGGATGGATGGTCAAAGGTCCGCTTTTCTGCGGAAATATCGCGTAGCGCTGTTCAAAGGCTTCGTAGCTGCGACCCTTGACCTTGTGTATGAACTGCCGACCCTTGCCGAGCGGTTTGATAATGGCGTCGGCGCTGGTCGTGATCGATGAAAAACGCGGGTTTGCGAGGTCGACCCGGTGCAGGAGCCGGAACGTATAGATCACCTGCTGCTGCACGTAGGGGTTTCGCGGTGTCGCCTCGACCTGCACGATGATATTGGCGTCGCTGTCGAGAGGCGCACCGGAGGAGGCGATGACGGTTATCTTGCGCGTGGGGCTGCGGGCCGAGCCGAATGTGATCGAAGGGACCTCGATCTCCCCGGGATGCCGCGGCATCGCGTTGATGACCCACGAAGTGGTCTGCTCGCGTCGCCCGTTGACCCATTTGATGGAGGTCTGCCGATTGCGGTCGATGAGAGTAAAGAGCACTTCGAGCGGGGCGAAGTCGGGATCGCGCCCCACCTCTCCGGTCACCCGAAAGACCAACTGGAACGATTCGTCCATGACGAGTGGTTCCGGCGTAATGTCGAGCTCGATATCCGCCGCTTGAACCGCGATAACCCAAGCTGCCAATGCGAGTGTGGTATGGATGTGGCTTACCATGGGTCCCCCTGGTACGGGGCGTCCCCATATAGGCGCTTGTACTGGTACTGGAATTTGCGCCGCAGCAGGCCGGCCGGATCGTCCGGGATCCGACGCAGCCATTGCTCGGTCGCCTGTGTGCGCTCGGCGTCGGATTCGCTATCGCCTTCTGCCAGTTGCGTTCGGCTCGTTGTTTGTTCCTTCTCGTCGGCTCGTTCTTCGCGTTCGGAAGCGGCGTCCGGGGCTGCGGGATTCGCTTCCTCGTTGACCGTGGCGCTCGGTTCGGTCTCGTTGGTATTCTCACCATCGGCGTCACTAGTCGAACTTAGATCGGGCTCGGTCGATTCGCCCTGTCGACCACCATCCTGTGCGGAACCCTTGCTTTGTTCCGCATCGTCTTCGCTGCCATCATCCTGCTCGTTCGAATTTTGCTGATCTGATGCTTCTTCCTCGATCAGTTTTTCAATCAAAGCTTTGTTGTACGCGGCGTCTTCGTGATCGGCGGCTTTTGCGATAGCCGCCTCATAAGCGGCGATCGCCTCCTCAAAGCGCCCGACCCTGGCCAGGGCGTTTCCACGGTTGTAATGAGCCTCGATATCGTCGAGATCGGATAGCGCCTGAACGGCATCCTCGAAAGCGCCGGCGCGGTAGTGCGCCGCGCCCCGCCAACGGTCGTTTTCGAAGGTCTTTGCGGCTGACTCGTAGGCGCCCTCCTCGAAGGCCTCGTAGGCGGCCTGGTCCGGCGTCTGCCACCATGTTGCAAGGGCGTCTTGCGGTAGTGTGGGCGCCATGAGCGCAACGGCGAGGACGAGGATCCCGCGCCTGAATCCCAGCGCAGCCAGCGGCAACAGGGGCAGCAGCAGCCACGGTCCGAATTCGCGCCACTGACTCGATGCCAGGTCCTCCAACCGCTGAACGTCGGCATCGAGATCAGCGTCGAGGAGGCTGTTCAGGCGCGTCAAGTCGCTGTCGTCGGCAGTGACTTCGAGGTAAATGCCGCCGCCCGTACGCGCGAGTCGCCCGAGTTCCGAGGCCGCCAGCCGACTCACGATCATCTCGCCGTCGGGATTCCTCAGGAAGCCGCCCGACTGATCGGGGAGTGGCGCGCCTTGTGCCGTGCCCACGCCGAGGACGCTCAGGCGGTGGCGCATTGAAGCGAGGCGCTTATACGCGCGTTCCAGCGCTGCCGGTTCGGCGCCGTCGGTAATTAGCAACACGTGCCCGCGGGGAACACCCGCTTGCCGCAGCAACTGGTCGGCTTGTTCCAGTGCACCAGCGGGTTCGCTGCCCTGTTTCGGTATGATTTCAGTATCGAGTGCCTGCAGTTGGGCGGCGATCGTGTCCGTGTCGTCGGTCAGCGGGGTAACGATGAAACTCTGCGCTGCGAATACGATCAGCGCCGTCTGCCCCGTGGTTCGTAAGCGCAGGATGTCTGCGATCCTGAATTTGGCCCGTTGGAGCCGCGACGGCGTCTGGTCTTCGGCGTTCATCGAACGCGAGAGATCGAGCGCGATGACCAGCGCGGAATCGCCGCGAAATACAGGAACCGGCAGCCGTTCCCACACGGGGCCCGCCAGCGCAATGATCGCAAGCGTGCCCGCCAGGGTCGCTCCGATGCCAAGCAAGCCGCCGCCCACGGGCTGCGTCCTCAAGACGAAAGGCAGGAGCGCCAGGTCACAGGCACGCGACCACGCCCCACCGTGGTGTGACGAGCGCAGGGTGCGCCACACGATGAACCAGAACGGCACGAGCGCGGTCAACCAAAATGGTCGGAGAAAGTGGAATTCTTCCATCAAGCGGTGTCCATCATCGCTGAACTGCGCGTGCTGTGCCTGCGCATCCCCAGCGTCGCGGCGGTAAAGGTGAACGCCAGCCCAAGTGGCCAGAAAAACAACGGCGCGGTCGGACGAAAGTGCTTGCCGCCGTGCTCGATCGGCTCGAGTTCGTCGAGTTCGGCGTAGATCTCCTGGAATTTTCGCGTGTCGTACGCGCGGAAATAGCGCCCCCCGGTCTTCGCGGCGATGGCTTGGAGTGTTCTCTCGTCGAGATCGGCTGACGGGTTGATCCTGACCGAGCCGAAAAAGCCGCGCTGGATTGTTTCGTTCGCGCCGATGCCGATGGTATGCACGGTGAGTCCCGCTTCGGCTGCGAGTTCGGCCGCGCGCAGCGGTTCGATCACGCCGGCGGTATTGTGTCCGTCGGTCATTAATATGAGCACTTTGTGCGGCGTTTCCTCATCACGCAGGCGCTTCACCGCCAGACCCAAGGCGTCGCCGATGGCGGTCTGCCGACCGGCGATGCCGATCACGGCTTCATCTAGAAGCTGCAGCACGGTACTGCGATCGAAGGTGAGCGGCACGTGCAGATAAGCCTGCTGGCCGAACAGGATGAGGCCTAATCGATCTCCAACCCGCCGGTCGATGAAGTCCCGCGCGACGATCTTAGTCGCGGTCAGGCGATCGACCGAGCGGTTGTTCAACACGAAATCCGTTTCCCGCATACTTTCGGAGAGATCGACGGCCAACATGAGGTCGCGGCCGTTCACCGGCACTTCGATCGCATCGCCGAGCCATTGGGGCCGCGCCGCGCTGGTCACGAGCAGGATCCAGGCGAGCGCGCAGGCCGCGACGCTGGCCCGCCAGCCAGCGGCCGTCGCTGTGCCGAGCAGGATTTGAAAATCTTCGAGTGCCGGTACCTGCAGCGCAGCACCCCGCACCGTGGTGGCGGCTGGCAGCAAGCGGCGGATCAGCCACGGCAGCGGCAGCACCGCGAAAACCCAGGGCCATTCAAACTGCAGCATGTCTGTCCGAACGCATCAGCGTTCGCATCCGATTCGGCAATGCGCGCAGCCACGTCCGCATCGCGGCGGTCGCCGCGCGATAGTCCTTGGCCTGCAATTGCTTGGCGGCCGCTTTTGAATAGGGTGCGGTTTGCAGGATCCGGATCAGGGATTCGGTGAGGTCCTCGTCACCGCCGAGATCTTGAATGACCCTCAGCCACTCACGGCCGGTGGTGGCCGTCACATCTCGCCCGCCGTACGCGAGTGTGATCCGTCGCGTGAGCCGGGAAAGGCTCCGCGCGCACGCATGGCCATCGCCGCTTGCGGTGTAACGGGCAATGATGTGATCGAGTTCCCGCAGGGCGGCGCGCTGCGCCCGTAAACGGACATGGCGCCGCCAGGCGAACAGTGACGCGCAGGCGATGACAGCCAGTAAGCCGGCCGCGATCAACCAAGCGGGCGCCGGCGGCCACCACGTGATGGACGCCGGCAGGTGAATGTCTCTGAGCGGCAGCGTATCCGGATCCATGCTGTTCAACCGCCCAGCAGCTTGACCAGCGCCGCGATAGGATCGGCGGTCGTATCGATCGTCGTAAAGAGCAGCCGATGATCGCGGCAGTGCTGCCTGACGCCTTCGATTCGCCGCGTAAACTGCTCGGCGTAATGTGCACGCTGACGGTTGGTGATACCGGCGAGGCGTACGGTGCGGTGGCCGTCGCTGACCGACGCGGCTTCGTCCAGCGCCGGGAGTCGGGCTTCGAGCGGATCGTGGATCGCGATCAAGGCGATGTCGGTGTGTCCGGCAAGGCGCACGAGTTCGGCTTTGCAATGGTCGTTGAAGGCGCGGAAATCACTCACCAGAAAGATCAGACTGCCGGGCTTGGCGACGCGCCTGAGCCGCGTCATGGTGTCGGCGAGCGTGCGATCGATACCGTCCGCCGTAGCCGCCGTGCGAACCTTCGAGGCCTGTTCACAGAGCAGTTTTACCCACTGAATAGCCGCCGTTTTGCCGCGCCGGGGCGGTAATTCGTGATGTTCGCTGTCCGCGAATACCAGGCCGCCGACACGGTCGCCGTTCTGCTGCGCACGCCAGGCGAGCACACTCGCAGCGCGCGCGGCCTGGACCGCCTTGAACACGCCGCGCGTCGCGAAGAACATACCGCGACGATAGTCGACACAGAGAAACACCGGGCGTTCGCGTTCCTCGCGAAACAGCTTCGTGTGCGGTTTGTCGGTGCGCGCGGTCACGCGCCAGTCGAGTAGGCGGATGTCGTCCCCCGGCTGGTAAGGCCGTGATTCGTCGTACTCCATGCCGCGTCCGCGCAGGGTCGAGAGATACTGCCCGCTCTGGGTCGCGCGAATGGAACGGGACCAGGACGGTAGCGCCGCGGCGTATGCCGCGAGGCCCATTAACTCACGCAGCTGGGGTTCGACGCGTTCGATATCCGGCACCGTCGTCGCTGCGTTTGCTAGCGATGCGATCACAGCTTGCGACCGCCCGATCGGCATGGAATGTTAGGGAACGGCGATGCGTTGAACGAGTTCATCGACGAAGCGGTCGGTTGTGACGCCGTCCGCTGTTGCCTCGTAGTTCAATATCACGCGATGGCGCAGGACGTCGCTCGCGACGTCCTGAACGTCCGCGGGGCTGACGTAATCCTGGCCGGCCAGCCAGGCGTGGGCGCGCGCCGTGCGATCGAGCGCGATCGTGGCGCGCGGGCTGCCGCCGTACTCCAGCCAGCTCGCAAGGTCGTCACCGTAGGGTGCCGGTGAACGCGTCGCGAAAACGATCTCCATCAGGTAGCGCTCGACGTCTTCGCTCATGAAGGTGGCGAGCACTTCGTGCCGCGCGGCGAAGACCTGTTCCTGATCCAGGACTGCGGTGGACGCGCTGCCGGCTTCGACCGGATTGGCGGCTTCCTCGCGCGCGAGCTGCAGTACCCGCTTTTCGGCCTCGTGATTGGGATAGGTAATGTTGACGTGCAGGAGGAACCGGTCGAGTTGCGCCTCCGGTAGCGGGTAGGTGCCTTCGTGCTCCAGCGGATTCTGTGTCGCCATCACCATGAACAGTTCCGGCAAGTGATAGGAAACCCGCCCGATGGTGATCTGCCGCTCCCCCATGGCTTCAAGAAGGGCCGACTGTACTTTAGCCGGCGCACGATTAACCTCATCGGCGAGGACGAGATTGTGAAACAGCGGTCCCTGCTGGAACACGAACGAACCGTCCTGAGGGCGATATATTTCCGTACCTGTGAGGTCTGCGGGCATGAGATCGGGGGTAAACTGAATCCGATGGAATTCGCCCTCGATACCTTCGCCCAAAATCTTGATCGCGCGCGTCTTGGCGAGGCCGGGGGCGCCTTCGACCAGGAGATGACCATCGCACAGCAGCGCCACCAGCAGCCGCTCGACCAGGCGTTCCTGGCCGAGAATGCGCTGACTCACGAAATCGCGCAGTCTGTAAATGGCCTCGCGGGTCGAAGTTGCGGTGTCCATATTTACCGTTATCTAAAGTTCGAACAGCCGGCTGATACCCCGACCTTATGTATTTTAGCCCGTAATTCTAATGGCTTGAGTGACTAACGTGAATTGCGAGAGTTCCCCGGGTCAGTCCCCTAGAAGCCGGGTGTGGTTGCCGGGCGCGCTTTGTTTACTCGCATTGGTGCTCAGCGCGGGCCTGGCCGGATGTGCTGAACGAGAAGCCTTGACCGTTGTTCGCGGAGCGACGATGGGTACGACGTATACCGTCAAGATCGCCGAACCCGTGACGCCGGACGCCGCCGCTTCACTCAAAATACGCATCGACGAGGTACTCGGCCGCATCAATGGGTCGATGTCGACCTACGATCCGGGATCCGAGCTCTCGATCCTCAATCGCAGCGGAGCCCAGCAATGGATCGAAGTGTCAAATGATCTCTTCGAGGTACTCTCCATTGCAGCCACCGTTCATGGCGACAGCGGCGGCGCATTCGACGTGACGGTCGGTCCGCTGGTCAATCTGTGGGGTTTCGGGCCGCACGATGCGGCGCCCGGCCCTCCATCGCCCGAACAACTCAAACAAGCAAGCGCATTCGTGGGCTTCGATCATCTGAGTCTGCGTTTAACGCCGCCGTCAATAATGAAGGCCCATCGAGACGTTTACATCGATCTGTCGGCGATCGCGAAAGGCTATGCCGTCGATCGCCTGGCGGCACTGATCGAACGCAACGGCTTAGAGCACTTCATGGTCGAGATCGGCGGCGAGATCAAACTCAGCGGCCGCAATCCCGGCGGCACCGGATGGCGCATCGCGCTCGAGCGCCCGGACGGGGACTGGATCGTACCGGATGCGGTCCTGACGCTCTCCGACATGGCGCTCGCCACATCGGGTAATTACCGTAATTTCCGTGAGATCGAGGGCCAACGCTACGGACATACGCTGGACCCCCGCACCGGTGCGCCGGTGACGCATCGGCTGGCAGCCGTGACGGTGCTGCACGAGGATGCGGTGTGGGCCGATGCTTACGCGACGGCCTTGATGGTGCTAGGGCCGGAAAGCGGTCCGGACCTTGCCTCGAATCTTGGCATCGCGGCTCGCTTCGTCTTGCGGGACGGCGGGCGCACGGTCATTTGCGAGACCCCGGCGTACGCTCGCATCGCACGGGGTGACGGCGGTGGTTTCTGACGATCGGAGTGCAAGCTGGATCGTAAGGTTCCGGCCAGATGGCGGTCATGTGATCGCCGAGTTGAAAGATGCGAGGTGCACGAGAACCGACGAAACGGCCATTTGAAAGCTTCACGCTGATCGAATTGATGATGGCGGTCGTTATTCTCGGTATTCGCGGGGAAACGGTGTTGTCGCGGGTGATGAGCCGGCCGGGCGGTTCGATGCGTAAGTTCACGATCTTGGCACGGTATGCAATCGAGATTTACAACACCGCTCAATTGGATCGGACACGTATGTAGCGGAATAGTAGGCTGTTAACATGGCAGTAAAATGGCCAACCCACACCGCATTCTGCGCACTGATCTGACAGTCAAAGTGAAGCCGGTGTCCCGAATCAAGCAGGATTCCAGACGGTGAATTATTCGACGAACGCAATTTTGCCTGTGGTTCTCGCGGGTGGTGGTGGCACACGCCTGTGGCCCCTGTCGCGTGGGTATTATCCTAAGCAGTTTCTGTCGGTACACGGGAAGGAGTCGCTGTTGCAACAGACCCTGACGCGGCTCGAAGATAGCGGGGAGATGCGCGTCGAAGCGCCGATAGTGGTCTGCAACGAGGAACACCGCTTTCTGGTCGCGGAACAGGCCCGGCAGGTTGGCTGCCAGCCTGCGACCATCATGCTCGAACCCGAGGGCCGCAATACGGCGCCCGCGCTGACCGCCGCCGCGCGGTACGCAATGCGGGACGGCGCGGACCCGGTGTTGATGATGATGCCGGCTGATCACCTGATTGGAGACCATACCGCGTTCAACCGCGCGGCCCATGCCACATTCGCGGAGGCCGAAGCGGGGCGCGTCGTAACTTTCGGCGTGGTACCGACGTACGCGGAGACGGGCTACGGTTACATCAAGGTTGGCTATGTGCTGACGTCCAGCGAATTAGGGGTGGTTCACGCGCTCAGCGGCTTCCGAGAGAAGCCGGACGAAGCGACCGCTCAAAGTTACGTTGATGCCGGCACCTATCTCTGGAACGGTGGAATTTTCGTGATGAAGGCCTCGGTGTGGTTGGCGCAGGTGGATCGTTACTGCCCCGATATTGCCCGTTACGTGAACAGCGCGGTCGACGAGGCTCGCGAAGACGGCGACTTTTTCCGGCTCGACACCGGGTTCTTCGCAAAGTGCCCAAACGATTCCATCGACTACGCTGTGATAGAGCCGTTAGCCGCAGCGGGCGGGGACGTCGCGGTGGTCGTGCTCGACGCCGGCTGGTCCGATATCGGCTCGTGGTCGAGCCTGTGGGACGTGTCGGTCAAGGACAGCGACGACAACGTGCTCCGTGGAGATGTTTGCGCTATCGATACGAAGCACAGCCTTGTCTTCGCCGAGGATCGCCTAGTCGCGACGCTTGGCTGCGAGAATCTGGTGGTGGTGGAGACGGCGGATTCGGTAATGGTGGCCGACAAATCACGGACCCAGGAGGTAAGGGCCGTTGTGGATTGGCTCTCGCAGCAAAACCGCGAAGAACGCCTTACGCATCGACGCGTATATCGTCCCTGGGGAAGTTATGAAAGCCTCGACAGAGGCGCGCGCTTTCAAGTCAAACGCATTACCGTTAATCCTGGCGGCGCTTTATCGTTGCAATTGCACCACCACCGTGCTGAACATTGGATTGTGATTTCCGGTACCGCGATGGTGACCCGAGGCAAGAAAAAGTTTTCCTTATCTGTAAATGAATCTACTTACATTCCGGCAGGCACGAAACATCGGCTCGAGAACAGGCAGACTACACCGGTCGAATTAATAGAAGTCCAGTCAGGAAGTTATTTGGGGGAGGACGATATTGTCCGATTTGAAGATCGCTATAACAGGATACGCGATTGAACGTATCGGGACGTGCCTTGGACTAATCGAAGAAGCCGCGCCCCCCCATCAATATAAAATTGTCGTGTCCGATAATTTTAAATCGGTGATTTAAAATGCAAACTTTGCGTGCTTTGAATAGCGTTACAGCGGCACTGGTTATCGGGCTAGTTTGGTTGCCTCTATGCGCCTTCGGCGAGGGCGACGACGCTTCGGCAAATGGCTACGCTGTTGAACCCGGCGATCACCTGCGCGTTTCAGTATGGAAAGAAATCGATCTGCAGCAAGAATTGCTAGTACGGCCGGACGGCGGCTTCTCTTTTTCGCTGGCGAGCGACATCAAAGCCGCGAGCCGGACCGTGACGGAGATTCGCGACGTTCTCGTTGAACGCATCAAAGAATACATCCCGTAACCCGAGGTCACGGTGCAGGTATTACAAATCCAGGGTAACGCGGTCTACGTGCTGGGCAAGGTCAATCGGCCGGGTGCTTTTGTGATGACTAAACAATTCGACGTAACGCAAGCGTTGGCGCTAGCCGGCGGCCTGGCGACCTTTGCTGATGCCGGTAAAATATCCATTCTCCGCCGCGAGGGCGGGTCGCAGCAAGCCATACCATTCAATTACAAAGACGTCGAGTACGGCCGCAAGCTCGACCAGAATATCCTCTTGTATCCGGGCGACGTGGTCGTCGTACCTTAGGCCGCCGCCAAGGATTGTCCTGCGATCAGAACAATGCGGCTGACGCCGGTGTGTCGAGTTGTACCCCAATGGCTACACTTCATGGGGATTAGCTTACTGGCCGGAGGCTAATTAGCAGCGTTGCCGTCGGTCGTACCCAGTGACTCGTTGAGATCGGCAAGAGCGTTGACAAGTAAGCCGTGCGCCTCGCTGCTAACTTCTCCCAGCGCGCGCATCGCACTAGCGAAACCAGCGACCGAGCGATCGTGGGTTTCGAGCAACTGTTCGAGATGCGCGATTTCCGCCAACGAGCGCCGCCCGCCGTCGCCGTATTTTCGATTGAGTTCTTCGAAAGTGTTGAAGTAGGCGTCCTTGCTATTGAGCATCTCACAGTAGGCCCGCCAAGCCGGGCGTGCGAGCTCCGGCAAATTGAGGCCGTGCTGCTCGATCGGCACCGCGAGCCGATTCAACCGAAGATTTTCTTGACGAAGCCCACCAAGCCACCTGACCGCGCGCGATCCGCTCCGTTGTCGCCGTTCGACCGTCGACCGCGTTCATGCCCGGACCCGCTCTTGTGGCGCGACCGCGGCTTTTCATCCTTGGGCTGGGATTCGTCGACGCGTAGCTCACGCCCCTGGAAATCGGAACCGTTCAAAGTTTCGATTGCATGGTGCCCGGCTTCCTCGTTCGCCATTTCCACGAAACCGTATCCTCTCGAGCGTTTCGTGCGTCGATCAATAATGACTTCAGCGGAGTCCACCTCGCCGAACTCCTCGAAGGCTTCGCGGAGTTCCTGATTCTTGACACTGTAGGGCAGGTTGCCCACGTAGATGTTCATCATAAGGATCCTTTACTTATACGCCGCCTTTTAAGCGCGTGATGGCGGCTTGTTGCGTTAGCGTTTCGCTGTCGTACGGCCAGGGCAGGCAACACTGCCGGCCTTGCACCCCTGCCACTTACCCGTTTCGCCGATATGGCGGCGCCGTTCATGCGCCAGCCGTCGGCCGGCCGAATTCAAGCATATGCCGAGCACACGCGCAAACCCGTCGTCGTTACGCGACCTGGTGCAGATGGACGTCGGCTTGAGGAAATGGAATGTTAATACCTTCCGCATCGAAACGTTTTTTCAAGGCTTCGTGGAGATCGAAGGTGACCGGCCAGTAATCTTCGCCGTCGACCCACGGCCGCACCGCGAATTTAACGCTGCTGTCGGCGAGTTCGAGAACGCCGATGCCCGCCACCGGGTCTTTAAGCACCCGCTGATCGGCCGCGAGCACCTCCTCGATGACTTTTCTGACCTTGTCGAGGTCGTCGCCGTATCCCACGGACACGACGAGATCGATGCGGCGGGTCGACTGCGCAGAATAATTCACGATGGTGCCGCCGGCTATTCCGGCATTCGGCACGATGACGGTCTTGTTGTCAGCGGTGAGAATCTGCGTGGTGAAGATTTCGACCTTTTCGACAGTGCCTGTGGTGCCGCCCGCGTCGATGAAATCGCCGATCTTGAACGGCCGAAAAGTGACCAGCAGCACACCCGAGGCTAGATTGGACAATGAGCCCTGAAAAGCCAGGGCAATGGCGAGGCCAGCGGCGCCAAGAATGGCGACGAAGGAAGCCGTCTGTATGCCCAGTTGTCCGAGAGCCGCGATGACGATGAAGGCTAGCAGACCGACACGCATGACATTTGCGGTGAAATTAACCAATATGGGATCGACGCCGCGCTTGTCGAGAACCGTACGCGTAATGCCGGTCACTTTCGATGCGACCCAGCGCCCAAGGTAAAAAATCGCGGCCGCCAGGGCGATGTTGACGATGAAACCCATGAGCGTGTTGCCTAGGCCATCCATTTCGGTTTCCCCTTTCCCGTTTTCGAGTTTAATTGCTCAAGCAATAGTGAAGAGCGGGCATCGGCGTATGCCGTGCACGTTCTTTGTTGTGATGCAGTGGGGCGGGACGCCATGCCGCGGGCGGTTCTAGCGTCAAGCCATGAACGCCTGAATCCCCGTCTGGGCGCGTCCCAGGATCAAGGCGTGAACGTCGTGCGTACCCTCGTAGGTATTCACCGCTTCCAGATTCAGCATGTGTCGGATGACGTGGAATTCGTCCGAAATTCCATTGCCGCCATGCATGTCCCTCGCGATTCGCGCGATGTCGAGCGCCTTACCACAATTATTACGCTTGATAAGCGAGATCGCCTCCGGCGCGCCGCGACCGCCGTCGATCATGCGCCCGACCCGCAGCGCGGCCTGGTAGCCGAGCGCGATCTCTGTCTGCATGTCGGCGAGCTTCTTCTGAATCAATTGGTTGGCGGCCAGCGGCCGGCCGAACTGCTGACGATCCAAAGTGTACTGGAGCGATGCCCGCCAACAGAACTCCGCCGCGCCCATCACACCCCAGGCGATGCCGTAGCGCGCCCGGTTGAGGCATCCGAATGGTCCACTCAGTCCGGCGGCCTTGGGTAGCAGGTTCTCTTCGGGCACGTATACATCGTCCATCACGATCTCGCCGGTAATCGATGCGCGTAACGAGAACTTGCCTTCGATCTTGGGCGCGCTCAAGCCCTCCATACCTTTTTCCAGCACGAAGCCGCGGATGACCCCGTCTTCGGTCTTGGCCCACACCAGGAAAACATCGGCGATGGGAGAATTGGAGATCCACATTTTGTTCCCGGTGATCAGATACCCGCCCTCGACCCGCCGCGCGCGCGATTTCATAGCGCCGGGATCCGAGCCATGATCAGGTTCGGTCAAACCGAAACATCCGACCCATTCGCCACGGGCGAGCTTGGGCAGGAACTTCATACGCTGCGCCTCGGTGCCATAGGCATATATCGGATGCATCACGAGGCTGGATTGCACGCTCATCGCCGAGCGGTAGCCCGAATCGACGCGTTCCACCTCGCGCGCGATCAATCCATAGCAGACGTAACTCAAGCCCGCGCCGCCATACTGTTCCGGGATGGTGGCGCCGAGAAAACCGTGCGCGCCGAATTCGTTCATGATCGCGCGATCGAAATGCTCGTGGCGGTGCGCCTCGAGCACGCGCGGCATCAGACGCTCCTGGCAAAACTGATGTGCGGCGGCGCTGGTCAGGCGTTCGTCTTCGATCAACTGGTCGTGTAATCCCAGAGGGTCTTTCCAGTCGAAACGGGCCTCGGCGGTCGCTTGGGCCGCATCGCCCGGGTCCGGAGTGCTCGCACTCATTATGTCGTCCTCTCTATGGCGGTGAACCGAACCGGTTTTTGTGCCCGACGGGCTTGGGACTATAGCATTTAGCAGGTGTGCCGGGACCGCTTCGCCGGCGAACGAAAGGTAGGTCGTCCCGGTTGTCGAAACCGGGCGACCGCCACCGTTTCAGTGCTCTTGCGGTTGCTGATTCGACCACTGTGAGCCGCGAGCTAGCTTTTTCAATCAATTGTTTATTGATAATATCCACGTCCCGAATCAAGCTTTGGAAACGCCGCGGGAGTGGGCTCCCGGATTCAGCGATGAAGCGCCTAGCGAGGCCGGCGCCGTTCTGCACTCGCCATCGGATACGCAGAGCAGAAGAGCGGGCTCATGGCAGGCCTGCCCCTGAGCCGCGGACGCACTTGCGCTTGATTCGCGCGGAAGAACGACAGATCTGGAGGACACGATGAAAATCCTTGTGGCCGTGAAACGAGCTATCGACTACAACGTCAAGGCACGCCCTAAATCAGACGGCTCGGCGGTCGACCTGGCCAACGTCAAGATGTCGATGAACCCGTTCGATGAGATCGCCGTCGAAGAAACCCTGCGTATCCAAGAAGCCGGCAACGCAGAGGAAACGATCGCCATCTCCATCGGGCCCAAGCAATGCCAGGAAACGCTCCGCACCGCGATGGCCATGGGCATGGATCGCGCCATCTTGGTCGAAACCGATGTGGACGTGCAACCGCTGGCGGTGGCCAAGATCCTCAAGGCCGTCGTGGAAAAGGAAGAACCTAAACTAGTCATCCTCGGTAAGCAGGCGATCGATGACGACTCGAACCAGACCGGACAGATGCTGGCGGCTTTGTTGGGGTGGTCGCAGGGCACGTTTGCGTGCACGGTCGAACTCGCGGGCGATTCCGTCACGGTTTCGCGCGAAATCGACGGCGGCATCCAAACGGTCAAGCTCGTGATGCCTGCGGTGGTGACTTCCGATCTACGCCTCAATGAGCCGCGTTACGTCAAGCTGCCGAATATCATGAAAGCCAAGAAAAAGCCGATGGATATCTTGACGCCCGATGATCTCGGCGTCGACGTGGCGCCGCGCCTCATCATCCTGAAGGTCTCCGAACCGCCTGCGCGCGAGGGCGGCGTAAAGGTCGAAGACGTAACCCAACTCGTCGATAAATTGCGCAATGAAGCGAAGGTAATTTGACATGAGTGTTCTCGTGATTGCCGACCACAAAGACGGCGAACTCGTTCCCGCGACCTTGAATGCCATCGCCGCGGCCGCAGCAATTGACCCGCAAGTCGATGTTCTAATTGCAGGCGAAGGGTGTCAGCCCGTTGCCGAAGCGTTATCAGCGGTCGCGGGCGTCAGCAATGTGCTGCTCGCCGAAGCAGCACATTACGCCCACTCGCTGGCCGAGAACGTTGCTCCCCTGGTCGTGAGTCTGGCCGCCGGCTACGAACACCTGCTCGCAGCCGCGACCACCACGGGCAAGAATCTGATGCCGCGCGTAGCAGCGCTGCTCGATGTCGCGCAAATTTCGGACATCATTGGAATCGAGTCGGGCGACACCTTCACGCGCCCGATCTACGCCGGCAATATCATCGCGACCGTCAAAAGTAGCGATGCGAAAAAAGTCATCACCGTGAGAACGACGGCGTTTGATCCGCCGCCTTCCGAAGGCGGTACGGCGTCCATCGAGAACGTAGATGCCGTGGGCGACGCGGGTTTGTCGGAATTCGTCGACGAAGATCTGACCAAATCGGATCGGCCCGAATTGACCGCCGCCGATATCATCGTCTCGGGCGGACGCGGAGTCGGCAGTTCGGAGAATTTCGCTATCATCGAGCAATTGGCGGATAAACTCGGCGCCGCCGTCGGCGCGTCGCGCGCGGCCGTCGATGCAGGATACGTGCCGAACGATTATCAGGTCGGGCAGACGGGTAAGATCGTCGCGCCGGAGTTATACATCGCCGTCGGCATATCGGGCGCCATACAGCACCTCGCGGGCATGAAGGACAGCAAGGTCATCGTCGCGATCAACAAGGATGAAGAGGCGCCGATCTTCGGTGTCGCCGATTACGGCCTGGTCGGGGATTTGTTCAAGGAAGTGCCGGCCATGGTCGAGGCTCTCGAGGACTAGGAGCCGGCGCGTGGAACGTGAAACGATGGAATTTGACGTCGTCATTGTCGGCGGCGGTCCGTCCGGTCTCGCCGCGGCGATCCGGCTGCGTCAACTCGCAGCCCAGGCCGATCGCGAGCTCAGCGTCTGTGTGCTTGAAAAGGGGTCGGAAATCGGTGCGCATATCCTCTCCGGCGCTGTAATCAGTCCCCGAGCACTAAACGAACTCATCCCCGACTGGAAGGACAAAGGCGCACCGCTGAATACGCCCGCGACTAAGGATCGCTTTTACGTACTCACCCAAAAGCACGCGATCCGCTTCCCTTTGCCGCCGCAGATGAAAAACCACGGCAACTACGTCGTGAGTCTAGGCAACGTGTGCCGGTGGTTGGGAGAACAGGCGGAGGCTTTCGGGGTCGAGGTTTATCCGGGATTTGCTGCCGCTGAGATCTTGTACCGCGAAGATGGCAGCGTCAAAGGCGTGGCGACGGGGGACATGGGCCGCACCCGCGACGGTGAAGAAGGCCCGAATTTTGAACGCGGCATGGAACTGCACGCGCGCCAAACCCTGTTTGCGGAGGGCTGCCACGGGTCGCTGACGAAAACCTTGTTCAAGCGATTCGGGTTAACCGATGGCGTCGACCCGCAGGTCTACGGCCTTGGTATCAAAGAACTGTGGGAAATTGAGCCGAATAAGCATGTGCCGGGCCAGATCACGCACACATCGGGCTGGCCGATGGACCACGCGACATACGGTGGTTCCTGGGTCTACCACCTCGAGGATAATCTGGTGTCGGTCGGGTTCGTCGTCGGTCTCAACTATCACAATCCGTATTTGAGCCCCTTCGAGGAAATGCAGCGATTTAAAACACACCCGGCGGTCCGCAATCAATTCGAAGGAGGCAGACGCCTGGCCTATGGCGCCCGAGCGATCAGCACCGGCGGATTGCAGTCGATTCCCAAGCTGAGTTTCCCCGGCGGATTACTCATCGGTGATTGCGCGGGATTCCTGAACGTCCCCAAGATCAAGGGCACGCACAGCGCGATGAAATCCGGAATGACGGCAGCCGAAGCCATATTCGATGCGCTTAAAAGCGACGGCGACGTCAGGGAAATCACTGAGTATCGAGAGCGCCTAGAGCAGACCTGGTTGTGGGACGAGTTGTACCGGGTACGAAACGTGAAACCTTCGTTTCATTGGGGATTATTCCCGGCGCTGGCCTACTCGGCGCTGGATACCGTTGTGCTTCGTGGCAAAGCACCGTGGACGCTGCATCACAAGCCCGACCACGAAGGTTTGAAAGCGGCAAAGGAATATCAACCCATCGACTACCCGAAGCCCGACGGCAGCCTGACTTTCGACAAGCTTTCCTCGGTATTCCTATCCAATACGAATCACGAGGAAGAACAACCCTGCCATTTGCAAATTATCGACGACAACATCCCGCTTTCGGTCAACCTGGCCGAGTATGCCGGACCCGAGGAGCGTTATTGTCCCGCGGGTGTTTATGAATTCGTCACAGAAGATGGCCAGGCGCGACTGCAGGTCAATGCGCAGAACTGCGTTCATTGCAAGACCTGCGACATCAAGGATCTGAAACAGAATATCAACTGGGTCACTCCCGAAGGCGGCGGCGGTCCTAACTACCCGAATATGTAATTAGAATCTATCTCAAAATTATCCACGTGTGCGCCGGAAGCGATTTTCGCGGAGTAACAAGGCGAAAGCAGTGTGGTTTAGCACCGCTAAATGAGTGACGAGCAACGCCGAAATGCGCGAAAATAGATCCCGGCCCGTAGGGTTGCGCCCTGAAACCGCGCTTGCTTCGTTGCAGCGCTTGTACATAGAACAACTCAGCCCTGCCGACTCGGCCTCGCCATCGCGTTTTCAGGGCACAACGCACATGCGGATAATTTTGAGATAGGTTCTTCCCATGCCGAAAGTCACTTATCGACAGGTTGATGGACGCGAAGATACGATCGAAATTCCGCTCGGTTGGAGCCTCATGGAAGCGGCGGTGCAAAACGATATCGCCGGTATCGTCGCCGAATGCGGCGGCGGTTGTGCCTGCGCCACCTGCCACGTATACGTCGACGGCAACAACACCTCGGTGCTGCCCGAAATAGGAGACATGGAAGGCGATATGCTCGAGTGCACGGCAGCCGATCGCAGAACCGAATCCCGTCTGAGTTGCCAGTTAAAAATGACCGAAGAACTCGACGGTCTCGTTGTCGAAATTCCGGAACGTCAAACCTAGGATGGGTGGAGTTTCAGAGGAGAGCCATCTCCGGCACCTGTTCAGGCACAAGCATCTCGCCCGCCGTCCTGGCCACGATCTCGTCGACGGATACACCCGGCGCACGTTCCTTGAGATGGAATTTCCCGCCTTCGATTTCCACATAGGCCAGATCCGTAACGACCCGATGTATGCACTCGGCACCGGTCAGCGGCAGCGTGCATTGTGCGAGCAACTTTGAGTTTCCCTTGCTATCGGCGTGGGTCATGGTCACGATGATGTTGTTCGCGCTGGCGACAAGATCCATGGCGCCACCCATGCCCTTGACCATCTTGCCCGGAATCATCCACGAGGCGATATTGCCGCGTACGTCAATCTCGAACGCGCCGAGCACCGTGAGGTCCACGTGTCCACCGCGAATCATTTCGAATGACTCGGCGGACGAAAAAATCGACGCCCCGTCGATCGCCGTGACGGTCTGTTTACCCGCGTTGATCATGTCGGCGTCCACCTGGTCCTCGCTAGGGAACGGGCCCATACCCAACAACCCATTCTCGGACTGCAGCATTACCTCGATTCCTACCGGTATGTAATTCGATACCAGCGTCGGTATGCCGATGCCCAGATTGACGTAGTAGCCGTCGTGCAGTTCTTGCGCAACGCGCCTGGCCATTTGATCTCTTGTCAATGCCATGTCTCTATTCCTGCGTCTCGGTGACCGTGCGAAATTCGATGCGTTTTTCGAATTCGCCCTGGATGAGGCGGTTTACGTATATGCCCGGCGTATGGATAGTGTTTGGGTCCAGCTCACCCGGCTCGACGATTTCTTCAACTTCCATCACGGTAATCTTGCCCGCCATGGCCGCCATCGGATTGAAGTTGCGCGCGGTGTTGCGGTAAATGGCATTGCCAAAGCGGTCCGCCTTCCACGCCTTGACGAGGGCAAAATCGCCGCGGATGGCGTGTTCCATGACATAGTGCCGCCCGTCGAATTCTCGCGTTTCCTTGCCCTCGGCGATCTGGGTGCCATAGCCCGTCGGCGTATAAAAAGCTGCGATGCCCGCGCCGCCGGCGCGCATGCGCTCGGCCAGCGTGCCCTGGGGCACGAGCTCCACATTGATCTCGCCAGCGAGCAGCAACTCTTCGAACAGCTTATTCTCGCCGACATAGGAACCCATGACCTTTTTGATCTGCCGATCCGCGAACAAAATGCCCAGCCCGAAATCGTCCACGCCGCAGTTATTCGAAATCACCGTCAGGTTCTTAACGCCCGACTTGCGCACCTGCGCGATGAGGTTTTCCGGTATGCCGCACAGGCCGAATCCGCCGGCGATGATCGTCATGCAGTCCGCGATCCCGGCTAACGCTTCCTCGTAACTGGTAACTACTTTGTCGAAACCAGACATAGGCGACTGACCTCTTGTTGTGGACAGGTGAATGATACTGCAAAAAAAAGAGGGTATAGAGGATATAGATGCTCCCTTTCTAACGGAGACGAGCGCTACCATCCAGGATGGATACCTCAAACGATCAACGTCAATTATTTTTCTCGCAAAGACGCAAAGAAACCAGTTAGTATAATTTTGATAACAATCACTTTTACCCTGCGATCTTCGCGTCTTGGCGAGCGTTATTCTTTCTGGACGGGTACTAACAAGATGTCAACGCCACAATTCTTTCTAAGTCCTGCAGGCTGCTAGCAATATGCGCAAGCCGCCCGTCGTCGTGATCGGTGCCGGACAGGCCGGCATGCAGATCTGCGATTCGCTCAGAAAAAGCGGCTACGAAGGCGGCCTCGTTCTCATTGGTGAAGAACCGGCCCTGCCGTACCAGCGACCACCCCTTTCCAAACAATTCTTGAAGGGCTCGCTGGATCCTGAGCGCCTGCAATTCAGACCGGCCGAGTATTATGTGAAAAACGCCGTCGATCTGCGCCTGGACCAACGAGTCGCCGCTATTGACCGGCAGCGACGTCGCGTTGAACTCGCCGGCGGTGACGCCATTGTCTACGAAAAACTCGCACTCGCAACCGGCACGCGCGTACGCCTCTTGCAGTGTCCGGGCGCCGGGCTAGATGGAGTTCACTACATCAGGACCGTGGAAGATTCGCGGAAGCTCAGGGATCGCTTAGCGGCGTCGCAGCGCGTCGCAGTCATCGGTGGCGGATTCATCGGCCTCGAAGTAGCCGCCATTGCGCGGGCCTTGGATAAGACGGTGATCGTCGTCGAAGCGATGGAACGATTGATGGCGCGGGCCCTATCCCCGATCGTATCTGATTTCTACGCAATGCTGCACCGGGAACGCGGTGTCGAACTGCTGCTGGAGCAAACGGTGCAGTCGATTCGCCGTGACAAGGGATCGCTCCTGATCGAAGCCGGCGACGGCAGGACTCTTGAAGCCGACATCATCGTCGCCGGAATCGGGGTCGTGCCGAACGTGGAAATCGCCGAGGAATGCGGACTCGAGTGCCGCAACGGCATCGTGGTAGATTCACGCGCCGGTACGCGCGATCCTAACATTGTCGCCGCGGGTGATTGCACCATGCATCACAACGGCTTTCTCGAACGCGAGATCCGGCTCGAGTCCGTACAAAACGCGGTCGATCAGGCGAAGATCGCGGCCGCAACGCTGTGTGGCGAAGACAAAACCTACCACCAGGTGCCTTGGTTCTGGTCGGATCAATACGACATAAAGCTGCAAATGGCAGGGGTTGGCTCATCGTACGACGAACATGTCGTCAGGGGTGAGATCGGTAGCGACGGCTTTTCCGTGTTCTATTACCGGAACGGGCGCTTGATTGCGGCTGATTCCATCAATCGCCCGGCTGACCACATGGCGTGCCGCAAGCTGCTTGCGAAAGGAAAGTCCTTGACCTTGGATGAGGCCGGTGATTTAGAATTCAACCTGGTGCAGGCGGCGAAGGCCTGACTGGGATTTGAAAAATGTTTGGGAGGCGTTTTTCGCCAGCCCGCCAATATAGTGCGAAAACTGCGTAGCGGCCAAGAGGCGCGATCATGCAGACGACGCAGCGCATCGGTTCATTCGGAAAGGATCATTGCCAATGCCCAAAATAATCTACGTAGACATCAACGAAGCGCGTCACGAATGTGATGTCAGCGCCGGTATTTCGGTCATGGAAGGAGCCATCCAAAATGATATTGCCGGAATACTGGCGATTTGTGGCGGCAGTTGCGCGTGCAGCACATGCCATTCCTATATCGACGAAGCGTGGCTTGGCGCGGTGGGGAAGCCGGAGGACATCGAGGATTCGACGCTCGAACTTGCTTTGGATCGCAAATCAAACTCTCGCCTGACTTGCCAGATCGAAGTCACCGATGCGCTCGACGGTCTGGTCGTCTACGTCGCGAATAACGACGGGTGAGCGCCGTGGCACAGGCCGCTTCGAAATCGAAAATCCTAATTGCTGTTAGGAGGAATGCGGGAAGCGGCGTTTTGGATTGAACCGCATAAACCCCGGCACAGCCCAGGCCGGTGTATGAATTTCACGACTTCGCCCGCTTGCGAGCCCCTACACCCTGCAGCAATCGCGAGCCGCCAGTCGGCGACGCATGCCTCAAAGATTCTGCAGTATTTCGTCCTGTTCGCGTAACTGCCGCTCGGGCAGTTCTTGGTCGAGCATCGCCTCGCGATCGAGTTCACTGTCGACATACGCAATCCATTGCCGCGCCGCCTTGGCGCTCCGTTTGTCCGTAGAAGCCAGCTTGAAGGCATCACGCGCTAGAGCGAGTCGCCGTTGATTGAACAAGGCCATGCCCAACATGATGTTGGCGGTGTCACTGCGTTTGACGCCACCTTTGGTGAGTCCCTTGCGGACCGCGTCGACCGCTTCCGCCCAGCGATCGAGATTGATGTAGGACTGTGCCAGGCGCACGAAAAGTTCGCCCGTATCCGACGTCCCCGCGGCGCGGGCCAGCGGGGGAACGGCCTTCTCGTCCTCCCGCGCCTGATACCAGGCCTGAGACAACAGGCGCAGGTTGCGCTCGGTGCTTTCCACGCGGCCGCCGTCGACCTCCCTTTGCAGGATCTTCGCGGCCTTGTAGGGGACGTTGTGCAAGAGATAGAGGTTGGCGAGATTCACCAGCTGGTGCGTCCCTTTCATCATGCCCAAGTCGTACAGCGCCTCGGTCAGCGCGAGCTGTTTCTTGGTATCGCCGAGTTCGCTATAGACGCCCGCAAGAGTGAGTACATAGGTCCTTTTCGGGTACGAGGCGATGAGCTGCTTCAGGATGGCGATCATGTTCTTGAAATCGCTCAACTCGTAGTAGCACACACGCAACAGGAGCAGCCAGTTTTCGCGCGGTTTCCGGCCTTGATCGCGATACTTGTCGATCGCGGTTTTGATGGGCTGCAGGGCCCGGCGGTATTGTTGCAGCTGAAAATGCGCCTGTCCCTTCAGCATGTAGACGTCCGGGCTCGGCGCGGATACGGCGGCGATCAGGCGATCGACCGTCGCCAGTGCCTTCGCGTAGTTTTCGATGGTGAAATAAAGCTGGCTCAAGGTCTTGAGCGTGCTCTGGATCATGGCTTCGGGCAGATCGCCCTGAGCGATGACATTTTCGTAGGATTTCACCGCCCGCGGGTAGTTCTCCTGAAGATAATAGGCATAACCGGACAGGTTCCAGATCTGGGCCGTTTCATAAACTGAAAGATCACTGGTTTCGCGAAGTTTTTTCAGCCGCGCCAGGCCGTCGCCGTACTGCTTGGCTTCGATCAGTTCCTGCGCTTGCTGCAAGCTTTCATAGATAGGCTGACTCATGGCAACCGTCTTCTTGGTTTTTTGCGGAGCGGATTGCTCGGTTTCCTGTGACCCGTACTGTGCCGCGGCCATGCCGCCTGCCACCGCAGTAAGGACGAATAGTGTGAGCAACAGGCGTCCGAACATGCTGCAGTCAATCTTCAATCTGATAGGTGAACTTGTTGCGCACCCCGTGCACTTCGACGCTCTCGCCGTCGATCACACGGGGCTTGTATTTGAACTTGAACGTCGCCGCGACCGAGGCCTTCTTGAACGCGCTATCGCAGGCGCCTTCGACCGCGCGCGCATCGCGCGTGGTGCCGGAGCGCGTGACCGTGAACTCGACGATACAGCTGCCTTCGATACCGCGCGACAGCGGGCGCTGCGGGTAAAGCGGCGCGACTTTTACGATGGGTAGATAATCGCCCTCGCCGACGCCCAGACTGAATCCGCCGGACGTCAGTTCGATATCGGTTTTCACCGGCACGGCGCGAATGCCAATCTTTTCGGCTGTCGGTTTCAGGCGATCTAGCTTCGGCGCCGGCGGCTCGGGCGGCGGTGTCTTGGGCGGCGGTGGTTTCTTAGGTTTGAGCTGACGCCGTTGGACGGTCTCGGTGCGCTTGACCCGAACGAAATCGACCAGCGCGCCGCGCTTCGCGGTGTCGAGCGTGCGGTCCGCCGATGCAATGAGGTACTGCATGATCCAGAACAAGCTCAACGTTACGACTGCCCCGAGCGTGACGCCCACCGCGAGGCGTAACGCAAACAGCCCGTCCGGATTCGCGCCTTGTGCCTGTGCCGTCATCCAAATGCCGCCGTTTAGAACTCCTGCGCCGCGATGGCAATGTTGAAGACGCCGGCCGAGCGGGCCGCATCCATAACCTTGATCAGGGTCTCGGTCTTGGAATCCTTGTCCGCCTGAATGACCACCGAACCTTGCGGATTTTCCGCGTGCAGCCGTTCGATGTTGGGTCTGACGGCGCGGATGTCGACTCGGCGACGATCGATCCAGATCTCGTTGTTCGCGTCGATGGCGATCAGGATGTTTGCCTTTTCCAGTTTCACGGCCGTCGCGGCGTCCGGCCGGTTGACGTCGATCCCGGATTCCTTGACGAAAGTCGCCGTCACGATGAAGAAGATCAACATGATGAAGACCACGTCGAGCATCGGGGTGATGTCGATCGCGGAATCTTCTTCATCCGCCGTAGTGCGTGACATCAATCGTCTCATGATTGTTTCCCCGGCGGGGTCGAGTCTTCACATGTCACATTCGTGAATCTGCGATGTGAGAATTTGACTCCTGTGTGCCTTAACGAATGTGACATGTGAAGACTTGACCCCTTAATGATCCGCAGTC
>JAYYZW010000084.1:0-18325 GCA_036339995.1 Pseudomonadota bacterium
TGAAATTGGCGAGGATCGGGATGACGGCCCCGTTCATGGTCATCGACACAGACACCTTGTCCAAGGGAATGCCGTCGAAGAGGATCTTCATATCCTCAACACTGTCGACGGCGACGCCCGCCTTGCCGACATCGCCGGCGACCCGCGGATGATCCGAGTCATAGCCGCGATGGGTCGCAAGATCGAAGGCGACGGACAGGCCCGTCTGACCGGCGGCAAGATTATTGCGGAAAAAGGCGTTAGATTCCTCGGCGGTGGAAAATCCGGCATATTGACGGACGGTCCAGGGCCGACCCACGTACATCGTCGCGCGCGGCCCGCGCACAAAG
Organism: Pseudomonadota bacterium; assembly: GCA_036339995.1. Classification (GTDB taxonomy): domain Bacteria; phylum Pseudomonadota; class Gammaproteobacteria; genus JAYYZW01. Next base: position 330 of record JAYYZW010000084.1, read on the forward strand.
GGTGCGACGCCCGGCATCGACCCGACGTGCTCCAATTCGGCCAGGTCCGCCGCCGTATAGACGGGTTTGACGACGATCCCCTCCGCCGTCAGCCAATCGAAATCGTCTAGCGACGCCGCCTTCGACTCCTCCAGCGCTCGCGCGGTCCAGTCGGCCAAGGCTTTCTCAGATAATGCTGTCACTCGCAAACCTCAGGAACTTTCGGCCATTCGGGCACCGGTACCCTGCCCGCCCAAACTTGCCCGTATTTCGTGGTCTCGTACCATGTTCACCAATTACCAGACGCAGGAGTTCGGAAGACATGAATTATAGCCCGCGCCTGCCTCGACGAACGTAAACTTATGAATTAGAAGATATTTCACTATCCGGCTTACCGTCCCCACGCTTTCCGGCGAGAATGCCGCTGACACATTTGCCGCGCGCCTCAGCTATGCGAGAGGCGTCAGTCGAGCAATTCAAGAGCTCGGTGGAATTCCATGGACAGTTTAGTTATCTCGAGTTCGTGTAGCGGATGAATGGGTATACTGGCCGCGGAATTCCCACCGCGGAGTTCAAGCATTAAACAAGAGGAGAGTGCCCAATGACTGAACGCATCATTCCCGCTTCCATGCAGAGCTTCTACGACGGCTATCATTTCGCGCCTGCCGTGGTCGATGGCGAGCACGTACGTTGCTCGGGCGTCATTGGTCTCAATCTGGCCGACGGCAGCGTGCCCGATGATCCCGCAACTCAATTCGCACTCGCGTTCGATAATTTGAATGAGGTATTGACCGAAGCCAAGGTTGGCTTCGACGACATCATCGAAATGACGACGTTTCATGTCGGTCTGCAAGGGCATCTGGAGACCTTCCTCGAGGTCAAAGATCGGTATATGAACGAGCCCTACCCGGCGTGGACGGCGATTGGCATCTCCGAACTCGCAATTCCGGGCGGCATCGTAGAAATTCGCGTAACGGCGCGTCGTCCAGGTTAGCAAAACCAATTAGCGTATGCCGCTGACGATTCGACCTACCGAAGCGACTCTCGGGGCGATCCTTACCGACGTAAATCTCGCCGCGCTCGATGACCTCACTTGGCACGAGGTCGAGGATGCGTTCCACCAATACGCGGTGCTGATTTTCCCGGGTCAGGCCCTGTCCGCGAAGGCACAAGTCGACTTTGCCATGCGTTTCGGAGAAATCGAGATTCTCGTCGATAAACTCAAGACTCTTCCCGTCACCAACAAGGACGTAAACGGCGGGCTGATGGATGACAACACCCATCGGATGCAGCTCTTGCGCGGCAACGAGGGGTGGCACACGGACAGTTCTTACATGCCGCTTTCGGCAAAAGCTTCGGTGTTGTCCGCGCACGTTGTGCCGTCGGGAGGCGGAGAGACGGAGTGGGCAGACGTACGGGCAGCCTACGATGCGCTAGACGAAGCAACAAAGGAGCGCATCGCTGATCTGACGGCGTATCACTCTTTCTTTTATTCTCAGGCAAAGATCGGGCACCAGGTCACCGTAGGCGCAGGCTATGGTTTTTTTGAAGGCGAGCCGCCATTGCACCCGTTGGTCAAGGTGCATTCGGTAACCAAGCGGCTCGCTCTTTACATCGGGCGGCATGCCTACGGGATCCAGGGATATGATGCGAATGAGTCGGAGGAATTACTGGCCGAACTCGTGACGTTTGCTTGTCAGCCGCCACGGACTTTCATGCATTCCTGGCAACCTGGCGATATTGCCGTGTGGGACAACCGTTGCGTGTTGCATCGCGCGCGGCCCTACGATCACAGTGAGGTACGCGTCATGATGCACACGCGGGTCAAAGGCGATCCGGCAACGGAATCGGCGCTCAATGCGTAAGCACGTAAAAGCCTGGGGTTTCGAAAAAGTGATTCAATCGTCGCCTCGACCCAAGCAACTGGCGCTTGGCCGAAAGCTGGTGCAGTGAAGATAGACCAATTCAACCGTTGCCTCGTTAGAAGCGATGGCCGCTCTGTCGAATGAGGGCACGGTAGTACGGTCGCTTGCACCCGAGTATCCATAGGCTTCCATCGGGAATCCGCGCTTCGAAATGAGTTCGAAAACGTTATTTTAATAGTGGTACAGGAAAATTGCGTACGGCCCTTCCGTTAATTCCGGAAAATTTTTGTCCAATGAACCCTTGGATGCTTTGATTACGGCGTAGCCTACCGCTTGCGTAGAGTCGTAATCCGCGTACGCCCCCGCGTTATCAAAGACGAGCACGACAATTCTGCCCAGGTTATTGGCAATGCCTTCGATTCGGAGATGTAATCCGGAAGCCTCCAAAAGCGACTCGCTGTTAATCTCTTCAAAGATATCCAACAGGCTCTCTTCTTCCGCCCAAATCGAACCGGGGCTACTTGCGAGCCAGGCAACCGTCACCGTGATGCAAAAAGATAAAATTACACGGAGGGATCGAGGGCGGACGTTTCGCCGGCACGGTTTGGTTTTCACATTCTGATCTGACAACTATCAAAAACTCACGGCTAGGATACCTAAATATTTGCGCTCAGGTCTTAGAAAACAGTATCGGTGATTACTGAAATTTGTTTGTATTCTCATTTTTCACTAACCTCTCGCGCCACTTCCGATTACGGCAAACCAGATAATCCCGTTTGTCAATGCGAGCACTCAGCCCAGCGCCGGGTTTCGAGTGATGGCTCGCCACAAGGACGCGCTATGCTTCCTCTTCACTATCCGGTACTAACGAAGGGGACTCACATGGCCGTCACTGAAGATGCGAAGCTACGCAATCATTGCGCGCTATGAAAGCGGTCGATGACAACCGATCACCGCTCCTTTTTGTCGGCCGTTTCTAGCACGCAGCGGAGGCAAGCCCAAAACAGTATGATCGCCGCATGCGACGCATCCTCATCGCCGTTTTAGTGCGCGTTCTCTTTTCCGGATGCGATTCGGACATCAATCTAACGTTGACGAGCGAACCGATTCCCGAGCCGACCTACCGACCCATCGCCAGCGTGAAGCAAACGATGGAGTGGATCCTGGATCCGGCGGCAGAGCTAATCTGGGACTCCGCGGGCTTTATCATTACCGCGGAAGGAGAGACCGACCTCTCGCCCACGACGGACGCGGGCTGGGAGCGGGTACGCAACGGTGCGGTCGTCGTTGCAGAGACCGGCAACTTGCTCATGATGCCGGGCCGATCGGCGGGACCTGACTGGGTCGCATATGCGCGGCAATTGACTGCGCGCGGTGAACTGGCGATGGCGGCCGCCGAAGCTCAGGACGTGAACTTACTCTTCGACGCGGGCGGGCAGATCTATCAAGTTTGCCAGGCCTGCCACGAGCAGTACATGGTGCCTCTCACGCAATCGCGAAACCCCCAGTGATCCCCGCCTTGCAGAATCCCATCAGTCCCGAAGCTGCCTAGTCGATGTCGCTCGTCCCATTGTGCGAGTGGCTAGCCAGTACACACTGGAGCATCGCGCTGCACGAGTCGCTCTATGTTTACCCGCTCGTCGAGACGTTTCACGTCCTGGCGCTGCTACTTTTCGTCGGCACGGTGATATTTGTCGATCTGCGTCTGCTCGGCTGGGTGTTTCGCGAGGTTCCCGTCTCCGAGATCACCGCACGTATTCTTCCTTGGACGATCGGGGGGTTCGTCATCGTTTTCATCACGGGCACCCTGCTCTTCTACGCGATTCCAGTTCGCACCTACCAGAGCATCTTCTTCCGAATCAAGGTGATCCTGATCGTGGCTAACGTCATCAATGCCGTGTTCTTTCATCATTACGTGAATCGCGGCGCAGTGACCTGGGACTCCAAACCAACCCCCCCGCTTCGCGCGCGCGTCGCGGGCGGCGTATCCTTGCTCGCGTGGGCGAGTGTCATCGTGATGGGCCGCATGATCGCCTACAACTGGTTCGATTGTGACCGCCAGCCCCAGTCCGACTTCGTCAACTGGGCGGCTGGCTGCGTCCTTATGGTCCCATGACGCTTTTCGAAGTATTCGATCGCCTCGAGCTGACTGCCCTGGGCACGGCCATCCGCGATTCGGCGTGGCTCTTCCCCGTGATCGAATCCACACACCTCCTCGGGCTCGTCACCCTGGGTGGCGCTATCCTGGTCGTCGACCTACGTTTACTGGGATTCGGCCTCAAGGACAGATCAGCCGTCTACGTCCTCGATCAAGCGAATCCGTGGCTCATCGGCGCCATCGCGGTCATGTTGATGACCGGCATCCCGCTGTTTCTGTCTGAGGCGGTCAAGTTGTACTTCAGGCCGGCGTTCTGGGCGAAGATGTGCGCCCTCGTCCTGGCACTCACCTTCACGTTCGCTGTGCGCAACCGCTTGATGCGGGCGCGGCCGACCCTGCTGCCATTACAAACGAGAGCGCTGGCGGTGTGCTCGATGGGATTGTGGTTGACGGTCGCCGCCGCCGGGCGCTGGATCGGTTTTTCGTAAAAATTCAACGATTTCTTGCAACAATAGGTGGGCGAAAGACTGCGATGAAGGCATTAAGGCAATTAGCGCGCGGCGCAAGCCCAAGTCGAAACACAGCAGAGACAATCCTCTAAGCTCGGAGCGAGACGATGACGAGACCAGCGAGCGTAATCGACGGCGATGGCCATATTTGTGAACCCGAGATCGTATGGACTGAATACACGTCGGCTAAATTTCGTGACGATGTACTCCAGATCCGTACGGCAAATGGCAAAAGCGACCTTTATATAGAAAATCGACGGCTTCCGTTCGGCGCTGGCGCCGGGGTTGCCGAGGCCTGTGTTCCAGGCGGTATGGCGCCGGGTAAAAAGGTGACCTGGGCAGATATCCTTCCCGGCAGCTATGACCCGGCCGCGCGGCTCGAGGTCATGGATGAGGAACACATCGACTTGGCGCTGTTGTTTCCTTCGGCGCACCTCCTGTGGGGCGACATCCGTGACCCCGCGATCGCCGCGGAGACTTGCCGCGCATACAACGATTGGATGAGCGACTTCTGCAAGACCGATCCGAATCGTTTATTCGCCATGGGTATCATTCCGCTGCAGGACATCAAGCTCGCAATAGCGGAGGTCAAGCGTCTCCGGAAGATCGGCCTCAGCGGTTTCATATCCCGGCCCGAACGTTTTGGCAAGCTGGCACTTTATGATGACGATTGCGATGGGCTGTGGCAGACCGCAGTCGACGACAATCTCGCCGTCGGTATCCACGGAAGTTTCGGATCTGGGATGCCGAGCTTCTCCACTGGACGGTATCAGGACAACCTGTTCTACGACCACATGATCGCGCACCCGTTTGGCCAAATGGCGGTGATGATGGATTTGATCGCGGGTGGGGTAATGGACCGGTTCCCGGGTTTACGCGTGGGGTTCTTTGAAAGCGGTCTTGGATGGATCCCCTATTGGATCGATCGTCTTGACGAGCATTTCAGGGTCATGGGGCATCACACGCCGTGGCTGAAGCGCCGACCCTCGGAAATTTTTGCCACCCAGTGCTTTGTATCGATGGAAGCAGACGAGTCGTCGGGACTCAAATGGATGATCGACAAAGGCCTGGAGAATTGTATTTTGTGGGGCTCCGACTACCCGCACTTCGATTCCACTTACCCTGGCGCTTATAACGAGGCACAGGAAACTTTCGATCAAGCCGGAAAGGCAATCGCCGAACTGGTTGTGCACCAGAATCCCACACGATATATGGGCCTCCCAAGCTAGGGAATAAAAAAGCATTCGGCTTTTACATTATAAAAGCTTAATGTCCCACTTGATGGTCGCCGTTCCGTCGGGTTGGCACCATTGCGCGGCGTCGCGATCCCCGACGCGTCAATGACGAAAAGCGTTAAGGGCACTGACCCCTTATTACTTACTCAGTCGTCACTAACCCCTTTTATTCCCGCCGCACGCGCTCGTCACTCGACGGTGAGGACGCGGATTAAATCGGTACTGCCGGCCTGACGTTGGCTCCCGGCCGTCGCGACAATGATATCGCCCAGGCGGGCGTAACCCGATGCCTTTGCGCGGTCAGTGGCGAACGCAAGCTTGTCGTCGTCCGTACCGTCACCTTCGTAATGCATGGCGAGGACGCCCCAGTTCATGGCGAGACGCCGCACGACTCGATGTGACGAGGTCACGGCGAGGATCGGGCAATTAGGGCGGTACTTAGAGATTAGCCGGGAAGTGAAGCCGGTTTCGGTGAGCGCAATGATGGCCACGGCTTCAAGGTGATTGGCCATCGTGATAGATGCCTGGGCCACGGCTTCGGTGACGACGTTTGCCGGGTGCGGCAGGATTTGTTGTAAGTGGCCGAATTCCCGGAGGCCTGCTTCCGCTTCCCGGGCGAGGCGCACCATGGTACGGACGGATTCGACCGGGTAGGCGCCTACGGCCGTTTCGCCCGAGAGCATTACCGCCGAGGTACCGTCGAGTATCGCATTTGCAACGTCACTGACCTCCGCGCGTGTCGGACGCGGGTTACGCTCCATTGAATCGAGCATTTGGGTCGCGGTGATCACGGGTTTGCCGTTGGTAACCGTGCTGCGAATGATGCGCTTCTGGATGGTCGGCCCCTGGGCGAGATCCAACTCGACGCCGAGGTCGCCCCGCGCCACCATCGTTCCATCAGCGACGGCAATGATTTCATCGAGATTCTTGACGCCGTCCCGGCTCTCGATCTTGGCGATGATGGGTGTATCGGCACCCAGTTCGGTTAATTTGCTGCGCAGCCGCTCGATATCAGCCGCGTCGCGAATGAACGATGCCGCCACGTACTCTGCTTCTTGAGCGGCGACGAACTCGAGATCGCCTCCGACGTCGGAATCGATCGATTCGAAGATGTTGGCATTATCCGGCAAGTTAACACCCTTGCGGTCATGCAAGGTGCCGCCGTTTTCGACGCGGCATCGAATTTCACCGAGAGAAATGCCGGTGACACTCAGTGATATGAGTCCGTCGTCGAGGAGCACACGATCGCGCAGACTGACATGATCGTGAAGTGTGGCATGCGACACCGCTACGCCTTCAGCGTTGCCAAGGCGTTCGTCTGTATAAAGGGTAAATTTGTGACCTGGCGCAAGGGGCACCGAACCGCCTTCCAGCTTGCCGGTGCGGATTTCGCGTCCGCGGGTATCGACCATGATCGCAAGATTGACGCCGACCGCATCCGCCGCACGTCGGACCCGCGTGATGCGCTCCGCATTCTGTTCGAAATCACCGTGTGAAAGGTTTAGGCGCGCGACGTTAACGCCTTCAACGATCATGTCGCGTAGGACAGCTTCGTCATCGCAGGCTGGTCCGATCGTGGCGATAATTTTCGTTTTCTGCAACCGGTGTCTAATATTCATCGAGGTCTCAAATTGGCACGCTTACGGCGACAAAGTATACGGCCGCAAGCGCATAAATAATCTAATGGTTACGAGTTAACGTGATATAGCTGTTCAGAAGTAAAGGTGATGGAGAAACAAAAATTTAATTCCTCCAGCATTCGACCGGTCAGATCCTTTGTATGCAATTTCTTGCCGGACCGTGCCTACTCCTTAATTTACCGAAGCCGCGGTGCTACCGAGACCGTTGCGGTTCCCTCGGGTCCGCCCCATCCCGCGGCGCCCTAGTCCCCGACGAACCCATGAAGAGCTTTCGGCCATCCGCGAAGCTGATGTCGCGGCCGTTCGCCTTGCACGCGGGCCTGCACGCCTTGTCCTTGGCCTCGTATCCACGCACGACGATTTCGGTCCCAATCGTGATCGTATTCTTGTTGATGCCTGCCCGGAGCAGCGTGTTGGGCGTACCGCCTTCGACCATCCAGGACACGACGCTCTCGTCCTCCTTCACGACATCCAGATGAACCCACGCATGCGGATTGATCCACTCGATCTTGGTAACCTTGCCCTTTAACGAGACGGGTGCCCTGGCGTCGAATTCCGCCGCGAACGAATGGTGGGCAGGCGCGGGAAACGGTAACAACACGGCCAGCACGACCGACAGGCTAGATAGTGTGTAGATGGATCGCATCGCCTTCTCCCTCAGTCCTCTTTGCGCGCACCCGCAAGGACTCCCGTCAGTGAGTAGTTGCCCTCGTGGCAGGCATATTCGTATATCTGGCCGTCCGCTGCGAGCATCGGCACTTCGCCACGCCAGACCTGGGTGAAAACGGACGGATCTTCGACGGAGAATTCGTAGAGGATCTCGCGAAGACCGATGCGCGTGAACCGCTCGACGACGATGGCATCCGGAGACATGTAGATCTGGTGTCTGAGCGAGGCCCGGAAGCTCTGCCCGGGATTGAACTGCGTGGTTTCGACAACGAGGGTCTCGCTTTCCCAATGACCGATCGAATCACCCAGCCAAGGCCGGATGGTTTCGGGTAACCGTTCCCCACCGATGCGAATAATGCGCGCATCGTGATTCATCTCGACCAGGATCACAACAAAGCCGGGCGACTGCACGATCTGATAATGGTTGTTATAGAGAACGGGCAGCATGGGTGGTCCGCCCGTCGAGCCAAAGCCCACAATGCAGCGCTCACCGAGGAAGCGCGTCTCGGGATTATCTGCATTCTGGAAGTCCGCTAAGCGTTTTGAAAGCATGGCGCTGCCATGCGGTGAGTAGGGAATCTTGCCGTCGCTTGGATCGACGATCAGCGAGCTTCGGATCTCGCCCCCGACCCTGGCTAGCCGGCTACCCGGATCCATCCAAAACGTGTTGTAGCCGCCTACGTCGGCGCCCGCTTTGAGTGGCCCTTCAGGCAACTGATCGATGGCGGCATAAAAATCCGCCGTCCAGTTCTCGACGCCGCTGGCCTCTTGCGGGGTGAGGACGGGCGACCTTAGTTGGAATGGGCGCTCGAGCCCGGTGATCGTGGCGTTCGTCCAGATGCCCTGGAGATCGGGGGCGCCCCACGACATACGCGGCGGCTGCCATGCCTCGGCCCCGCTCTCAGCAGAGGATGATGCAGCGACGAAGGGCGCGATCAGTGCAACGAGAAATGCGAGCGTACACGGCTTCATGGAACAACGGCCCATCAGTCCAGCGGCTTCTTCCGCAAATGTCCGTACATAAGCTCCTCAACGAACTCGACGCAGTTGAACTGCTGCAGGCGCGCGTCGTCGCCGACCAGCCGGTACAATGTCATACGGATTGTCCAGGGCTGCGTGAAGATCTTTTGGTCCTCTAAGAGAGCCTCGTAAGACATCGTATGCGAACTCGTCGGCGTGAAGCGTTCGATCACGCGCAGGGCTTCGCTATGAAAATTCCCGGCACGGTCCAGCCAAGCCTGATCGTTCTGTCCGGTCGTTTCAATGATGAGGGTGTCGCCATCCCACCTGCCGACAGACTGCCCCATCCACGAGTCAATGGGGGCAGGGCCGGGATCCGTGAGATGGATGTTGCGTACCGCCCCGGCATACTCATAAGCGAAGAAGAGGGCGTCTTCGTTGTGCAGGATTTGAAACGGGTATGGCATGTAGGTCGCGCGCGGGATGCCTGGCTGGTAGCACTTGATCTCCGGGTCCAGGCTCAGCCAATGTTTCTGGTTATAGGCTTTTTTTTTGCGCGCCGCCGGCTGGTAAGGGATCTCTCCGCCCACTACGACACCCATGCCGGCAGGGACTGCACCAATGGCACCCAAGGCCACGACCTCCTTCGCAGGTACTGGGCCCGCAGGCCCCTCCCGGAACGCCATGGCGGCTTTTGCGGCATGGTGCTCCAGGTCATCGTTCGCCCTGTTCCAGGCCTGCCAGGTGCCGTTCAGGTCGGGCTTGCCACCAGGTCCACGAGGCGCGAGGTACGCCGCGCCGTCGGTGGCAGAGAGTGGTGCGGCGAAAAGTGCGCCCGCGAGCAGCGTGGCGATTATTTGGCAGCGAACTTTCATGGCGTGTGCGAATTCGGAGAGTAGACGTCCATATCCTAGTGTCTACGATTGTTCATCAATTCATTCCCTCGTGGCTGCGTGTAAAAAATTCGATCGTCGTCGCGGGCTTCCGTAACACCATCGGTGTACAGCACCAGGCTATCGCCAGGCCGCAAGGTGAGCTTCCCAGCCTCGTATACAGTGTCATCAAGAACTCCGGCGATCAAGCCGACAGGAGCATCGATGTCGATCCACGGCCGCCCGCCGAGCGATGCCAGTAAGGGCGGGTGCCCGGCGTTCACGTAGGTCGCCTTTCCGTCCATGCGCCCAATCACTTCGACTGCATCACATTTTGGGATCAGGTTTGGCCCCTGGGGCAGCATACCGACTTGAATTTCGTGCGCCGCCTTGAGTCCTTTTTTTTGCAACTGTTCGAAACGAAGCCCTGTTCGAGCGCGCGCAATGTAACCTCGTTTCGATGACGCATCCGCTCGGCGAGGATCCGCGACAGATTCCGGACGGTAGTCTGGCTGGTCGCGATCTTCGACCAGAAAACGTCTTGATGAACCGCGATGACGGTGCTCGTCTCGCCGGCCGATACGTGAGCAGAGGTCGGTTTGCCATCGATGATCGACATCTCACCGACTGTCTCGCCGACCTCGATCGTGTCGGCGACCGGGGAGGCGCGTCGGATTTGCGGGCATCCGCGATCCAGCTCGACCTGGCCACGCTCAAGGCCATTGTGCTGGACGGTAAGTTGCGCCCACTTGGGATGCTGTGGTTTCCGCATTTGAACGGTGATGATATCGAGGCCGTGCAGCACTTCATTCGCAAGAAGGCGCGGGCTTCAATGAAGGAGCTTGCCGTGACGCGGCGCGAATAACCTAGGGTGGGCCAGCCCGGCGCTTTCCCCGCGCGTAAATTAAGGGAGATAAATAATAAAGATGACGCCCCGATGTTCAACACCTTGGTTGGGATTCAATAAGGAGCGAGCGCCACTATTGCTTGACGAGTCGCGATCAATCGATCTTCGTTCACCGGGCTCACCGCGAGCAGCGGCACGTCAGCCCCGGCGTCGCGGAACGCTTGCAGCTGTGTGCGGCAGCGGTCCGGTCCGCCAAACACGCAGACCCCATCCACCAGTTCATCCGGGATCTGCGCCGCGGCTTCTCGGCGACTGCCCGATCGCCAGATTTTCTGCACCGCATCCATCGCGCTCTTGAAGCCGGCGCGTCGCCACTGGCGTCGGTAGTTGGGGAGTTGGGCAAAGAAGGCGAGGTTGTAGCGCGCGGCGGAACGGGCGGCCGATTCGTCCTCGCTCACGAATGTCGGCACGCTCAAGATGCAGCCGAAGGGCTCGGCGTCGCGTCCCGCGGCAGAGCGCGCCTCAGCGGCCGCCTCGATGAGGTCCGGCAGAGACGATACCGGCGACAGGAACGGCATCAAACCGTCGCCGAGCGCACCCGCTACCGCCGCACTTTCGACCGTATTGCCCGCGACGTAGAGCGGCACCGGATACCTAGAAGCCCGCAGCTTGAGGATCCCGTTGCCGGCCTCGCCACGAAGTGCGTCCCGAACGGTAGCGACATATCGGCGCAGGTTCTCGCGCGCATCGCCCATGTCGATGCCGAGCGACGCCAGCAGGCCGCGATGGCTCATGCCGAGGCCGAGGACGAACCGACCGTTGCAAAGTTCCGTGACCGTTCGTGCCGTCAACGCCGCGAGGAAGGGGTGGCGCCAATAGATATTGGCGATGTTGGTACCAGTATCAATGTGCTGAGTGCCGAGTGCGATCGCCTCTGCGTACGCGAACGCGTCACCGCGACCCTCGTTGACGAATACCGACTCGTAGCCGTGCGCCTCGGCGAGTTGGCCAATTTCCACGAATTCTAGCGCCGGAGCTTCGGTCACCGTCGACAGCACAATGCCTAAACGCGCGCCGGAGTGCTTTGTCATTGCGTTGAAGGTGCCGGAGTTGACTGAGCGTGAATCTTTCTAGAAGCAACTGTCGTCCTTGCAGGCGGATTCGAGGCGGGTTCGCACCGTCGTCACATCCGCCTCCCGCAAGCGCTCCTCTTGCTAATCGTCCGTCCCCAACCAACCGCCGTCGACCGGCAGGATGGCACCGCTGGCGAAGCTTGATGCGGCGCTCGCGAAATAGAGGGCCGCGCCCACGATCTCCTCGGGTTGGCCGCCGCGCTCGAGCGCGGCCCGCCGGGCGCGCCTGCCGAAGACTTCCATGTCCCAAGCCTTCGAGATGTCGGTCAGAAACGGACCGGCCATGATGGAGTTGACGCGCACCTTGGGGCCGTATTCATGGGCAAAGGCCCGTGTGATAGCGTTCAGCGCCGCTTTCGCGGCACCGTAGGGTTGTGCCGTCGGACTTGGCGTCATCGCCGCCGTGCTCGAGATATTGATGATCGAACCACCCTCGCCTTCCATCATCTGTTTGCCGACGACTGCACTCAGACGGAACGGCCCCTTGAAGTTGAGTGCCACGACCTTGTCGAACAGTTCCTCGGAGATCTGTTCCAGCGAGGGATAGAGCGGCGATAAGCCGGCGTTGTTGACCAGGATATCGATCCGACCGAATTGGTCGTTGACCGCGGCAACCATCGGATCGAGTTCGTCCCAGTGGCCGATGTGGCAGGCGTAAGGAAAGGCACGGACGCCCTTTGCTTCGATTTCAGCAGCCGCTTTTTCGCATTGATCGAGTTTGCGGCTGACGATGGCGACATCGGCACCGTGATCCGCGAATGCCAGCGCCATCTCGCGCCCAAGGCCGCGGCTGCCCCCGGTAATCAAGGCGACCTTGCCGGTCAGATCGAATAGGTCTTCAGTCATGAAAATGAACCCGTGTCCTTAATCGTTTCATAAGTTGTACGCCGCATCAGCGGACACTCCACCGTCTTGTTCGCCCGCAAGCGGGGTCCTCCGGATGATGTCAAAAAAAAAGGGGTCGTCCCGGCCTCGTAAAAGAGTTGTCACCATGCTGGCATTGCGCTGTGCAGCGCGATCAGCACGGCAGTGTGGAAGGAAACAAGTTGTGGTCTATCCCTCTACCTCATGAATGACTGCATCGTTTCCTGGTATCTCGCCAAGAGATCCGGCGACGCGATGTCTTGTAAGGCCGCGGGCGCGAATTCACCCGTACGTGCGAGCGATTCCAGTGCTGGACGCTCGCCGCGATAGATCAATCCCAGGGGCAATCTCCCGGCGGCGCGGAGTTCATTCATACGCGCGAAGGCGGCGGCGCGATCGCTCGGGTCATAGCCTGAATCCGCATCGACGTCGTATACCGAAGTCCGCCATTCCCGATAGGTATCGTTATAGGTTACGCACGGTGAGAGCACCTCTAGGTAGGCCATGCCGTGTCCGTTAGTGGTATGTCTCAAGGCCTCGATGGTGAGCTTGAGCAACTGCGCAGGCTGGCCGGTATAGGCACGCGCGAGAAAACTGGATCCGGGAATGCTCAAGCCGAGCATGATGGGATCAAAGTCCTCTTCAATATTGTTACCGAATCCGGCCGGGCTGGTCGGTGACGGCTGACCTTTGGTCAGGCCGTAGGTGCCGTTTTGCATGACGATATAGGTCACGCCCGGATTCCGTTTTAAGGCATGCACAAAATGTCCACAGCCGATGGCGTACCCATCGCCGTCACCGCCGACACCGATCACGGTGAGTTCCGGGTTGGCGAGCTTTACGCCGGTCGCCGTTGGCAGCACGCGACCGTGCAGTGCGTGATAGCCGTAGCACGACACATTATTCTGCAGGGAGCCGGAGCATCCGATTCCGGCGACGATCAGGCGCTCGTGTACGGGGACCTCGAGTTCGTCTAACGCGTTGACGAGCGCCTGCTGAACACCGAAATCACCGCAACCGGCGCACCAAATCGGGCGTACAGGATCAAATGTATGAGTCATGCGACTTCCGCCTTCTGATTGCTAATGTCGTTCGACACATGGTCGACGATGTCTTCTGCACGCATCGGCGTGCCGTCATATTTGAGAACGCTGTCGATATGCTTTCTGTCGCCACCCTGACCTATGATCAGCTTTGCAAGCTGCGCAGTCGCGTTGTACTCGACGACGTAAACCTTGCGACAGCTGTGCGTGAAAGCCACGGTCTCATCAAGCATCGGCCACAGGGTGCGTGGCTGGTGATACTGCGTGGCGATTCCTTGGTCGGCGAACAAATCCATGGCTTCGAGAATGACGCCATAAGCCATGCCGACGCCGATGAATCCAATCTCTGCATCGTTCGGTCCATGCGATATTGCGAGCGGTAAATCCGACACTACAGTCCGCATTTTTTCCATGCGCTTATCCATCATTCGCTTGCGATTGATGGGGTCGGTCGAGACGTGCCCGAACTCGTCGTGTTCGTTGTCGGTGACGAGCCACATCCCGCCCGGCGTGCCGGGTTGAGCGAATGCAGATACGCCGTCATGACTGAACGCATAGCGTTTGTAAATCTCCATCCCTGCCAGCGTCTCGGCATCGAGGCGTTTACCGCGGTCGATGTCGATCTCATCGAGTTTGAAGGGATCGACAGTAGCAGTGTTCTGGGACAGGCCTTGGTCCGACGCAATGAACACCGGGCATTGATAACGCGCCGCGAGGTTCGTCGCCTTGATGGCCAAATGAAAACACTCTTCCGGGTGACTCGGTGCGAGCACGATGCGGGGGAAATCACCGTGTCCGCTGTACACGAGCAGGTTGATGTCACTCTGCTCAGGCTTGGTCGGTAGCCCCGTGCTCGGTCCGCCGCGTTGCGCGTCGACGATAACCAGCGGGATTTCCGCCATACCGAGCTGTCCTATGCCTTCCTGCATTAGCGACAGGCCGGGGCCACAGGTTGCACACATCGCGCGGGTCCCGGTCAAGGCGGCACCGATCGACATGTTGATAGCCGAGAGTTCGTCTTCGGCCTGACGTACGATGCCCCCATACTTCGGCATCCATTTGATCAGCCATTCCATGATCTCGGTGGACGGCGTGATCGGATAGCCGGCATAAAAGCGCCCGCCCGCCACCAGGAAGCCAAACGCCAGCGCTTCGTTGCCGGTGATCAACATGTGTGGCCGTGCGTCGACGGGAACGATTTCATACATACCGTCTTCCTTCGTCAGCCCCACTTCATCGGCAAGCGACAATCCCACGGTTAGTGCGTTGAGGTTGTACTTGAGCGCCTGGGTGCCGCGGCGCGAAAAGCGTCTCTCGAACGCGCGCCGCATCTCTTCGTCGTCGAGACCAAGCAGGCGGCCGATGACGGCAAAGGAAATACTGTTTTTGTAGAGATCGCGTCGGAAGGTGCGCACTGCATGGCGGCTCAAGGGCACACCGAACATGCGTGCGCCCTCGGGCACACCGGCATCGTCCGGTAGTCCTCCGCCCGAGTTGTCGTAGATAACGACGCTGCGGTCGTTCAGGCGATAAGCATGTTTTTTCACCGCGGCCAGGTCGAATGCGACCAAGAGATCGATATGGCTGCCAATACACAGACGCTCGCCGGCGAATGCGCGCAATGTCGCCGCCGTAATTCCGCCCTTGATGCGCGACAAGACGTCGCGTTCGGTGTAGACACGCATGCCGCTCGAGCGTAATACGTCGGCTAACACGTTAACGACGGTCAGCGATCCGTCGCCGCCCTGGCCGGAAACGATGACGTTGAGGTCTTCCAGCAATGGTTTCGCTGTAGTGTTCATGCTGGATTCTCCTTTTTCGGTTGTGCCTTTTTCTTCGGCGGTGGGGGTGGCAGCGGTCGCCAATCCTCGGCGGAGTTGCCCTCCTCCCAACCACGGTAGTAGTTCTTGGGATCCAGATTGCCGATTTCCTCGCGCTCGGAAAGCGTCGGCATCAAGGCCGGCAACGGCCGATTACGTTTGTACTTGGATAAACGGATCAGCAGATCTCTGGCTTTCGGCACTTCGTCCAGCGCCATGATCTCGATCCAACCGGATTCGCGCAGGGCCTGGAATGCTTTGTGCCCCGCTGCCGTTCGGATCACGGTGAAAGTCCAGCCACTGAGCCCGATACCGCCGAGACCAATGTCGGCATTGTCGGCCGCGTAGTCTTTGCAATACAGACATGCTGGTCGCGCATATTTGCCGAACTTCTTCAGGGATAAGATTTCCTCGCGGCCGTCCCGAAGCGTGATTTCGACTTTGCCCTTGATGTTGATCTTGGAGATATCGCGTCGCGGCACCTCGAGTTCCTGCGACAGCCAGTCGATGCCTTTTGAAGTGAAAGCCTCAGAGCAGAACAGGCCGACGACGAGACCGATGTTCTCGCGATACCACTCGGCTACATCGAGTCGGATGGCGCTGAACTGCTGCTGGCGCACGCCATCGACCTGACAGGGCACCCCGACCACCGCGAGCGGGCCAATGCCGCGCTTCATGGCCTCGATGAGGGTCAGCGTATTGGGTTGGTAGGTATACCTCGACCGCACGCTCTGCATGACTTCCTCTTCCGTCGTGGCCAGCTTGGCGTAGCCCATCGACGGATCCTCCGGATCCTCGTTGCCGACCACTGCCGCTTTGATCGTGCCCTGCTGCATACCGTGGATGATCAGCGCACTGCAGATGCCGCCGTCCTGCCCTTCTTTGAGAATGTAATCCTTGGTGGTGCGCGCGAGTACGCCGTAGGAGTACGGTCCGAAGCCTTCGTCCTTGATCGGTTCTCGCAACCCGATCTGTTCATTCAGATCTTGATCCACCGGGCGCAAAACCGGACACGCATCCACGCACAGCTCGCAGAACACACAGGCATCGTCGCGCGTGTCGACGGGTTTTTCATCCTCGTAGTCGAAGACATCCACCGGGCAAATCGTCACACAGGCCGCGCACCCTACGCATTTGCCGGCATGGACGACTTCGTCCATCAGCATATCGACCGCCTTGAACCCGCCGCGGTTGAATTCCGAGCGCCAGGCATAGGCCCATTCATTGGGGTCCGCGCCCTCCTCGACCAGCGCGCGATAGCGCCCGTGTACTTCTTCGGTCAGACTGTCGAGATCCAAAATCGAACTCCTTCGTTCATGCAAAACGTGATCAACTCGAGTTTACTTGTAGTCAGGGCCGGCAACACTGTATGGAATCGTGCGCACGCTCGGCCGAAATCGGTGGGGCGTGGTCGAAACGCGCATACCCCGAGGAACGATGTCTAAACCGGCCAAACAGACCTTGCATCGGGACGGCTGGCTCCAGAAAGCGCTGGACGTCCTGTTCTCGCACGGCATTAACAGTGTCAAGGTCGAAATCCTCGCGCGCGAACTCGACGTTACCAAGGGCAGCTTCTACTGGCATTTCAAGAACCGGGAAGAATTGCTCCACGACATGGTCAACTGGTGGCGCGACAAACAGATCGGATTCATCGATGGGCTCGACGTCTTGCACATCACTGATGCGCCTAACCTGATCAAGTCCGTAATCGAATTCACGCATCATACCGATGACTCGCGCCATGATGTCGCCATGCGCGAATTCGCCCGGTTCGACAAATACGCGGCGGTCGCTGTTGCTGAAATCGACCGCCGGCGGATCGAATATCTGTCAGCCCTGTTCCGGGCCGCGGATTTCGAAGAAGCCGAATCTCTGCTGCGCGCGCAGGCGCTCTACTTCTACCAGGTGGGCGAGTACACGACCTCCTTAAATATCGATTCGGACCTGCGCGACGAACTCGCAGAACGCCGCTTTCGGCTGCTCATTACGCGTCCGCAAGAACCCGATTAAACGACCCACGCGAATCGCTTAATCCGGGATCGAATCAGTTAGTTAATCGCTCGAAATGGACTTATTCCGTACGGTACCGTATGGATGTGGTTCCGAAGTGTAACGGCGCCGTAGCAGCATTGCAATCCCCGCACGCATTCAATCAGAAATATTATTCAAAGCCGGGCCGCGGCGGATTCAAAGCCTGTGATGAACGGCTAATAACGTGGGCTGGCTCTAGGAGTTCTGCGCTAACTGGTGAACTTAGGGAGGCTTGAACATATAACAAGAGATTGCGCGTCGACGAGCAGCGCGATTACTTATCCGTCAGTGGCATTTCTCTTTGATTCCGCGCTTTAACATGAAGTAATTTACGGGATAACCGGCCGCGTAGCCGGCGACTACGGCGACAGCCATCGCGATCCAGAATTGAGCCGTGAAAATTGAACCGGCCGTCATGCCACCGAGCAGAT
>JAYYZW010000085.1:0-7361 GCA_036339995.1 Pseudomonadota bacterium
AAGAACCGCGTCGAAGCCACGAATCGATCGGCTATCTGTCGGATTTCTTCGGGCTCTACGATGATTTGACGGTAGGTCAGTCGCTCACTTACGTGGCGAGCGCGAATGGCGTCGACTCACCCGGAGTCGAATCCGTCGTAAATCAGACAGCAACGGATCTCGGTCTCGCAGAGCGCCTCGATCAGCGTGCAGGGGATCTGTCGCGTGGCCTGCGTCAGCGCGTCGCGATCGCGCATGCGATCATCCATGCGCCGCGCGTAGTCATACTCGACGAACCGGCTTCCGGACTCGATCCTGAAGCGCGTTATGAACTCGGTGAATTGTTTCTGAATCTGCGAAGCCGTGGTCTGACCCTGCTTATCTCGTCTCACATACTGTCGGAGTTGGAAGCGTATTCAACCCACATGCTGATTCTCCGGGAGGGGCGCTTGATCGAACATCGTGCGCTCGATACGAACCTGGAATCGCGATCCCGCATGGAGATTGACATCGTCGGCGAAGACGTGCGATTGATTGAAACGCTAGCAGGGCACGACCGCATCTCGGCGCTGGAACGTTGCGAGCATGGCTGGCGTTTCGTGTTCGCCGGCGGCGCAAGCGACCGCGCAGCGCTACTCAGAACGCTCGTCGACTTGGGCCTCGAGGTTTCGAGCTTCGCCCCGGTAACCGAAGACCTCCAACAGTCGTATCTCCGGTCAATAGGCCGGTTGGATGATGATGAATCCTGAACTCAAACGGAATCTCTGGCTCGAACTCAGCGCGCACCGGTTGATACTCGCACCGGTAGTCATTTTCGCGATCGCATTCGCTGCCCGGGCGATGCTGCCTTCATTGGCCCTGTTCGGGTTCGTCCTTATCGCGGTGTTCTGGGGTGCACGGCAGGCCGCCCGCGCCGTCATCGAAGAAGCGCGGGAGAGAACCTGGGACATTCAGCGAATGTCGTCGATGGACCCCTGGACCATGACCTGGGGCAAGCTCCTCGGATCGACCTCAATGGCCTGGTATGGCGGCGCGATCTGCCTCGTCATCTACCTCGGCAACGGATCTGGCGCAGATCAAGGACATCGCCTCATGACGGCCGGCAGCATCGTTTTCGGCGCGCTTCTCGCACAGACCGCGGCGATGACTGCGGGATTGGTGGGCATGCGTCTACAGCGGCGCATTACTACGCGGTTCAGCAATACCCTGCTCGTGGTGGTATTGCTCGTGGTCCTCGGGCAGGTGCTGGACGTATTCGATGCCACCGATGAGATCCTCTGGTATGGCATCGCGGCCGACCGGTTGACGTTCATCGCATGTTCGACCGGAGTGTTCGCAGCGTGGGGCATCATCGGCGCCTACCGCGCCATGTGCACCGAGCTCCAGGTCCGAACGACGCCCTGGTTGTGGATCGGTTTCGCGCTGTTTATCGGCCTTTTCGCTACGGGGTTCTCGACGGGATTCGAGCCGACGCCGACGAATATCGCGATGCACGCAGCGTCCAATGCAGCGGTTGCCGCGATCATTTTGAGTTATGTCGCCGCCTTCTCCGCACCCCGCGATCCCATCGATTACCGACGGGTGCTGCGATCGCTCACCGGCGGGAGAATCAAACGCGCGGTCGAGGAAATGCCGTTGTGGTCTTCCTCAGCAATGCTTGCCGTAGTCCTAGGACTGGTTAACCTGGCGGGCGGTTCCGCGCCCTATTTGAGCAACGAACGTTTCGACAATCTTGGACCGGCCGCCCTGGCGCTGGCGTTCATGATGTTGCGCGACGTGGCCTTACTGACCTATTTCAGTTTCAGCTCGCCGACGCGGCGCACGGTGGGAATCACCGTAATTTACATCTTAATGCTGGATGCCTTCATTCCTGCGATCCTGAAATTGGCGAATCTTAACCTGCTCGCCACCGTGGTCATGCCTACGCCGGCAATGTACGACACGCCGATATGCGCCGTCGTCGTTTTCGCCGTGCACCTGGGTATCGCCGCAACGCTGGCCGTACGGGCGTACCGCGCGGCGCTGCCCTCACTTAATTGACCAGGTGATCGAAGATTCGAAAGCCGGCAACGTAAGTTCCGATTGCCGATCCGAGGGTGCTCAGAAAAAACACGAGTAAGGTGCGTGCGACCCGGTTCCTGCGCCAGCCGGCAAGCGTCGTGGTGTCCCGACGCAATTCACCGAAGTCCGCGACGGTCGGCTTACGGACCCAAGCTTCGACCATCGCCGTGACCATGCCGGCGCCGATCGTGGGATTCAATGAAGTCAGCGGCGCACCCACGAACCCGCTCAGCATCGTCAGCGGATGTCCTCCCGCTATCGCAACGCCCAGCGTGGCGAGACCGCCGTTGATCAATACCCATTCCAGAACGAGCGTCCAGCCGAGTTCGGGACTCCGATAAAAGCCGACGCTGAATCCGGCCAGGATGAGCGCCACGATGATCCACGGGACAAACTTGAACCAACGCCGCGCCGGTGGATTTTTCTCGAGTTCGCGCATGCGCTGCCGCCGATCCTCGAAACCTTGATCGAGGTATCGCTGAATCCCCCTGAGGTGGCCGGCGCCGACGATGGCGAGCATGCGGCCCGAGGAACCATCGCTCAGCTCGAGCAACTGCGCGGCCATATACTGATCTCGCTCATCGATCAGCGGCCCGTAAATCGCGCCCGCGCTATTAGCAAACTGGGCGAAGGTGCTTTCCAGAAGATCGCCGTCCTTCAATGCCTCAATATCCTCTTCGGAGATTTCGTCGTCCACAACGACGCTCGCGAACAAGCCCGAGAACAGATAAAGACGCTTCCACCACGGCACGTTTCGATAGATCCGACGAAGCGTCGTGCCGATATCACGGTCGATGAGGTGGAGTTCCAGCTTATGCTTGGCCGCACCTTCGATCGCCGCGCGCATTTCCGCCCCGGGTTCGACGCCGAATTGTTCGGCGATCCGCTGTTGAAAGGCGCCCATGGCGAGCATGGCGGTTACCATCGGCGCCTTGCCTGCCCGGATGACCTCGAAAAGATTCATGCGGCCGAGCGCGTCGGGATCGACGATACCGCGATGCCGGTTGGAACAGAGTTCGACGGCTATTTGGTCGTAAGCGCCGGATTCGATCTCCCGGGCGACCGCTGCGGCGCTCGTGCGGGACACGTGAGCTGTACCGAGCAGGCGTAACTCCAACGCTCCGAGCGCAATGTCCGCGATCGGTTGTCCGGCTAGCGAATTCATAGCTCGGATTCTTTACCGGGATCTACCGCGAATCCGTAACGCAACCAGTTTCGCCCTAGCAGCAGCTTTTCACCTGAACGGCTGCGATCGTTCAAATTAGTCAGTACCCGATACGCCGTACCCCGGTGCCGTACCGTGAGGTAGACGTGGTAGCGGAGTTCACGACAATCAGCCGTGCGGATACCGCGCACCTCTTCGATTTTCGCGGTCACCTGGCGACGCTCGCCATCGCGATTGACGAGAAAAAACCGCGCCATTTTACCAGCGTCGTCGCGTGACGGCTCATCGCCGCCGCCGATCACCGCGATCTCCTGCGCGTTGATCGACGATACGGTGGCGCCCGTATCCAAGCGCGCCACGAACTCGAGGTCCGCCTCGTGAACGAGCACCGTTGCCAACGGCGGCAGTACATTCAGCCGCACCCACCAGGCGCCGGCGGAGAACCCGGCGCCGGCCGACAGAATGGCGACCAAGGCACTTGTTGCGACGTATTTTCTCAAGGTTTTCGATCCAAAGCCCGAGCCGATTTGGCTCAATGGTAGCGATACACGAAATTGAGCCCGATTTGGATGCCATTGTAATCGTTGCCGCTCCGTTCAGTCCTGATTCAGGAATAAGCGGCTAAGCTCTCCATCACACTGTCACGCGGAGGGCCGGCCTTGCGACTCCCCCACCATATAAGGATCACCGGTGCATTGCTTTTCCTGCTGGCAAGCGGGGGTGCTCTCGCCTATCACGGCGGACCCAGCGTGGTGAGGCCACTCCACGGTTTCTCATTGAATTACGGTCATCCCGTTATCCACCGTTACTCGCATCACTCTCAGCCCAGGCACCGCTACGGATCGCATTTCGGGTACGGTTCGCCGTACCACCGTCCGTACCGTTATTCGCGTCACGGGCATTACAACGACCACCGGGCCTATTATTACCGCCACCCATTTACGCGACCCTACGGCGGGGGTTCGTCCTTGTATTTTCGATTTTAGGCCTGGACTTCTCTACCGACTCCGCCCAGGCTTTCCTTCTAGTGTCTGCCGCGCATAAGCATTAGTCCGCATCTCTCACCAGTCTTTATTGCCGGATGGACCAAGCGTGCGGCATGACTGGCGATACTCCAGTCACCGGCCTGCTAAAATCGTCCTTAGCCCGCCTATCGCACGAAGGTAGTCGCGGCACTCAGAGCAGTTGTTGGGCAAAAAGGATTAATCAGACCATTCGTCGATGTTCGAGAAAGTCGAAAATTGTACCGCCGCTTGCGACCTACGACGGCGCCGGCTGGTCCATGCACACCTGGACTTGGGTCAAGCTTTCGCCATAACTACAGCTCAGACTCGAGCTCCAGACCGGCGTCCAGACGCGCCTGTCCTCAGCCGGCATCCGTCGTCCTTCGTCCTTCGTCCAATCGGCAGGCTAGATCATCAGGCCTATCTTCAGGCTTGCGCAATTTCGCGGCAGCACCCATATTGGAAAAACTCAACGACCGGCAACGCGATGCCATACACCACTGTGACGGTCCGGTTCTGGTGCTCGCCGGCGCCGGCAGTGGTAAAACCCGGGTCATCACACATAAAATTGCCTACCTCATCGATCGATGCGGAGCTGATCCGGCGCGCATTGCCGCCATCACGTTCACCAACAAGGCGGCACGCGAGATGCGCGAGCGCGTTCGCGGATTGCCCGGCCGCGGCGATCAACGGCCCTGGATTTCCACCTTTCATGCGCTCGGACTCAGGATCCTGGGCGTCGATTGTGAACAATTGGGCTACCGGCGCGGATTCTCGATTTTCGACGCGGCCGACTGCGCAGGTGTGTTAGCTGATCTCATGCGGCGGGATCAGCCGGGCAGCGACATTCCGGTTGACCGGGTACAGCAATGTGTCTCCGCCTGGAAGTCCTCGATGATCAGTCCAAATCACGTCGCGAAGGAAAACCTGACGCCCCCTGAGTCATTAGCGGCACGTTGCTATGCAAGTTATTGCGACGCATTGATGACGTATAACGCGATGGACTTCGACGACTTGATCATGCGCCCCGTCGAATTGCTGGGCGCCGATCAGGCCGCGCTCGAACGCTGGCGGGAACAGATCGACTACCTTTTAGTCGATGAGTACCAGGACACCAATTCGTCCCAGTACGAGTTAGTGAAACTCCTGGTTGGCGGTCATCAACGGTTGACCGCAGTCGGAGACGACGATCAATCCATCTACGGATGGCGCGGTGCACGGCCGGAGAACATGCAGTTACTCGCTGTTGATTTCCCACAACTCAAAGTCGTCAAGCTGGAACAGAATTATCGCTGCAGCGGCATCATCCTCAACGCCGCCAACGCCCTCATCGCGCACAATCCGCACGTCCACGAAAAGCGGCTGTGGAGCGAGCGCGGGTTTGGCGAGAAGATTCGCGTTGTATCCTGCACCACCGAACACGACGAGAGTGACCGCATCGCCAACGACATTCTGCACCGCCGACTGCTGCACAGACACCGTTTTGCAGACTTCGCCGTCCTCCTGCGCGGCAACCATCAAATCCGCCTCTTTGAACATGCTTTCCGCGAACGCGATATTCCCTATGTGGTTTCGGGCGGCCGATCATTTTTCGACTACTCGGAAGTGAAGGATTGTGTTTGCTACCTGCGCTTGCTGGCCAACTCCAGCGATGACAACGCATTGCTTCGAGTCATCAACACGCCGCGGCGCACAATCGGCCCCCAGACCGTGACAATTCTCGTTGAAACCGCCGCAGAGACCAAGGAGAGCCTGTTATCCACGTCACTCGGCGAGGCGTTTAGCAAACGCGTCTCACCACAGGTGTTGAAGCGCGTGCGGAGCTTCACCGGATGGCTGGATGACTTCCAACACGAGGCGCAAGCGAGAGCTCCCGCCGATGCCTTCACCCAGCTTCTCAATGACATCACTTATGAAGACTGGCTTGAGCAGATTTCGGAAAGCGAGAAAGATGCCGAGCGCCGAAAGGAAAACATTGCCGAACTCACGCGATGGATAAAACGCATTCACGACCGAGACCCGTCGCGGACTATCGCGGACGTCGTCGCCGCGCTTACCCTGTTCGACATCGCCGACCGGCAGGAGGTCGAGGAACAGATCGAGGCCGTTCAACTGGCCACGCTGCATGCCGCCAAGGGCTTAGAATATCATCACGTTTTTCTAGCGGGGTTCGAGGAGAATCTCGTTCCGCACCGGAGCAGTATCGACGATGATTCGGTGGAGGAAGAGCGGCGGCTCGCATACGTCGGTATCACCCGCGCCATGCGTACGCTAACCATTACATTTTGCCGTTCGCGCAAGCGTTACGGACGGATTGAAATCTGCGAGCCTAGCCGCTTTTTGGACGAGCTGCCGGCCGAAGAACTTGCCTGGGACGGGCAGGCCGGTGAGGCCGGGAGTGAACGAGAAACGGGCCGCGATACACTGGATAATCTCAAACGCATGCTGAAAACATGACACCAAGTTCAACTATCCATATTCGAAGTGACACGGCTAAGCGCGCCGCGCGGATCATCGGCGCCCTGCTTTGCCTCGGGGTAAGCAGCCAACCGGTATTGGCCGCGGAAGCTTTTGAAGCGATCGAAAAAGTACCGACGTCCGAGGTGCTACCCCGATCGTTTCTTCGTTCAGCCAATTACGAAATTGATCCGGTGTCGCATGCCAAGGACAATTTCTATTATTTCGAGGTCCTCACCGATCACGGTAATTACAAAATTGCGTCGCTATCGATGCTACGCCTTCGACTGCATGAAATTTCGACCGTTTCGGAAATTTCGGCCAGGCTCAACCAGTCCGGAGTGAATCTGAATCGCTCACCCGGTGGGCGCCGAGGCGTCGCCTCGGAATTCGTGGTCGATATTCTGTCCGATCCCATAAGTACCGCGTCACAGCTGCTCGGCAACATTCAATACAACCTGGAAGAAACGTTCATCGAATCGAAACGCGGAGATCCATCCGGGGCGCGGCGATCGGCGGGAACCGATCTGAATCCCGGGCCACACCGGCGCAGCGCCGCTGCACAGGTGGGCGTCGATGTCTACTCCAGTAACCCGGCCCTGCAGGAGCTGCTCGATGGAATCGAAAAATCCCGAAGCGCGGGCACGACCGCAACCGCGATCTCGCCGCTGATACGTAACGTCTTTGCCGGACCG
>JAYYZW010000086.1:0-6425 GCA_036339995.1 Pseudomonadota bacterium
ATACGATCTTTCTCAGAAAGTCGGTATATTGTGTCTAGTTTAGGCATGATAATTCAAGCACTTATTATAAAAATTTATTAAAATCCTGATATCTATCGTTAAAAATTACGAGAAATTACATCGGCTCCGCGTTTGGACGCCCCCTTGAGAACCGCCCGGCGTCCGCGCTCCACAACCGCCAGCCAAACCTCGACGTCGCCGGGAGGGAGTACGTTCGTGCCTTTTTCCGCCCATTCGACGAGGCAGTCCGCACACCCGTCGACATAGTCCTCGATGCCGATGTAGTCGAGTTCTTCCGGGGCAGTGATGCGATAGAGGTCGAAATGGTGAACGGTCCCGACACCGAGATCGTAGGACTCGACGAGGGTGAAAGTCGGGCTCTTGACGGCGCCTTCGTGACCGAGGGCTTTGATATATCCGCGAGCCAGGGTGGTCTTGCCCGCCGCAAGCTCTCCATGCAGGAAGATCAGGCTGCCGCGCGGACACGCTTGAGCGAGGCGCGCGCCCAGCGCTTCGGTCGCCGCGGCATTGTTGAGTTCGAAGCGGCGCTCCATCTGCCTGCTTGGTCAAGGATTGACCGCAGCGCGAATGAACGGCATTAGATCGGTCGCGAGCATACCCCGTTCCCCCCCTTGTTCTGCGGCCCGGTCGGCCGCATGGGCATGCACGACGGCACCCACCGTCGCGGCCTCTGACAGCGGAAACCCCTGCGCGATAAGTCCCGCGATGATGTCCGTCAGGACGTCCCCCATGCCGCCGCTTGCCATGCCGGGATTGCCGCCGCTGACGACTCGGGGAACGGAACGCGCCGCCTGCACGATCGTTCCCGCGCCCTTGAGCACGACCACGCCGCCGAAGCGGGCGTTGAGTTCGCGGGCCGCCTCGAAGCGCGAGTGCTGAATCCCGGCGGTATCCGTGCCCAGCAGGCGCGCCGCCTCGCCGGGATGCGGGGTGATGACCCGGCTTTCGCACTCGTCGGGATCAGTTGCCAAAAGGTTCAGGGCGTCGGCATCCATCACCACCGGCGACCTGCATTCACGCGCGCTGGCGAGGAGCGCTTGCGACCACGCGGATTGACCGAGGCCGGGACCGATGGCGATCACGTCCGTCCGGTCGAGCAACGCTCGCAGGTCGGTCGCGTCGGCGACCGCATGACACATGATGACCCGTCCTGCCGCTGACGCGCCGCCGGCATTGATCGGGTGAACCGCTGCGGATACGAGGCCGGCACCGCACCGGGCCGCGGCCTCCGCCGCCATCGCGGCGGCGCCTCCGAATCCCGGCGCACCACCGATCACCAGCACGTGGCCGTAATGTCCTTTGTGCGCAGCTCTGGGGCGCGCGCGAAAATGGCGGCGCACGTTTGCGTAGTCCATGCGTTGAGCCGTAGCCGGAACCGACCGGTAAGCAGCCGCCGGAACCTCGAGATCCCGATAGACGATATCACCGGCGAATGCCGGCGCGTCGCCGGTCAACAGGCCCTGGTTCACGCCGATGAACGTTACCGTTAGATCGGCAGCGACCGCCGTTCCCATCCGCCGCCCGCTGGTCGCGTTGATGCCCGAGGGAATGTCGACGCTCAAGATCGCTTGGCCGCCGGCATTCATGCGCTCGACCGCCTGGAAGAAATCGCCTGCGAGATCACGATCCAGGCCGGTACCGAACAAGGCATCGACGACGACGTCGGCATTGCTGAAATCGCGCTCCCAATCGAATACGGGTACGGCTGAATCCGCGAGCGCTTTGAAACAGGCGGCGGCATCGCCGGAGATCCTGTTCCTATCGCCGAGAATGATGACCTCGACATCGAGATCGTCCGCCGCGGCAAGTCCGGCGATGACAAACCCGTCACCCCCGTTGTTGCCGGTCCCGCAGAGTACGCTTACCCGCTGCACTTCCGGCCAGCGCTCGCGCAGCGCTTCGTAGGCCGCCTGCCCCGCGCGCTGCATAAGCGTCAATCCGGGGATACCGAGCTGCTCAATGGCGACCCGATCGAGTTCGCGCGTTGACGCGGCATCGTACAGATCGCGCGGCAGTTCAGCGCTCACGCAGGCGGCGGAACCTTGAGAAAGCACGCGCGATAGTGTTTGAGCTCGTCGATCGAACCTCTAATATCCTCGAGCGCGAGGTGAATCGAGCGCTTCTCGAATACCGGCAGGGCGGGTGCCCAACGAAGGGCAAGTTCCTTCAGCGTGCTGACGTCAAGATTCCGGTACAGGAAATACTCGGCGAGTTCAGGCATGTACTTATAGAGGAACCGCCGATCCTGGCAGATGCTGTTTCCACACATCGGCGAGATCCGGGGCGGCACGTAGCGACGCAGAAATTCAACCGTCTCTTGCTCTGCCTGCGCCGCCGTATACGCGCTCTGTCGAATGCGATCGATCAAACCCGATTGCCCGTGATGTTCCGTGTTCCATTCGTCCATGGCATCGATCAGGTCTTCATCATGATGAATTGCGACCACGGGACCGTCGACCTGCTCCGTCAAATGCGCGTCGGTGACGATCGTCGCAATTTCGATAATCTGATCGTGGTCGGGTTCGAGGCCCGTCATCTCCAGATCAATCCAGATCAGATTCTGCTCCGAATACTGCATGGAAGACTCCTGTCAATAACGAGACCCGGCTAAATTTAAGGAACCTCTGAATAAGTCATGGTGCGTCTGAATTGTTCATGCAATCGTGCAGAGCAAGGCACGAACCTTGGCAATAGCGGGGACTATTGCCAAGGTTCGTAACGCGGAGCTGCGCGATTTCATGCGCAAGACGGATGTGCCATGACTTATTCAGAGGCTCCTTAATACTCACGGCGGCTGGTGAGCGCGAGCGACAGCGTCGTGCTGTCGACGAACTCGAGTTCCCCGCCCACCGGCACTCCGTAGGCGATGCGCGTGGCGCGCACCGAGGTGCGTCGCGCAACATCCTTTAAATAATGGGCCGTGGCCTCCCCTTCCATGGTGGTCCCGGTGGCCACGATCATTTCATCGATATCCCCCTCGCCGAGACGCTTCTCCAGCATGGGAATCCCCAGCGCATCGGGCGTCACCCCGTCGATGGGTGACAGTCGACCCATGAGAACGAAATAGCGCCCGCGATAGTCCGCAGCCTGCTCGATCGACACCACGTCCAGCGGATTCTCAACGACGCACAAAATACCTGCTTCGCGGTGCGGACTGGTGCACAATCCACAGGTCTCACTTTCGCAAAACGTTCGGCAGCTCGAACACCGGCCGATCTCATCCGCGGCGCGCTGCAGCATGTCGGCGAGCCGGCGCGCCTTGTCGCGGTGTTGATCGAGCAAATAGAAAGCAATGCGCTGTGCGGATTTAGGCCCCACCCCGGGCAGGTATTGAAGCGCGGAAATGAGTTCGGCAAGTAGCGGCGAAGGATTCAAAACGGCAATTTGACTCCGGCAGGCAAATCGATGCCAGCCGTGACGCCCGCGAGTTTTTCTTTGCTCAAGACCTCGACGCGCCGGTTGGCATCGTTTACCGCGGCCGCCATCAGATCTTCGATCATCGTCTTCTCGTCGTTTATCAAGTCGGGATCTATGGTCACCGATTTGACGTCGTGCCGCCCGTTCATGATCACGCGGACGAGGCCGCCGCCGGATTCGCCGACGACCTCGGCGTTCGCGATCTCTTCCTGTACGCGCTGTACTTCCTCCTGCATTTTCTGCGCCTGTTTCATCAGGTTACCGAGTGCGCCTTTCATCTCAGATCTGCCTCCTGCGCTAATGAGTATTCGTGCGGCGTTCGCAATGTGTATCGAACCGGGCATGACCCCGGAACTGATTCATCGCACCGATACATCCTCGATCGTTGCATCGAAGGCGTCACGCATCGCCTTTACGTTGGGGTCGTTTTCCATCTCGGCTTCGGCCTTCTTCTGACGTTCTTCATTGGCTGCCAGCGCGAGCTGGGACGGCGTGGTGAGCGAATCGTCGCGCGCCAGGCTTAGCCTGACAATGATATCGCGCCCGAGCTTTTTGCCGAGCGCCGCCTGGAGTGTTTCGACGTGGCGGCGTGCGGCAAGTTTTTCGAATTGCGGCGCGATAAGGAGTTCAACGACCCCGTTCTCGAACGTGGCGAGCGCACTGTTGCGCGCGAGTTCACGCACGAGCCCGACCACATCGAGGTCGGCGACGAGCTGTTCCCAATCCAGATCACCGGATGGATTCACTGCGGGCGCGGCAGGTCTCGAGGCGGTAGTTTCCGAAACCGTTGCCGGCGTGGCCGATGTCGAGGCGAAAGTGTGCGTCACCGCTGCCGGTGCCGGTAAGTCCGCCATCGCCGTGTCTTCACGGTCGATCTGAGCCGCGGTCGCGGGCCGGAATGCAAGCATACGGATCAGGATCATTTCGAACCCGGCTTCCGAGTCGGGAGTCATCGTGAGATCGTGGCGCCCGGTCAACGCGATCTGGTAGAAAAGCTGGCATGTCTCGGGCGACAATCGCCGCGCCAGATCGATCACCTCGCTGTCCGGTTCGAGATCGTGTGCCCGGTCTTCGAGGGCATGAACGACCGCTATACGCCGCAGTAACGACAACAATTCAGCCAGCACCTGAGCGTAATCCGGCACGTATTCGCTGAGATCGCGGGCGGTCAGGACAAGGGCATGGCCGTCGCCTTCAATCACCGCATCGAGCAGTTTGAACACGCGATCGTGATCGACGGCGCCCAGCATCGCCGCCACCTCGGACGGTTCGACCCGGCCATCGCCGTGAGCGATCGCCTGGTCCAACAGACTGAGCGCATCACGTACACTCCCCGCGGCCGACTGGGCTATCAACTGCAGCGCTTCGGCGCCGTAGGATACGCCCTCGGCGTCTAGTATCGCGCCTAGATGCGCGGTGAGCTGAGAGATGCTCAGGCGCGTCAGATTGAACTGAAGGCAACGCGAAAGAACGGTGACCGGCAGGCGCTTGGGATCGGTCGTCGCGAGCAGGAACTTCACATGCGGCGGCGGTTCCTCCAGCGTTTTCAGTAACGCATTAAAGGAATGATTGGAAAACATATGGACTTCGTCGATGAGGTAGATCTTGAAACGGGCGCGCGTCGGGGCGTATTGGACGTTGTCCAGTAATTCCCGCGTCTCGTCTACCTTGGTCCGCGAAGCCGCGTCGACTTCAATCAGATCGACGAAGCGCCCTTCGTCGATCTCAATGCACGAGACGCACTCGCCGCAAGGTTCACTCGATATCCCGCACTCGCAATTCAATGCCTTGGCGAAGACACGCGCCAGGGTCGTCTTGCCGACGCCGCGCGTCCCGGCGAACAGGTAGGCATGATGCAGGCGATCGCCGTCGAGCGCATTGGTCAACGCTTTAAGAACATGCGCCTGCCCGATGACTTCGGAAAACTTTCGCGGTCTCCACTTGCGTGCGAGCACCTGATAACTCATGAGCTGCGGCCCTTCATGGTGAGTTCGTGCAATTGAGCCTACCGAATAATACCGTCCTGCCAATGATGACTGCGTCGCGGCTGAACTGTATTGGCGCGATGAAGGCGGCGGCCGTGCCAGCCACACCCCGGCGCCCACAACGACCGCTACCGCTGCTCCCTTCCAGGCCTGACGGGGTTTACGGCGTTGTGCCGCGAGGGAACCGACACGTCCGCCATTGAATCGTCTGTCGGTCTGAGTGTACTACAGAGCCGTTTGCCCAATTTCACTGGCGTAATCGAAAATCGTGTTTTTTTGGGAGGCATTCTGACCGAACCGGGAGCCACTTGAAATCGCAGGCATTATACTGGAGTAGCTGCCTACGCGGCGGCGCCGACGCCGAATGCGCCAACTATCATGACCTTTTATCTTTCCTGGACCCGCCTGCGCGAAGGTTCGCTTCGCGGGGGCTTGACCCTGGTAGAACGTACCCGGCGTACCCGCCAGCACCGCCCCACCACCGGGCCCGGGGTGTTCGAGTGTCCAATAAAAACAGGCCTCGGCAAGTTGCAGAGTACACGCATCGAGTGCGCCCGCGATGAACACGACGCCGTCTTCGCGAAAGCGGGAACGTAGCGCTGCGTTGTCTGAATCGAGCGGCAGGTCGCCCTCCCCGCGATGCCTGTATCAAGTGTTCGAGTGTAGCAGCCTGGCAGTAAAGCGCGTTAAGGGACGCCCATGCTCCGCTCGGTCATAAACCGATGAACCGAATGGATTTAGCAATTAATTCGGGACGGCCAAGATCTTGGCTAGGAAATGTTGCTTATGACCAACCCTGTTTCCACTCCGACTTTACCGGTGTCCTGAAATGCGCTGATATCAATTGCGTTCCCGCGGAAACACTTCTTTTAGTGTGAATCATGCGTATGCACTGAACGACCGAGGTCACGCCGCACTATGGATAGGTTCCGCGTGCCCGGCCGACCAAACGAGACGGGTAGACGGCTTTACCCCGCATGGATTCAGTTCAGGGGCAGTTCG
>JAYYZW010000087.1:0-21450 GCA_036339995.1 Pseudomonadota bacterium
CCGCACAAAGTCTCGTAGAAGAACCCCGCTGCGGCGGGGTTCTTTTTTCATGCACTTACCATTGATAGCCGCGGGCCTCCGAAAGCGCCGGTCCTTCCGTGAAGCACATACAGCATTTTAGCTCCGAGAGTTATGGATCGCGCCTGCTTTTATTTTCAACGTGCCTACAACGTGGGGTATGCCGTCCTTCATCTCTATGGCGCGCCTGACATCCGCCCAGACCAGCCGTATTTTATAGTCCTTGACGCGGTCTAGAATCAGCTTGACCACGTGGGAATACTGATCGCTGTAGACGTTCTTGTCTTCATCTAGGTGAGGATGCACTTCGAGATAAACCTGATCGTGTGACACACCGATCTTGTACGGCTGATTGATGATATGTACCGGTGTACCGATCCGCGCCGCATCGAATACGCGTGCGATGTCTTTGGGATACATGCGTACACAACCGTGTGTCACTCGCATGCCGATACCATAGGGTTTATTGGTTCCGTGGATCAGGTACCCGGGGATGCTCAAACGTACTGCGTGCGCACCCAAAGGGTTGTCTGGCCCGGCCGGTACCACCGCCGGCAGGGGATCGCCCTCGGCCGCGTGCTCCGCCCGAATCGATTCGGGCGGATACCACGACGGGTTCCGCACCTTCGATACGATCTTGGACCTGCCGTGGGGAGTGACCCAATCCCGTCGGCCGATACTGACGGGGAAAGTCAGCACTTCGGTCTGTGCCCTTTTGTTCTTATTGTCAAACAGGTACAGGCGCATTTCAGGGACGTTGATGACGATGCCGTCGCGGGGCGCGTCAGGGATCACATAGAGATTCGGCACGACGATTTCGGCACCTTCGCCCGGAATCCAGGGGTCTATTCCGGGATTCGCCAATCGCATTTCCCTGTAACCCTGGTCGTAGGCGCGGGCAAGATCCGACAGGGTATCTGCGTAAACCGTCGTCGCGAGAGACACCTCCCCGATCAGATCCGGGGCATCATCGCGTAGGTAGAATGATTGTCCGGCGTGCGCCACCAGGCACGGCACGGCGAGTATTAACAGCGTCAAACCGAAGTTTACAGTCCGTCGCGGGCGTACGCTCGCAGCGGCAAACCCGGCAGTTGAATGATGATATCCGTCCGCGATCAAAACAAGACGCTCCTAATGCGCCGTCCCGCGGAAAACTTTCATAATTCGCTGGTCTTTTTCGTCCCGGACGGCGTTGCTCGTCCTTGCGTAGAGCCCGCTACTCGGCGTCCTCGCGCCTTGCCAGGAGCGAACAATCCAGCGCGACTTACGCAACTTTTTTACGGGACAGCACACTAGCAAACCTTAGTTCAAGCCTTCGAGAGGGCATAGACCGCAATAGACAACCACGCGCCCATCAATGCAATGCCGCCGGCCGGCGCGGCGGTGGCGAACACGCGAACGCCGCTCAACACGCTCGCGCTTAGACCGCCACAAAACAGGATTATTCCCGCAGCGGCGAGGACGCCTGCGATCCGGATCGAGACCGAGCCCGGTGTCGACTCGGCCAGAGCGCCGATAACAACGAGCAACAGGCCGTGGATCAGCAGATAGGCGGAAACGGTCTCCAGGGTCGCGAGGCCTGCCGGCTCGATGCGCTGTTTGAGCAGATGTGCGCTCAAGGCGCCGAGCACGACGCCGGCGCAACCGGCCAATCCCCCCGCGATCGTGAAAATTTTAACCAGTACTGACGTCATCTAAGCGATTCAAGGAGAAGGTGAAAAGCATCTTTCGGCGTCCGGCGATGGACCGGTAGCAGGACTGTTAAAAATCACGATTATCATCACCCTGGTAATCTCGCGCCGATGGAACACTATACTCGCCTGCTGCTTAGGAACCTCTGAATCCGGATTTCCGGATGATGGCGCCTCACGCGGCGGTGAGAGACAGGATACGGCAAGCGTGAACAGATGCGCCAATGCCCACGGCTTTCGCCGCGTACTCGTGGCGGTGCTCATGGTCATAAGTGCGGGCGCCGGCAGTGAATCCATCGATATCAGCCGGGCGTTCAGCGTCAACAGTGATTACACCACTGGCGACACCTTTATGCAGATCCGTCTGCTAGGCGCCGTACAATTGATACCCGCAGCACTCAACGACCTCGAACTGCATGAACTGTCCGGTCTCGCCTGGGCGGCCGATGAGAAAACGTTATATGCCGTTTCCGACGCCGGCTTCGTCGCTCATCTACGCCCGCATTTTCATAACGGCAATCTGATTCGCGTCTACCTGGACGCCATCCACCCGCTGCTCGGACCGGACGGATCACCGCTCGCGAAACGCCTGGCCGATGCCGAAGGCTTGACGGCACGCAACGCGCGCAACGGCGCCAGAGACGATACGGAATTGATCATATCGTTTGAAACGACGCCCAGGATCGTCCATTACACGCCCAAGGGCGAATACCTCCGGGAGACGGCGCTGCCACTCCCGCTGCGCGTACCGGGTCACTATTCAGCGACTAACCGGGAGCTTGAGGCACTCACCGAACACGACGAATTCAGCCTGATCACCGGGCCGGAACGGCCGCTGAAAAAGGCCGATCAATCGATGATTACGCTCTATTCCGTCGCGGGTCACTCCTGGCTTTACCACCCCGTCGATCCGGAACACAGCGCATTGGTCGGCCTCGAATCGATGCCGGGCGGCGATCTCCTGGTACTCGAACGGCGGTTCGCCTCGGTGTTCCGCCCCGTCATTTTCTCGCTTCGACGGATGCGTCTTGATCCACAGGTTATTTCGGGCGATGCGTCGATTACCGACATTGCGCATTTCGATTCGTCCAGGGGCTGGGCGATCGATAATTTTGAAGCGATCGCACGGCACGAAGGTTCACGTTATTTTATGGTCAGCGACGACAATAAAAGCGCGCTTCAAAAAACGCTACTGATGTATTTTGAGATCAGCGATGTAACAGCGCCCTCTCCGGCAACTGACCGCTCGCCGGGTGAAGCCGGCGACGGATCATCGTGATCTGATACACCGTAGCAGGACACTCAAAATCGTAGTTCTTCCCACCCTCCCCTGTTAGCGCTCTAACAGACGCGGCATCAGTTCCGCGAGGTTACACGGCCGCGTGCGGTAGTCGAGTTGATGGGAAATCAGGGCGTCCCAGCCCAGCGCGCTGGCGCCGGGCGACCCCGGCAGGCAGAAGACATACGTCGCGTTCGCGACGCCCGCCACCGCGCGCGATTGCAGGGTCGAGGTCTTGATATCCTCGTAAGACAGGACGCGAAACATCTCGCCGAATCCGTCCAGGACCTTGTCGAACAACGGCGTCATCGCTTCCGGCGTCCCGTCGCGGCCGGTCACCCCCGTCCCACCCGTCGACACCACCACGTTGACGCCTTGGTCGGCGATCCACCTCGACACGATCGCCCGTATCGCGTAGATGTCATCCGGGCAGATTTGCTTGTCACACACCCGGTGACCGGCAACCGTGGCGCGCTCAGCG
Source organism: Pseudomonadota bacterium (assembly GCA_036339995.1). Classification (GTDB taxonomy): domain Bacteria; phylum Pseudomonadota; class Gammaproteobacteria; genus JAYYZW01. The sequence continues at coordinate 3,470 of JAYYZW010000087.1, forward strand.
AGCAGCTTGCCCGACGTGTCGGTCGCTTCCGTGCGGCTGTCCGAAACCGTCAGCACGGCAATATTCAGGGGTATGAATTTTCGTTCAGTGGCCATGAGTCTCGACCTAGGTTAGTGTCACTCGATTACCAGTTCTAGCACGGAATCCTGTGGTGAGCGACTCCGAGATCGTGTCCATCCTAACCGTCAAGTTCGCCAAAGCTCAATGGAATCGGTGAGTACGAACGGCCAGCGCCTCGACCGCTGGTTGTGGAGCGCGCGGTTTTTCAAGACACGAGGCCTCGCGGCGGACGCCGTCAAAAGCGGCAAGGTCAAGGTCAACGAAGTTCGCACAAAGCCCTCCTATACGGTGAAAATCGGCGATCTGATTCACATTCGGCGCCCACCCACTGTCCACATAGTTGAAGTGCGCGGTTTGACCTCCAGGCGTGTATCCGCGAACCTCGCCCAGGGACTGTACGTCGAAACCACGCACAGCATCGCGGTGCGCGAGGTATTGCGGCGAAACCTCGCTCTCGACGCGGTCGTGGTCGAGCACCGTCGGGGTCGACCAAACAAAAAGGAACGGCGGGAGCGCGAAAATCTCAAACGGAGCTTACGATGAGCATCACTTGCGCGACGATACAGGACTAAGGCCAATGAACCTATCGGGGGATCCGCTGGAACTCGACCATGCTGTCGAGATCTATAACAGACTATCGGACAACATAGCGCGGGCGATCACCGGTCAAGGACCGGTGATCCGGCACCTGCTGAGCGCGTTCCTTACGGGCGGCCACGTGCTGCTGGAAGATTACCCAGGGACGGGAAAAACGACCTTGGCCAAGGCGCTGGCGCGGACCGTCGGTGCGCAATTCCAGCGCATCCAGTTCACGCCGGATCTCTTGCCGACGGATATCCTGGGAGCATCGGTCTACAACCAGCGCACGCAGGAATTCGTCATCCAGAAGGGTCCGATCTTCACCAACATCCTGCTTGCCGACGAAATCAACCGGGCATCACCGCGAACACAGTCGGCGCTGCTCGAAGCCATGGGTGAAAGCCAGGTCAGTCTCGAGGGGCAGCAGTTCACCCTGGCGGATCCCTATTTTGTCATCGCCACGCAGAATCCCATCGAATTTCATGGAACCTATCCCCTGCCCGAGGCGCAGATGGATCGCTTCGCGCTCTGCCTGTCGCTGGGTTACGTGTCGGTCGAGGACGAGATGCACATCATTACCGCCAATAACCGCGGCCAGCCCCTGGATGAGATCGAGGCGTCAGTGAGCATCGAGGAGGTGCTCGCCTTTCGACGAACTGCAGCCCGGATCCCGATCACCGACGAACTGAAGCGCTATTTGATCACCCTCGTCGCAGCCACGCGTGACGCCGAACGGATCGAACTCGGCGCCAGCCCACGCGCTTCGAGCGCACTGCTCAAATGCGCCCAGGCGCTCGCACTCTCTGACGGTCTCGATTTCGTCACGCCCGACTTGATCCAGGAACTCGCGCCGCTGGCGCTGTGCCATCGGCTCGCCCTGCGCGCCGAAGCACGGTTCTCGGGAACCGCCGCGGCGACCCTCGTGGCGGAATTGTTGTCGACCGTGCCAGTGCCGAGGTAGCGTGCGCCATGTCGATGCCCCCGAGGTTTCTCTTCCGGCTGTTTCCACTGGCCGGCAGGACAAGTGCTTGGGTCGAGCAAAGGTTCTCCCCGGCCGGCCGGCTCGTCGTCAGTCTGCTCGTCGCCGGCGTCCTGTTCGGTATCGACATACGGCAGACCCTGGGTTACCAGATCGCCGCATTGAACTTCGCACTACTCATAACCAGTTTGATATTCAGCGCGCGCTGGAAGCCGGGTATCTCTCTGTTGAGGATCCTGCCACAGCACGTGACGGCCACGATCCCCACCAGTTACTGGCTGGAAATTACGAACCACGGCAGCCGCCCGGAACGCGACCTCATCGTCCATGACCGGCTGCCCAAGCCGCGCATCAGCTTTGATGATTATCGACGTGCGCTAGTCTTCGGGGCGGGAGCGACCACGAACTGGTTTGATCACGCAGTCGGGTTTCCCCGTTGGGTCGAAATGCGAAGAAACTTGCGCGGCGCCGAGATCGATGCTCAACGCGTACCCACGATCCCCCCGGCGACGACGATCCGAATCAAGGTGCCATTGACAGTCAGAAGACGCGGCTGGGTCCATTTTGACACCGTACATCTGCTGCGGCCGGATCCGCTCGGGCTGTTTCGCGCGCGGTACACCATTAAGGACAAGGCGGAACTGCTGTCCCTCCCCCGGCGCTATGCGACGCCCCGCATCAAACTGCGATCGGAGCGCCGCTACCAGAAAGGCGGAATCAGCCTCGCAATGGCGGTCGGAGACTCTCAGGAATTCGCTTCGCTGAGGGATTACCAGCCGGGCGATCCGCGCCGGCACATCCACTGGCGTAGCTTCGCCAAGACCGGCAAGCTGATCGTCAAGCAATACCAGGACGAATATTTCGACCGTCACGCGCTGGTGATCGATACGCATCTCGTTCATTCGCGGCCCGCCTTGTTCGAGGCGGTCATTTCAATCGGCGCCTCGATCGCTGGTGGCGAGAAACCGCGCGATTCCATTTTGGACGTCATTTTTGCGGGATCGGAGGTCGTGCAGTTAAGCGTCGGCCGCGGCCTCGGCGACGCGTTGCAGGCGCTCGCCTATCTGGCCGACATCCAGCCGTGCGATGACGCCGATATCAACCAGCTTGCCGAACTGCTGCGGGAACGTGCGGGGCAATTCGCCAGCGTCATCCTCGTGTTCGGGCGCATGGACGCCGCACGGGAAGCGCTGATCAACGATCTTGCTCAGCACGGCGTACCGTCCGTCAAACTTTACGTGACCGAGGAAGACAGCGCTGAACCAGGCGCCGCGGACACAACTCAGCACGATGTGTTCAGAATACGCTGCGAACATATCGCTGAAGATTTAGCACGCGTGGAGATGAAGTCTTGAGCAGCGCCGCCTCGAAGTCAGCCGTGCTTACGCCCATACCGAGATTCTGGGTCAGTTTTGCACTACTCGCCTGGGGCGGTTTCACCAACAATCTCGCGGGCGCTTTCGTCATGGCCCTTATGATCGAGGCCATCGGCTTCATTTCGATCAAATGGGCGATGGCGGATCGCGAGTTTCACCGGGCGGCGGATCTCACGAGCGTGATTTTTGCGCTCGTCACCGTCATCCAGTTTTCGCGCTACTCGGTGCACGGCATCTACGCGATCCTGACCGTCGCGCCATATTGCTTATTCCCATTGATCCTCGCGCAGCGGGCGAGCACCCGGCAAACGATACCGATGAGCGCGCTGTTCTACAGCCTGCGCAAACACCAAGCCCAGGATCGCCGTCTCGACATTACCCCGCATTTCATCGCTGTATGCATCCTCGCCGCCAGTACTTCGTCCCGTGGCGGCAGCTACTTCGTTGCCGTCATCGCCATCATCGTCGTCGGCATGCTCCTCGTCGCGCGTCCACGACGCTACCGCGCGTGGCACTGGGCAACGGTGATGCTGCTGGCACTAAGCCTCGCGGTCGCGACGCAGATGGGCATGCTGAGTGCGCACCGATCGCTGGAGTCGTCCGTCATGTACTGGATCGATCAGCTTCCATGGTCGCCCGATCCCAATCGAGCGGTGACGGCGATCGGCGCGATCGGGAGACTCAAGCTTTCCGACCGCATACGGGTCCGCGTGACGCCGAGTGCGCGACTCAAACTGCCTCTCATGCTGCAGGAGGGCACCTACGATTCGTTTCGATTCGGTACCTGGTCGGCGCTCGACGCCGATTTCGAGGCCGTAGACAAGGTATACGGGCGCAATGAGTGGCTGGTCGCACCCGGCGGGGGGGATGATCCCGCGACCATCGAGATCACCGTCCAGCACCGGCGTGCACTGGTATTGTTGCCCACGCCGCGCGGTTCTCGTCGTATCGCAAGTGACGAGATCGCCGAGTTACAGAACAATCCCTTCGGGTCGCTGATGGCGGAATCGCCCCCCGGAGCACTCCGATTTCGTGCGACCATCGATGGCGCCGAAGGCGTCGAGCCACCGCCGCGCCCGCGCGATTTAATCGTCCCGGAAGGATACCAGGAGGTCGTGAGCCGCACCGTTGCGGAGATCGGGATTACCGGCTTGGACCAGCGCGATGCCGCTGCTCGGATCCGGCAGTTCTTCTTGGACAACTTCACCTACAGCCTGATCCAGAAAGGCAGGTATGCGTGGCGGACGCCGCTCGCGCATTTCCTAACCGAGACGCGGCGGGGTCATTGCGAATATTTCGCGACGGCGACGGTGCTCCTGCTGCGCGAAGCGGGAATACCGGCCCGTTATGCCGTCGGCTATGTGGTCGAGAATTACAGCGCGCTCGAGCGCATGTACATCGCGAGGGCCCGCCATGCGCACAGCTGGGCACTCGCTTTCATCGACGGACGATGGGTCACGGTCGATTCGACTCCGTCAGTCTGGTACGAACTCGAAGACCAGCATGCCTCACACTGGCAGGGAATCCAGGATTTCCTGTCATGGGCGTGGTTTCGCTACCAGCGCTTGAGCCAAGCGGATATGAGCGACATCGGCGACGTGGTGATCTGGCTGGTGCCGCCGCTCGCTGTGGTGCTTTATTTCAGGCTGCGGAGAAGTCCGACGGCCGTACGTGTCGCGCGCCGGAAGAAGCCCCGAGGCGATTCGACAGGCGGCGTCGATTCTCCCTTGGTGGCGCTACTGGGCAAGCTCAAGGCGCGCGGCCTAACCCCGGCGAGCGGCGAGACGCTGGGTGGATTCCTGCGCCGAACCGTGCCGATTTCAAGCGCCGGGATCAGGCGTTCGGAGATCATCAGCATTTATTATCGATGGCGATTCTCACCGAACACCAATGCCGACGACGACGAAGCCTTGCTGCGGCAGAAAGCGGAGATTTTCAGCGCTGCGCAAGACCGGGATTCTCACTCCGCTCCGCCGCGAAGTCCTTGAGATACCGACCTGACCGGGCGCACGGATCTAGCCGCTTGAACTGTCGAGCGCTTCGCGCAAGAACCGGCGCTCTTCTTTGGATTCTACCTTTCTGATGTAGCGGTCGGCGATCGGCGCCGGGATCAATCCCTGGAAAATGACGCGCCGCTTCTCGTCGGTCGACAATCCCGAGGTCTCGAGAAATTCCATCGGTTCTGTCGCGCCGCGTTCCAGCATGATCGCGTTTTCATTGGCCACGTCGCGCATGACCGCATGGTTGGGCGTCAGGCGGCCATTGATGAACCTGTTCGACGCGAGTCTATTTTCGTAAATCGCGCGGATCTCCAGTTTGTATCCGCCGATCAATACGGGATCGATCGTTTCTTCGAACTGCGACTCGATGTTCGTGATACGGCTCAAGACCAGACCCGACCAGTCGGTGCCCGCCTCGTTCAGACGATTCAGTGCGCCGTAAATCTCGAGAATGTTATTGATGCTGAGCGAATGATAGACGTCGTGGATGAAAGCGAAATTGTGCGCCGTGGCGAGCCCTTCGAAACCACTGTAACCCATTACGCGGTGAACGCTTTCGTGTTCCGGGACTCCGGCATTAAACCCGATTCCGCATACCATTTGGGCATCCTTGAACCCGAAAGGGTATCATCGAAGCCTCATCCGCGCGTGATTCAGAACGATGCGACTCATCGACGGGCAATGCCATTGCGGCAACATCAGCTACCGCTTCGATTGGCCCGGCGAAGGCCCTCAGATACCAGTGCGCGCCTGCAGTTGCCAATTCTGTTCGAAACACGGCGGTGTGTGGACCTCCCATCCGAACGGCCGCCTGGAAGTGAAGACTAGCGATCCGTCGAGCGTCACGCGGTATCGCTTCGGACAAAAAACCGCCGTTTTTCACATCTGCGCTACCTGCGGCATCGTGCCGCTCGCGACCTGTGACATCGACGGCGCGTGTTACGCCGTCGTCAACGTCAATACGTTCGAAAACGTCGAGCCGGAGGCATTCGATCGCACCGAGACGGATTTCGAAGGGGAGCCAGAGGGCGAGCGCCTGGCCAGACGGCGCCGCAACTGGACGCCTGCGTTTTTTTCGGATCGATCAGATTGACGGCAGAACGCTTCTTCGCCAGCGACAACGCCGCAGGCATTCATCCGCGCATACTCGAAGCCATCGGACAGGCGAATACGGGACACGCGGTCGCGTACGGCGACGACCCATGGACGGTAAAGGCGGTCGCAGTGATGAAAGAAGCCTTCGATGCCGATGCCGAGGTGCTTTTCACGTTCAACGGCACGGGCGCCAACGTCATCGGCATCGCGGCGGTGATGCGGCCGCATCATGCGGTACTGTGCCCTGAATCGGCGCATCTCTGGAATGACGAATGCGCGGCTTCCGAACGGTTTTACGGCGGCAAGCTGATCCCGGTCGCGAGCGAGTTCGGCAAGATCACGCCGGCCGCGCTCGAAGCACACCTGGGCCCGACCCGCGGCGTTCATCACGCCAAGCCGAAAATCGTATCCATTACCCAGCCTACGGAATGGGGCACCTTGTACACGCTCGACGAAACCAAGGCGCTGGCGGATTTCGCGCACGGCCATGACTTGCTGCTGCACGTGGACGGCGCACGATTCGCCAATGCCGCGGCCGCACTCGATGTCTCTCTAGCCGATCTCTCGACCCATGCCGGAGTCGACATCCTGTCGTTCGGCGGCACCAAGAACGGCCTCATGGGTGGCGAGGCGGCGTTGATACTGAACAGGTCGCTTGCGCCGGAAGCGGACTACACCCGCAAGCAGGCGATGCAGCTCGCTTCGAAAATGCGTTTTATCTCTGCGCAGTTCCTGGCCTATATGGAAGACGAGCTCTGGCGCCGGCTCGCAAGCCATGCCAATGCCATGGCGTCGCGTCTTGCGGGCACCATGAGCGACGTTAACGGCGTCGAATTCGTCTGCCCCGTGGAATGCAACATGCTTTTTCCGCGACTGCCGCGCGGCGCGATCGAGTCGCTGCAGCAGCTTTGCTATTTCTATACTTGGGACGAGCAGGCGTCGATCGCCCGCTGGCTGACCTCGTTCGACACCACCGAAGACGATGTCGATGCATTCGCGCATGCAGTTATGGAAACACTTTCCTGTCCGGGATAGCCGCGTAACTTGATGGACGGATTGCCGACCCGTCGACCCGTGCCGTCCACCCAGCGCAAAGCACCCTCCTCCATATCCCAGTCCGGGCCTTCACCGAGGTGGTTGGACGCTGCAACCACGCATTCGATCGAGTAATTCAATCCCGCTGATCTCTCTTTTTTGATCAATATGGACCGACTCGCCATTTAACGGTCGGTAACCTCGCCGACGCAAGTGCAGCCGCCAACCGCGGTGCTACAATCGCGCGGACTCCGATAACAATAATCACGCCTTGGGGGGAAATCCATGTTTCCGGCCACGATAGAAGAATACGTGCGCCCGCGTTCCGTCGCCGACGCCTTGAGCGCGGCCGCCCGCTACGATGACGGGGAAGCAATTTTTCTCGCGGGCGGCCAGAGCGTAATGCAGGCCATCAAATCGCGCATGATGCGTACGCGGTGCGTCATCGACCTCCAGGATCTCGCAGATCTCAAAGGTATCGACCGGAGCAACGGCGGCCTATCCATCGGTGCCATGACGCGCTACGTAGACGTGGTCGAAGACGAGACCATCGACGGCGCGTTCGCGGCGCTGCGCGATGCCGCGAGCCGCGTTGGCGACCGCCAGGTGCGGAACCGTGGAACCATCGGCGGCAGCCTGTGCTGGAATTACATGGCCGCCTGTACGCCGGCAGTGGTCTTAGCCCTCGACGGACAGTTGAACTTGATGGCGGCGGACGGTACGAAGCGCACGCTCGCCGCCGACGATTTTCTCTTGGGCCCGCTCGAAACCGCGCGCGGCGACGATGAGATCCTAATTTCCGTGTCATGGCCGGCGCCCGCACCGCGCAGCGGCAGCGCCTACAAGAAATGGGGCCAGGTAACCGACGCGCTGCCGGTCGTCGGCGTCTGCGTGCTGGTGACGCTCGACGGCAACGGACGCTGCGAGCAAGCGCGCATTGCACTCGCGGGGCTTGCCGACGGAACTCAGCGCGCAGTGGCGGGGGAAGCTGCATTGGTCGGCTCGGACGGCGACCCAGCGTCCGTCGACGCGGCCATGAGTACGATTGCCGAAGCCGCTGACACGCATTCCGACCTGTCGGCCGATGCCGACTACCGTAAGAATCTCATTCGCACGCTCGGTCGCACGGTCTCCGTAACCGCATTCGAGCGCGCCCGCGCTTAAGCACTAGGGGTCGATCCAGTGAAAACGATAAACGTCACCGTCAACGGCACGGCCTACGAGGAAACCGTTAGCGAGCGGCTGGTGCTGGTCGACTTCCTGCGCGACCAGCTTGCGTTGACCGGCACGCATATCGGCTGCACCTTCGAAGGCGTCTGCGGCGCGTGCACCATTCACTTGGACGGGGCGGCCGTGAAAAGTTGCCTCATGCTCGCGGTGCAGGCCGACGGCCATGAGATAACCACGATAGAAGGACTGAGCGGCAAGGAGCTTACGCCCCTACAGCAAGCTTTCACCGAACATCACAGCCTGCAATGCGGCTTCTGCACCCCGGGTATCCTAATGAACATGGACGAATTCCTGCGCAAAAATCCAAACCCTACGGACGCAGAGATCCGCCACGGGCTGGTGGGTCATCTGTGCCGCTGTACGGGCTATGTCCATATCGTCAGGGCCGTTCGCGCGGCGGCCGAGGCGATGCGCTAAACGGCTTGAACGAGGACACAGATCATGGCCATGAATCCAATGGACAACGGCGGGGATTGGCTGGGTGCACCGCTGGCCCGCAAGGAGGACTTGCGGCTCATCAAGGGCACCGGGAAATACCTGGGCGACATCGTTTTACCGGGGATGCTCCATGCCGTCTTCGTACGCAGCGAATACGCGCACGCGCGCATCAAGGGCATCGACACGAGCGAGGCGGAAGCCATGCCGAGCGTCGTCGCGGTCTACACGGGAGCGGATATCAAGGACACCATGAAGTCGATGTCGCAGCCCGTACTGCTTCCCAACCTGCCTGGTAAATTTCCGACTTATTGGCCGCTGGCCATCGACAAGGTGAAGTTTCACGGAGAGCCCGTCGCGCTGGTCGTTGCACGCGACAAATATGTTGGCGTTGACGCTGCCGAATGCGTCTACGTCGACTACGAGGAATTGCCGCCCGTGCTTGATCCGGAACAAGCGCTCGAGGCGCAGTCACCGATCGTACACGAAGCGGACGGCACGAATGAAATTTTCGCGATGACCTTCACCGGCGGAGAAACCGAGGACGAACAGAGAGAAAACGACATCGAGGTCGAAGCGATATTCCAGCAAGCCGACGTCGTCGTGAAAGAACGCTTTCGCGTCCATCGGACCGGCATAACCCCGATGGAACCGCGCGGGGTGCTTTGCGACTGGGACGAATCCGACGGACTCACCGCCTACATCACGACGCAACGTCCTCACATCGACCGCCTAGCCCTGACCGATATTTTGGACATCCCTGCGGAGAAAGTCCGCGTCATCGCCCCGCGCGACCAGGGCGGCGGGTTCGGTGTGAAAGCACCCTTCTACCGAGAAAACGTCATCATCGCGCACGCCGCGCGAGAGCTCGGCCGGCCCGTACGGTGGATTGAGTCGCGTTATGAAAGCCTCATGAACGTCGGCCAGGAACGCGATCAGATCAATGATCTCGAGATCGCCGCAAGCAAGGACGGAAAGCTGCTGGCGCTCCGCAATCGTGGGATTGCCGATAACGGTATCGGCTGCACTGGTGTCTACTGGGGTTTCGTCATGCCGTTCCTGGGCGCGATCGAAATGCCGAATGCGTACACCTGGCCGAAAGCCGACATCAAGCTGCGCGTGGCGACGACCAACAAGGCGTCCTTGACGCCGTCAAGGGCATTCGGCCATTTCCCCACTCGCTTCGCGCTCGAGCGCGCCATCGACATGGTCGCGCATCGGCTCGGCATGGAGCCGTCGGATATACGGCGCAAGAACATGGTCTCCACACTACCCTACACCTCCGTCACCAACGAGTATTACGACAGCGGGGACTTCATCAAGGTCTGGGACAACCTGATGGCGCAGATAGACTTAAGCGCGTTTCGCCGGGAGCAGGCGACGGCCCGGGAACAGGGTCGCTATCTCGGCATCGGCTTCGGCTGCGGCGTGGAGTTGTCCGGCGTCGCCTCCGAGCTTATGGTCCCGATGGAGAATCAACCGGGTTACGGCGCCGCCACGGTCAGGCTTGATCCGCGCGGCAAGGTACGCGTCTACGGTGGCGACGCGCCGGGGGGCCAGGGGCACGAGACGACGACCGCCCAGGCCGTCGCCTCGATCTTCGGTATCAGTCCGAACGACGTTACAGTGACCACCGGCGATACCGGGACCACGCCGTTCGGTTCGGGAACGATCGGCGCGCGGGCGGGTTCCTACTTCGTCAGCGCGGTCGCGAAGGCCTGCGAAGAGTTGAAAGATAAGATCACGCGCATCCTCGCCCACGACCTGCAGATCGAGGCATCCGTGCACCACTTCGAGTTCAAGGCGGGCGAAATCATCTATCTCGGCGATACCGACAAGAGAAAGTCTTTTCGAGACGCCGTAGAACGCATCGTGATGTGGCCCATCAACCTGCCAGAAGGCGAGGTCGGTGGGCTTGACACAACGGCCTTCTTCGAGGCCGACAAGCCGATGATTTGTTTCAACGCGGACTGCTGTATCGTCGAAGTCGATATCGACTCCGGTGCCTTCGACATCAAGCGCTGGGTCACCAGCGAAGACGTCGGCAAGGTTATCAATCCCCTCATCGTCGACGGTCAGATGCACGGCGCGATCGTGCAAGGCCTGTCAAACGCCATGTTTGAGCAATTCATCTACGACGAACAAGGCCAGCAGCTGACGGCTGATTTCGAGCATTACAAGATGGCGACGGCGGCAGACGTACCCGACATCGAGGTCACTTACGCGCCAACGCCCTGCCCTTATACACCCCTGGGAACGCGTGGGATCGGCGAGGGCCGGCCGAGTTCCATCCCCGGCGCCGTGACCAACGCGGTGTGTGACGCCCTCCAAGCCTTCGGTGTGGAGATCACGGAACTGCCACTCAGACCCGACCGCATCTGGAAGAAAATTCAGGAAAGCCGGCAGTAAAGACAAGACCATAGTCGTAAAACTCGCCGGCTCCGTTCAGCTAAGCCGAGGCATTCAATCTTGGAACTCAAAGAAGAAATTCGCATCAATGCGCCGCGTCCCAAGGTATTCGCCGCCTTGAACGACGTCGAGATCCTGAAGCAGGCGATTCCGGGCTGCGAGGAAATGGAAGCCCAGTCGGACACCGAATTCACGGCAATTTTGAGTACCAAGCTCGGCCCGCTCAAGGCGCGCTTCAAAGGTCAGGTAAGGCTCAGTGAGGTCCTGGCGCCCGAATCCTATACCCTGACCGGCGAAGGCCGAGGTGGGCCGGCGGGCCACGCCAAGATCGTTTCGCGGGTGCGCCTGGTCGAGGACGGCGAGGCCACGATCATGCACTACGAGGTCAAGGCCGACATCGGCGGCAAACTCGCCCAACTCGGCGGACACCTGGTAGAGAAGACGTCGAAGAAGCTGGCTGCGGAGTTCTTTCAAAATTTCGAGGAGATCTTGAACCCCGGAGGTCAGGAAGCGGAAGCGGTGGTTGCCGACAGCGAAACGGGCGGCGGCAGCTCGAACTGGCTGTGGATTACGGGCGGCGCGCTGGCCTTGATCGTGAGCGCCTTGCTGGTTTTTTTGCTCCCGTTCGATGCACGCCATCCATGCGCGGCTGGCGTAGATCCGTCCATGTTAATGAATGAGCACGGATTCGAATCGCGCTAAAGACCCCCCTGCAGTTTACTCCTCAAAGATTCCACGCGTTTGCGGTTGGCGCCCAAGTCCGAATAACCTACCCGCGAAGCCGAGCGCACCTGCACACTTTCGCCGTCGGACTGCAACTCCAGATCGTCGACGAATCTGAAGATCCGACTGACGAAGGTGGCGTGAAGATAGGTCCCGGAGTCAGTGTCTATTCGCCCGCCCATCTGGCGGACGACCTCGACGACCGCGGCCCACGCCGCTTCCTTCCCGCCCGTTTCGAGGCGTAGGGGTTTGATCGAATGTTTACTGTCGTCAGCGACTTTAGGTTCGCTGCAGACGCAATTGGGTGAGGCGGGACAAGCGGCCAGCCGCCCGTCCGTAAGCCCCGTGGCACGGAATCGAGGCTGGTGCGACCACCAACCCAACCCGGCGTACATTACGACCAGGATGAAAACAGCGGTGGCGATGATCGAAAACATGCGGGATTTCATGCGGCTCCCAAAAGGAAAGGTTCTACCAGTTGTCCGTCAGGATCAGCAGTCCCGGGATCCAGCAGGTGAATACCCCGACCCCGATCACGGTGTAAGGCAGGGCCTTGCCGAAGTCCTTCTGCGGCACGTTCGCGAGATAAAACAGGTACCAGAGAACTCCCCAGATCAGCCAGAAGGTTCCGAATCTCGGATCGTCGTGCTGAAAACGGTCGATCGAAAACGGAACCGTGGTCAATGCAACGAAAAAGCAGAACCACCCGAAGCCGTTCATATCGAGATCGAACCAGATACTCACGGCGACGTAGAGGTAGGTGAACGCGAAAAGGAAAAAAGCCGCCACCACCATGAAATCGGCTGGCTCCTCCGCGCGAATGAACTGCAGCAGGCTCGCCACCAGCGCGAGTCCGCCGACCATGAAGTTCAACACCGCCATCGAGCGTGGTTCGACCCGGCCGAGACCGCCCATGCCGTTGACGAGGAGCACTGCTCCGACAAATAGCAACAGAACGCCGACCATGCTGATCTCCCCTTAGTGCCGCAGTTCCGCGCGATTGATATTATTCCGGTGGGCACGCTATCACGGATTCCGTCGACCTGCTAACGCAGGCGGATGCAGCGAAGTTCGTCGGAAGGTGACCGCCGGAGCGAGGGTTTCGCCCAGCGCCTGCGCGGCAGCGGCGCGAATCGACGATTGTTCGAGACTGCTGAATGTCGGTTCGCCGGCTAAGGAACCTCTGAATAAGTCATAGTGCGTGTGAATGGTGCATGAAATCGTGCAGAGCAAGGCACGAATCGCAGGCAATGGCGGGGGCTATTGGCAAAATTCGTAACGTAAGGCTCCGCGATTTCAGGCGCAAGACACCTGTCATGACTGTTTCACAGGTTCCCTAATACCCTTGCTCCATCCCGCGTCCATACTCAAGCAAAATCCTCGACCGCTATCCGCCATGCATCAGATCCCGTCGTCAGGCCCAGCCATGATGCACCGCCGTACGCCCTGGACCGTCCGCACGCACCGGGGTTCACGATCCACGGCATCGTGTCACGGTCGATCACCTGCCGGTGGCTGTGGCCATAGACCACGCACTGCGCGCGCACAAAGCGTTCGCGGATCTTACGGTGACGCGTTGCGACCCTGGGCCATTGGTGGCCATGAACCACGACTAGCGAACCGCCTTTGAGCGAAATTTCGATGACTTCTTCGAGGTCTTCCAGATCGCAACATTCTGACGGAAACCACCGGTCCGCGGTGTCGTTGTTGCCCCGGACCGCTACCGTCGGCGCGACCTCGCGTAGCAGCCGCAGCACTGAACTGCTGCCGACGTCGCCGGCATGCACAATGACGTCGGCAGTGCCGATCGCCTGCAGCACGTCTTCCTGGATCAGACCATGGCTGTCCGAGACTAAAGCAATGCGACGCGCCTGGGGAAAGCTAAGGCGACGTTTCCTTGTCATTTCAAAAACCCTTCGCGTACAACGGCTGCCGAATCACCTGTTTTTCGGCAAGCCTATGTAGCGCCAGCGTGGTCGACATCCAGCGATTCGACCAATGTGCGTCGGGCGATAAGGATCGCGATGGCAGGTAAGGCCACCAGGAAAGTGAAGAAGAAGAAGACGGGCCACCCGATCGACTCCACCAGCAGACCCGACGGCGGTCCGGCGAAAACTCGCCCCAGGCTGGCAACCGCGGTCAGCATGGCGTACTGCGTCGCCGTGTAGCGTCGGTCACACGCCGCCATCAACAGGGCGACGAAAGCGGCGGTACCCATTCCCCCTGTGAGGTTCTCCAGGCCGATCACGGCGACCAGCGCGACATAAGAATTTCCGATCACGGCGAGCACACAGAACCCGAGGTTCGTGACGGCCTGCAACCAGGCGAATATGAGTAACGATCGGTAAAGCCCCAGTCGGTACATCAGCGCGCCCCCATAAAGGGCGCCACAAACGGTTGCAAAAAAGCCCAAGCCTTTAGAAATCGCTCCGACATCAGTCAATGAGAAACCAAGTTCGCGTAACAGGAAAACCGTTGTAAACCGGCCCGCAAAAGCTTCACCAATTTTGTATAGAAAAATCAGCGCTAACAGCATCAGCGCTTCATCGCGTTTGAAAAAATTTCGAAATGGCTCCATCACGGCTTCCTGGAGCGTACGTGGTACGGCGATTCCCTCCGGCACCCCCGGCGCCGCAATATTTGCCACAATTCCTATCAAGAGCAACCCGGACATGATCAGGTAGGTATTGGGAAATCCATAATGATCGGCAAGGATGAACGCACCGGCTCCCGAGGCAAGCATTGCCACTCTGTAGCCAATCACATGGACAGCCGCGCCGAAGCCGCGCTCTTTGTCCGTCAGAATTTCCGTACGGTAGGCATCGATCGCGATGTCCTGTGACGCTGACATGAAGGCTATCGCCACAGCAACGATACCGAGCCACAAGAGAGGGCCGGTCGCCATATTGGTGATCCCCGCATACGCCAAAAGCACGGCCAATGCGATTTGCGTGACTAAAGTCCAATCACGTCTTCGGCCGGGCCATCCGGGCTGAAAGCGATCGAGCATCGGCGCCCATAAAAACTTGAAGACGTAGGGGATGCCCACCAGAGAAAAAAACCCGATCGTCGCAATTTCCACGCCCTCTTCAGTCAACCACGCCTGCAAGGTGCTGTCGCTCAATGCCAAGGGCAGACCCGAAGCAAAGCCGAGCAAGGCAATGACGGTGATGCGGCGATTCAGAAGTTGAGTGTTCAAGAACTTGACGTTTACCGGGCGCGGGTTCAATCAATATGGCCTATGCAAGGACATTGTAACTGTATCCCGATCAGTGACGTTGAATCCGAGAAGGCGGATTAGGTGGCAATCGAACGATAGTTTATACATCCCAGCAGCGCGCGGTGCGGACCGTCATGATGCCGCAGGCTAGCCGCGCCGCCTCATTTTCCTACTCCTACTCCTGCTCCTGCTCGATCCGCAACCCAACCGAAGGGAAGGTCGCGCGATTGCACATTAAAAACGCGGGGCTCGACATGGACCATTAGAAATACGACTACGCGAGACGCGCTGGTGAAACTACGGGCAATTCGCGAACCAACACATGAACTCCGGAATTGGCAGATGATATGATGCCTCACTTGACGTTCTTACACCCTAGACCGATCTCATAGCACATGAACCAGACCCAGGCGTTTCCCACGCAACTCGTCGACCGTTTCGGACGAGTGGTCGATTACGTGCGCATTTCGGTCACTGACCGCTGCGATTTCCGCTGTGTGTACTGCATGGACGAAGTAATGCAGTTCCTGCCGCGCGCACGCATTTTGACGCTCGAAGAACTTGCATTCGTCGGTCGGGCGTTCGCCGAACTGGGTGTGAAGAAAATCAGATTGACGGGCGGCGAACCGCTGGTCAGAAACAATGTCATCAAGCTCATTTGCGATCTCGGGCGGCTGTCGCAACTCAAGGAACTCGTGCTGACCACGAACGGATCCCAACTCGAACGCATGGCGGGCGACATCCGCGACGCAGGGGTGCGCCGCATCAATATCAGCCTGGATTCGCTCGATCCCGATCGTTTTCGCAGGCTCACCCGCATCGGTGAACTCGACCGCGTGCTGGCGGGCATCGAGGCGGCCCGAGCCTGCAATTTCGACAAGATCAAGATCAACACAGTCATCCTCAAGAACCGAAATGACGACGAAGTCATCCCGCTGGTGGAATACGCCAGCAGCAGGGATATGGATATCTCCTTTATTGAGGAGATGCCACTCGGCGTAATCGGCGATCACGACCGCGCCGAAGCATATTACTCGAGCGATCAAATACGCGAAGATCTGTCACGCCGATATACGCTCGTGCCCACAACCGAAAGCACGGGCGGTCCAGCAAAGTACTTCCGGATCACCGAAACCGGTACGCGGATTGGCTTTATCTCACCGCACAGTCACAACTTCTGCGATGATTGCAATCGTGTGAGACTAACCGTCGAAGGACGTCTTCTGCTCTGTCTGGGCCAGGAACACTCGGTCGATCTAAAACATATCCGGCGCTCCAACCCGGGCGACCTCAACGTCGTCAAACGCGCGATCGTCGACAGCATGGCGATCAAGCCCAAGGGGCATGATTTCAACCTGCGCGAACAAACCCTCATCTTCCGACACATGAGTCACACCGGCGGTTGACGGCGCCGCCGCCCCGCCCGGCTACCATCTCTGTGAAACCGGACGCTCGTGCCCCGACAAGCTTCATCATTCGCCTCGAGTCCTGCGCGATTGATTGAAAATTATTCCGGGACAGGACACTAGCAGCCTGTCGGACTTAGGAAGAATTGACTTGGGCGTTGGGATAGCGGTCCAGATGTGCCATGGTTCTCGTTAAATAGACCCACTATTCTCCTCAAACCATGACACCTCTCAGACTGCTCTCCCACCCGCTCCACTGCGATTCCCTAAGTCCAACAGGCTGCTAGGAGTCGAGATGTCGAGCACGACCCGGGCCATCACGGGGTGTATCCTGGCCGGCGGACGCGGGCGTCGCTTGCAGGGTGCCGACAAGGGGTTCGTCACATTGGCGGGGCGCCCCCTGCTGGTTCACGTGCTGAATCGATTTCGCCCGCAGGTGGACGAGGTCGTCATCTCCGCGAATCGGCATATGGAAGACTATCGACGACACTGCGCACGCGTCCTGGCAGACGCGACGGACGACCACGCGGGTCCGCTGGCCGGGTTCGCCGCCGCCATGGCTGCCGCGACGACGCCCCATCTCGCGATCACCCCGTGTGACACGCCGTTCATTCCGAGCAACATGGTCGATCGATTATGGCGGGCTCTGGTCGAAAAAGACGCCGAAATCAGTGTGGTGCGCACCGGAACGCGGCTGCAACCCGTGTTCGCACTACTGGTTACCGATCTCAAGGATTCCCTATTGCAATATCTTGCGAGCGGAGGGCACAAGGTCGACGCCTGGTACGCAGGTCACCGCGTAGCTGAAGTCGATTTCGGCGCCGATAATGAAGATTTCATGAACATCAACACGCTCGACGAGCTTGCACGGGCCGAGCTTCGCCTGAGCAGTTCATGATCACCGATCACCAGGGCGCGCCCCTGCTCGGGTTCATCGCGCCGAGCGGAACGGGAAAGACGGCGTTGCTGACTGCGGTCATTCCACTCCTGCGGGAAGCCGGCTTGCGTGTCGGCTGTATCAAGCACACCCATCATCCTTTTGAAATTGATCAACCCGGCAAGGACAGCCGCCTGCTTCGCGAAGCCGGCGCGGCGCAGATGATGATCGGCGGCGCCGGACGCTGGGCGTTGATCGTGGAAACCGACGCGAACGTCGAACAAGGCCTAAGCGAAATGGCTAATCGAATGCTGATCGATCAGCTCGACCTCGTGTTGGTGGAGGGGTTCAAGCTCGCGGTCATTCCGAAAATCGAAGTCCACCGGGCCGAACTCGGCACCGACATCCTGTGCCGGGAGACGGACTCCATCATCGCACTTGCGACCAATCAAAAGCCTCCGCCATCGGTCCCCGTCCCGATTCTCGACTTAGATGATCCGCGCAGCATCGCCGATTTCATTCTGGCCTACGTTCGCTCCAGCAGGGACTTGCGCACC
>JAYYZW010000088.1:0-10549 GCA_036339995.1 Pseudomonadota bacterium
ACAGTGTGGCCCGTGGGGATTACGAGAGTGTCTTCACGCAGGTCTACACCGGGATGGGGAGTCGTTATCGCATCAGTGATGCGTTCACCTTCACCCCGGTGCTGAGTGTGCGTTATACCTATATTGATGACGAGGGTTACAGCGAGCGGGGTGCTGGGGCGTTGAACCTCACTGTCAACTCCAACACTGAGGATTCACTCATCGTCGGGTTGGACGGTACTGGTACCTACACCTTCGGTCGGGAGGGTACCTATGCCCTGTCACTGGCGGGTGGGGTGGGCTACGACGTCATGACGGACCGGCCGCTGGTGACGAGTACGCTGGTGGGCGGTGGTGCGGCGTTTGGCACGCGGGGTGCCGAGCCGGATGAGTTTGTCTATCGCGGGAGTGTCGGGCTGACGGCGGCACCGACAGCGCACGTCTCGGTGGAGTTCAAGTATGCGTTTGACGGGCGCAGTGATTACCAGAGTCATGGGGGCCTGGCGGCCCTGCGCTGGCGGTTCTAAACGGGACAACTGAGCTGACGCCGAGAATGGATTACGGTGCATACAGCGCTGAGAGTAGGGGGAAACAGTGCTTTGGAGTTGAAAACAACGCCCGGCGCACTTAGGCCGAGGGTATTATCGAAGGGTTGAGTGAGCGTTCAGCGACGATTTAGTGACGGTATTTTTGACGGTATTTGATACCTGTCAAATAATAAATATTAACAAAATCGTGTAGTTAAATAATAATTGTAGTTTCAAGTATGTTAAGTACGATTAGGTCCAGAGGTATCTAAGGACGTCCGATATATCCACCTTACCTGTTGAATAAACTGACCTGCCAACCTTGCGCCTGTAGCAGCGCGTGGACACGCCGGTAACCGTAACGGCCATATTGCCCCGCCAACCCCACAATCGAGCGTGTTAACGCCGATTCGTCGTCCCTCGGTTGAGGTGTGTATCGAACCAATGAGCGGGAAATGCCCAGCGCACGGTACATGCGTCGCTCTGAGTAACCCAGATTTGACCTCGCGTGCGACACCGTCGTTCGCCGCTGCGCCGGGAGACAGGCGGGCTCAGGACTTAATCGATGGTCGCCGGCGGCCCGTGCCGGTCAGGGTTTCGAAAGAGTGGGCCAACAGCAGCACCGCGAAATCTTGCCGGCTTTGTCAACTCAACTAGATTTCTGGGGTTTTCGATCGGATCGAGTGCTCGCAGGAACCAACAATCAATATCTTAGAAACAATCTAAGCTGCACGAATTCGACTAAGATCGTTTAAGTTGACAGAGCCAGCGGGGAACAGCGTCGATGAGTAAGGTCGAAGCCAGGCTGGCGGAATTGGGTATCACGCTGCCGCGGCCGCCCAAGGCCGTCGCGAATTACCTCGCCGGCGTTAAAGTCGGAGAGATCCTGTACGTTGCAGGTACGGTCGGCACGGTGCCGAACGAAAATGACGAGGACGTCCTGCCGATCGTCGGCAAACTCGGCGACATCACCATCGAACAGGGGTATCAATCAGCGCGCTACGCGGCGATCAACCACCTTGCGATGATTAAGGCTGTGATCGGCGACCTCGACGACGTCGTCAGGATCGTCAAGATGATCGGTTACATCAACGCCGCTCCCGGTTTCAAAGAAGCGCCGTGGGTACTAAACGGCGCATCCGACCTGCTCGTTGAGGTGTTCGGTGAGGAAAAAGGCCGGCATGCCCGGGCGGCCTTGTATCAGAACGAACTCACCTACGATGCGCCGATCGAGATCGAGATGACCGTTCAGGTGAAGCCGTAATGACGTCGGCTGTCGATCCTGTAACCCTCGCCGTTGTCAATGGGACGCTCAAGTCAGTAACCCGTGAGATGGGGATTACCATCGATCGCACGAGTCGCTCGCCGGTTCTCAAGCTTGCCCGCGACTATTCGAACGCCGTGTTCGATGCAACACCCCAGCAATTGATGCAGGGTGAGGACATTCCCGTCCATCTGGGTGCACTGCAAGGTAGCGCAGAGTCGGTATCGCGGTATTTCGCTGGCGAGATCGAACCTGGCGACGTGATGTATCACAACTGCCCCGCCACTGGCGGTTCGCACAAACCGGACTGTTGCGCGCTCAAGCCAATTTTCTACGACGGTGAGTTGCTATTCTGGGCAGCGTGTAATGCGCATCTTTCAGATACCGGCGGCGGGGTTGCAGGTGGATACAACCCGCTTGCCGAGGATATGTATGCCGAGGGCCTGCGTATCTCGCCGATCAAACTCGTAGAACGCGGCAAATTGCGCCGTGATATTTTCGACCTCATCGTGGGATCGGTACGCACGTCGCGCGACACGCGCGGCGATATCCGCGCGCAGATCGGCGCCGTCGATCTCGCCGAGCGCAGACTCGTGGCCTTGGTGAAGCGTTATGGTATTGACACGATTCGGACCTCTATTACGGCGCTGCTCGACGCGGCCGAGGTGCGGATGCGCAAAGAAGTCGAGCGCATTCCGGACGGCAGTTATGTGGGCACGTCATGGGTCGAGGACGACGGGCATGGGTCTGGCCAAAGTCAGATCGACTGTGAAATTCGAATCAACGGCAGCGATATGCGCGTAGCCATGCACAGCCGTGCGCAGTTGCCAAGTTATTTCAATTGTTACTACTCAGTTACGGCAAGCGCCATTCTGCTCGGCGTCGTCACGTACATCGATCCAGAGATCCCGCACAACGCTGGCGCGTACCGAGCCATCGAAATGGATTTTGGACCGCCCGGCACGATGCTGAACGCTGTCGAGCCGGCGGCGTGCTCAATGTCCACGACCACACCCTTCGACAGCATCGTCGAATCGGTACGCGACGCTTTGAGCAAAGCATTGCCCGAGCGCAGTGTCGCCGGTTCCAGCCACATGTGTTTTTCGATCTGGGCGGCATCCGATCCGCGCAATGATGAAATCTACGTAATGTCAGCGATTCCCGGTCTCATGGGCGGGGGCGGTGCCTCGTATGGCCTCGATGGATGGAACTGTATCGGCACCGTCGCCACGGGTGGCGCGATGCTAACGGGTGATATCGAATTGACCGAACACGAATATCCGATACACACGCACTTCTACGAGTTCGAGCCTGATTCGGCCTGCCCCGGTCGTTGGCGCGGCGGGCTCGGCGGACGCTACGCGATCGAGCCGGTCGGCCACACCACCCAGCTTTCCAGCATCGGCGAAGGGGTCGCTATCCCGCCGCCCAATCTGGCCGGTGCTGGCTCCGAACTCAATGTCGAACGCATCTATCGGCGCTGGGTCGTGCGTGCCGACGGGCGCCGTGAAGAACTCAAACATCATGCCCTGGTCGAGTTGTCTCCCGGTGATGTCTACCACTCTTATCCGCCGGGCGGCGGCGGCGTTGGTGACCCGTTCGAGCGTGATGTCCAAGCCGTACGGTCGGACGTGCAAACCGGACTCGTCAGTGTAGAGCGCGCGGCGGAGGAATACGGCGTGGTGATCGATCCCGAAACCTTCAAAGTGGACGCCGCCGCGACGGCGGCCCGCCGTGAGGCGGCCGATCGGAGCATTGCGTGACGATACGGCTCGGTATCGATGTCGGTGGCACGTTCACCGACCTCATTGCGATCGATGCTGACGGCCGCGTCAATATCGCGAAGACCTTATCCACCCCCACTGATCCATCGAAATCCATCGCCGAAGGTCTGGACGATCTCGCAGCTACAATCGGCTGCGGCGTATCGCGACTGCTCGAACAAACGGAACTCGTCGTCCACGGTTCGACGGTGGCACTCAATGCCCTGCTCGAACACAAAGGCGCGCGTACCGGACTGCTGTGCACAGAGGGATTTCGCGATTCCCTGGAAATAAGGCTCGGCGCCAAAGAACGCCGGTACGATTGGCAATACTCTCCGCCGCCGATCTTAGTGCCGCGTACGCTGCGACAGCCGGTTCGAGAACGGGTCACCAAAGATGGACTCATTCACCAGGCGGTGGTGGAAAACGATGTACGGGCGGCCATCGAGGTATTCCGGCAGCATGAGGTTGAAGCCATTGCAGTATGCTTTCTCTGGTCGTTTCGCAACGAGGCCCACGAGCGCCGCGTGGGCGAGATTCTCGCCGCGGAATTGCCCGAGACCTACGTTTCGCTGTCGGTCGATGTGCTACCGGAAATCCGCGAGTACGACCGCACCAGCACCACCGTAATTAACGCTTATATTGGGCCCGTCGTTCAACGCTATGCGCGTGATGTCGAGTCTTTCTTGCAGTCCTTGGGCTACCGTGGTGCGGTGTGCTTTATGCAATCCAATGCCGGACTCGCATCAGCCAGCGAAATCATGCGCCGGCCCGTCTATGCACTCGGCTCCGGTCCCGCCGCCGGTCCCGCCGCAGGGTTATTCCATGCGCGTCAACACGGCCGCACGGATCTCCTTACCGTCGACATGGGCGGTACGAGTTTCGACGTTTGTCTGGTCCACAACGGCGAGCCCGATATGGTCAAAGGCGTCGATCTTCACCGCTACCGGCTTGGGATTCCGATGATAGACATCCATGCGGTCGGCGCCGGCGGGGGCAGTATCGCCCGGGTCGATGCCGGCGGTTTGCTGCAAGTCGGACCGATCAGCTCCGGCGCCGATCCCGGCCCTGCGTGTTACGGGAGGGGCGGCGAACGCGCGACGGTGACCGATGCGGATCTGATTCTCGGATACCTCGAAGCGGAACGGCCGCTGAGCGGTCAGATCATCTTGCATCGCGAACCCGCGGAGCGGGCCCTGCATGAACAAATCGCCACACCCCTGGGCCTTTCTCTCGAACAGGCGGCGCTCGCCGTGTATGCCGTCGTTAACAATACGATGTCACGCGCGATCCGCGAGGTATCGATCGAGCGCGGGCACGACCCACGCGGTTTTTTATTGGTCGTCGGCGGTGGCTGCGGTCCCATACACGCATGGATGCTCGCACGCGAGCTCGACCTGGCGGAGGTGCTCATACCGCGAGTGGCATCGAACTTCTGTGCCTTCGGGGAGATCGTGGCGGATCTCCGCCATAGTTACACGCGCTCGACACCATGCCGAATCAGCGATGCCGATCCAGCAAAGTTGGAAGCACTATTCGACGGCATGGAAGAACAAGGGCGTGAGGTGTTGGCTCGGGAGGGGATCGCTCAAAAGCACATCGAGATCGTGCGGCGATTCGATTTACGCTATGCAGGCCAGATATACGAGTGTAGCGTGAGCATGCCGATGACGACGGTAACGACCGACCTCTTAGCCGAGGTCATCGAGCGATTTCACGATGCGCACGAAGCGCTGTATGCCTACGCCGAGCGCGATAATCCATTGTGCGAATTGATCACCGTGGGGAGTGTCGTCTCCGGACACCTTCGGCAACCCGCGACTACGAACGCCGGCGCGAAGGGCGTTGAGGAACCAACGAGTCCGCCAACGCGGCCGGTGTTCTTCGAAACCCGCGGTGGCTTCGTCGAGACGCCGGTCTACCAAGGCGCCTCTTTACCGGCTGGTTACAGCGTAACTGGCCCCGCCATTGTCGAGGAAGTCGGGACCACCGTCGTCGTGTTTGACGATGCGGTCCTCAAGGTCACACCGAGCGCCTATCGGCTTATAGAGAGGGCTTCGAAGGAGGCAGCATGAATAAAGAAATGATTCATCGAGAGACGGCGTGGGACCAGAAGATGCATTATTCTCAAGGCGTCAAGATCGGGCCCACGATCTACGTCTCCGGCCAGGTGGCGCTCGACGACGATGGCCATGTAATCGGGCCCGGAGATATAGCCGTGCAGACGCGACGAGCGCTTGAGAACATCCGGGCGGTCCTCGCGAAAAAGGGCGCGACGATGCGCGACGTGGTCAAGGTGACCAGCTTCTTAGTTCAGCGAGCTGCAGGGATGGTTTCAACTTACGATAGTGTCTTTGGCGAATTCTTCCCAAGCGACTGCCCCGCGAGCACGCTCGTCGAGGTTAAGAGCCTGGTACTGAGAGATCTTTTAGTGGAGATCGAAGCCATCGCCGTAGTCGGCGCAGGTGGCGACGACGCCTGAACAGGTAAAGGCAAAATGAGCGCCTATTGGTTCAGCAGCCGGCCGCTGGAGGATCAAGGTGTCTCCGCGTCAGCTACCCAGTTATCCGACCGTCCGCCCGTCTTGGACACCAGCCGAACGTCCGCGATCACCATACCGCGATCGACTGCTTTACACATGTCGTAGACGGTCAGCAGGGCGATTTGAACCGCCGTCAAGGCCTCGATCTCGACACCCGTGGGTCCGTGCGTTACCGCCGTTCCGGTACAACGTATCGCCGAGGCTTCACGGTCGAGGGTCAATTCGATTTCGATATGGGTCAGTTGCAGCGGATGGCATAGCGGGACCAGTTCGGCCGTCTTTTTGGCTGCCATGATTCCGGCGACACGCGCGACCGCCAGGACGTCGCCCTTTTTATGGCCGCCTTCGGCGATGAGGTTCAGCGTTTCGGCTTTCATGACAATGCGACCTTCCGCTACCGCGCGTCGCGTGGTCGACGGTTTTTCACCCACGTCGACCATGCGGGCGCGGCCCTCAGCATCCAGATGTGTCAGTTCAGCCATGGTCTGTTCCTAAAGGCGTCGTTTTTCATGTTGTAGAATAGATCGGTATGAAAAGCTTATCGCATTTCCGCAGAGCGCGACGCCGATGCCGATAAAAGTCAAGTTTTTCGCGAGTTTAGCCGAATCCGTCGGACGCCGCGAGGCTGAGTGTGCGCACGAGTCCGGTATGACGGTAAGCAGCGTATGGCGTCAACTCACCGATGGCGAAGCATTGCCTGACGGCGTGTTGTGCGCTGTGAATCATTCGTATTGCGACCTGGAGCAGGAATTGAAGGACCAGGACGAAGTCGCCTATTTCCCACCGGTGACCGGGGGTTGAAATGACAATACGGATCAGCTCCGAACCGTTCGATCCGCTCGATGAAATCCGCGCGCATCAGGATCGGATCGGAGCGGGTATGCGCCGTATCGGCGCGACGGCGATGTTCGTCGGCTCGATGCGGGATTTCAACGAAGGCGAGCAGATCGATACCATGTCCCTCGAGCATTATCCCGAAATGACGGAAAAGCATCTGGAGAAAATTGCCGAAGAAACGGTAAGCCGTTGGAATCTGGAAGATGTATTGATCGTTCACCGCGTCGGTGAACTCGCGCCGGGCGACCCGATCGTGCTCGTCGCTGTCTGGTCGGCGCATCGCGCACATGCGTTCGAAGCCGCCCGAAGTATCATGGAAGACCTCAAATCCTCGGCGCCGTTCTGGAAAAAGGAAAAGGCGGCGTCGGGCGAGAGATGGGTCACCAACAATACGCCTGGACGGTCGGAAGAATTCAGCCGCTAAAAAATCTTTCAAGCGGTCGCATGAAATCGATTCTCGACGCCTGACCCTTGTCTATTCGACGCCACTCACCTTTGACCAGGAGACAATCCGATGCACATACGTGTATTGGGATCGGCCGCCGGCGGCGGCTATCCCCAGTGGAACTGTAACCACCCTAACAGCCGCCGCGCGCGGCAGCGGGATCCGGCGGCGCCGCAGCGGACCCAGTCGTCGATCGCACTCAGTAGTGATGGAGAGCGATGGGTGCTGTTCAATGCTTCACCCGATCTGCGCCAGCAGATCAACGACAATGATATCTTGCACCCCGGGCAGGCGTTGCGAGACAGTCCCATCAACGCGGTCGTGCTGACCAACGCCGACGTCGATCACGTAGCCGGTTTGCTCAATCTGCGCGAATCGCAAGCCTTTAGACTCTACGGAACACGTCGCGTGCTGTCGGTGCTCGAAGCGAATTCGATCTTCAACGTACTCAATCCCCAATTTGTCACGCGGGAATCCATGGTCTTGAACGAGGAACTCGAGATCATGCGGCCGGACGGCGGTGCGCTAGGAATCAGCGTTCTGCCTTTCGCCGTCCCCGGCAAGGTCGCTCTCTGGCTCGAGGACGAAAGCCAGGGAGAAAACTTCGGAACAGTTGACGAGGATACGATCGCGCTCGAAGTGCGGGCAGAGGGAAAGACATGTTTTTTCTACATGCCCGCATGTGCGCGCATGACCGACGCGCTGGCCGATCGATTACGCGGCGCCGAACTCGTATTCTTCGACGGCACGCTGTGGGTAGACGACGAAATGGTCCGCGACGGCGTCGGCGTGAAGACTGGCAAACGCATGGGGCATATGAGTGTTTCCGGTGAAGAAGGCACGATGGCGGCCTTTTCCGACCTCGACGTCGGCCGCAAAGTATTCATCCATATCAACACGACGAATCCGATCCTGATCGCGGACACGCCAGAGCGGGCCGCGGCCGAAACCGCGGGATGGGAAGTGTCTTACGACGGGATGGCAATCGAGATCTGAACCTAGCGTCCGGTTTCAAGGGATCAGATCCCTTGAAGTCCCCGAAGATTGCGAAAAAAGGCGATAAGTTGTTATTCTGAATGGGCCTTGTAAGGAAACAAGGATCATCCAATGCAAAGGAGTTGCATCGATGCCGCGCCAGTTACGATTCCCCGTACCGGGAATACCTCAGTACATCATTCAACGCGGTAATGACCGCCAGGCCTGTTTCTTCGAGGATGAAGACCGAGATACTTACCTGTTCCTACTTGAGGAGGCTGCCGCGGACACCGATTGTGAGATCCACGCGTATGTCTTGA
Source organism: Pseudomonadota bacterium (assembly GCA_036339995.1). Lineage (GTDB taxonomy): Bacteria > Pseudomonadota > Gammaproteobacteria > JAYYZW01. The sequence continues at coordinate 8,653 of JAYYZW010000088.1, forward strand.
TGACTAATCATGTCCATCTCTTGGCGACCCCGAGGACTGCACATGGCATACCGCGAATGATGCAACACCTGGGTCGGCGTTACGTCCAACAAATAAACGCCCGTTATCGACGGACTGGCACATTATGGGAAGGTCGATACAAAGCGACCGTCGTCAATTCAGACGAATACGTTCTGCAATGTTATCGTTACATTGAACTCAACCCAGTACGGGCCGGTATGGAGCGATCGCCCGCGACCCACCGGTGGTCGAGTTATCGGCCCAATGCCTTGGGCGATATTGAAGCTTTCCTCGTGCCGCATGAGACCTATCGCTCTTTGGGTAGGTCACCGCAAGCGCGTCAGCTGATATATCGCTTGCTCGTGGATGAGGGCCCGGCTGATATCCAGATAAAGGAAATACGCCAAGCTACGCAGCGAGCTTGGCCTCTTGGTAATGCCCAATTTGATTCCCAAAGAGAAGTCATGCTCAAGCGGAGAATCCCGCGCAATGCTTGGGGCGGCGACCGTCGCTCCGCTGAAAAGTAGATGCAAGGGATCTGACCCCTAGGCCCCCCTACATCAGGCCGTGGAACGGCTGTACTGAAACGACGGTGTCTGGTTCGACGCGGCCGCTTTCCACCGACAGGACGATGAAACAGTCGGCGACGGACATCGAACGCAAGATCCCCGAGCCCTGGTCGCCCGTCGGCGAAACGAGTAATTCGCCGTTTTCACCCCGCGACAGGATGCCACGCTGGTACTCCGTCCTGCCGGGCCGCTTCTTCAGCACGGCCGTCGTGCGCGCGCTGCAAAGCAGCGGGGTGTGCTGCCGGTTTCCGGCCATCTTGAGCAGCGCCGGCTGCACGAACTGGTAGAAGGTCACCATCACCGACACCGGGTTGCCCGGCAGTCCGAAGAAGTGGGCGTTTCCGATCGTGCCGAAAGCGAGAGGACGGCCCGGTTTCATGGCAACCTTCCAGAAACTGACTTCACCGATGGCATTCAGAACTTCCTTGACGTAATCGGCTTCGCCGACCGAAACGCCGCCCGAGGTAATGACTGCATCGGCGACCCTGGCGGCCTGTTCGAGCGCGGCTTCCACCGCTTCCCGGGTATCCCGCACCACGCCCATATCAATGATTTCCGCGTCAATGCGTTGCAGCATCGCGAACAGCGTATAGCGGTTGCTGTCATAGATTTCGCCCGGACCCAGCGGCTCGCCGATCGATCGCAGTTCGTCGCCGGTCGAGAAAAAGGCGACCCGAACCTTGCGGAATACCCGAATCTCGCCGATGCCTAGAGATGCGATCAAGCCCAGGTCCGCCGGTGCCAGGCGGTGCCCGGCCTCGAGGACGACCTGGCCACGTTCGAGATCTTCGCCCGTCGCGCGCACGTTCTGGCCTCGCATGTGATTGGAATCGGCCGTTATGACGTCGTCGGCCACATCGGCGTGTTCCTGCATGATGACCGTGTCGGACCCTTCGGGCATGGCCCCGCCGGTCATGATGCGAACGGCTTCGCCCGCGCCGATGCCCTTTCCAAAGGGTTTGCCGGCAAACGAACTGCCGATCACCTTGAAACTTGATTCACCGGTCTCGGACAGGTCGTCGGCGCGCACCGCATAACCGTCCATGGCCGAGTTCGTCTGCTGTGGTACGTCGACGGGAGAGATGATGGTTTCACTCAGGACCCGTCCCGGTGCGGAACGAACGGCGAGCCACTCGGTACCGGCCACCGTATCGATCTGATCGAGAATCGTTGACAGGGCCTCTTCACATGTCAGCGACGCATGATCGAAATCATCTGCGCAACTGGGATCGCGTTTTTTCATAGAGGAGAATTTATGCTTTTGTGGAGGCGGTGCGCAAGTCCCTGCTGGAGCGAACGTAGGCCAGAATGAAATCGGCGATGCTGCG
>JAYYZW010000089.1:0-11967 GCA_036339995.1 Pseudomonadota bacterium
GCGAGAAAGAAGGCGGCAAAGAAGAAGTCGACGAGGAAAAAAGCCTCCGCGGGGAGAAAGAAAACCGCGAAGAGGAAGGTAGCCAAGAAGAGGAAGGTAGCCAAGAAGAAGGCAACAAGGAAGAAGGCGACAAGGAAGAAGGCGACAAGGAAGAAGGCAACAAGGAAGAAGGCAACAAGGCGCAAAGCTGCCAAGAAGAAGGCGACTCGGCGCAAGGTGACCAGGAAAAAGGCAACTAAGAAGAAGGCGGCCAAAAAGAAGGCCACTCGACGCAAAGCTGCCAAAAAGAAGCCAACTAAGAAACGGCGGGCTAAAAAGAAGGTAGCCAAGAAAAAGGCAACCAGGAAAAAGGCTCGTCGTAAAGCGCCGCGCAGACGAAAAGCTGCACGAAAAAAGTAGCGGCGCGCGACAGCCAACCTGATGAGCGCGAGAGGATACAGGCGAAGAAAGCCGAAGTCCGCGCCCGACTCGCAGCTCGTAGAGAGGCAGCGAAGCAAAGGATAGCCGAGCAAAGGAAGCGCGCAGCCATGCAAAGGGCTGTGGAGAGTTTCGCAAGAAAGTGGGAAAGGGAGTACGATCGGAAGCATAAGCTTCGATGAGACGAAATTCCCGCCACCGGCGAACCGGGCCTGACGGTTCGGTTACAATCCGCAGTTCAACTGCTTGATGATTGAAGCCCTTCCCTACCCGGGGAAGGGCTTTTTATTGCGTACATTTCCTAAGTCACCCGGCTACCAGGATGTTGAAAAACGATTTCCTATCGTTGTTCAACTTGCTTTCAAACACTAGTGTTCCATCAATATTAGGTTGTTGGAGCACTAGATGGCCATCGGTCGGAATAGCCGTGACGGACGCAAACGCCGGGGATCAATTTCCGCCATCCGGAAGACCAGCCGGCCCCCGCGTCCGCGCCGCACCGTGCTGTTTTATGGTCGACATCTCGCTCTTTGGGTCTCGATTGTCTTTGCCGGATACTGGTTGTGGTTGGACCGGGACGTAGCTCAAGCATTCGAGAACAAAAGATGGGCGCTTCCAGCGCGCGTATTCGCACGCCCCATCGAACTCTACCCGGGCGCTCCAATTTCAAGAAAGCGGTTCGAGCGAGAACTTGAGCGCCTGGGATATCAGCGGACGGACGGTGCTCCGTCTCGCGGGCAATTCGCCGTTTCCTCCGACAAAGTCGAATTTGGTTCCAGGGGGTACGCGTTTTGGGATTTGCCGGAACCTGAGCGGCGTGCCCTGGTGGCCTTCGACGACGGCGAGATAAGGTCTATTACCGACGCGGAAACCCGCCTGGCTATTAATCTCATGCGCCTCGAGCCCCCCGAAATAGGGCGCATCAATCCGCGGCGTTACGAAGACCGCAAATTACTCAGCTTCGACGAAATCGACGCGGATTTTGTGGCCGCTCTTATAGCCGTCGAAGACCGCCGGTATTTATCGCATTACGGCGTCGATCCGATTGGGTTTGCGCGGGCCATGTGGGCAAACCTCCGAGCGCTCAGATTCGTACAGGGTGGCAGTACGATTACCCAGCAACTGGTCAAGAATTTGTACTTGACGAGGGACCGAACACTGGCGCGAAAATTCAACGAAATGTTGATGGCGATATCCATTGATCGCCGTTACACCAAAGAGGCGATTCTCGAAACTTATGTCAACGAGGTATTCCTTGGCCAAGACGGCAATAGAGCAATCCACGGGTTCGAACTGGCTGCGGAATTCTACTTCGCCAAACCGCTGACTGAACTCGACATGGCTGAGTTGGCCACGTTGATTGGCATGATCAAGGGTCCGTCAATCTATGATCCGAGACGTAAGCCAGATGCTGCGCGTCGCCGCCGCAATAGGGTGATTTCGATACTCGAAAAAAGCAGATTATTGAGTTCCCGTGTTGCCGATGCTCTGCGCCGCAGACCGCTCGAATTACGTTCGCGTGCACGTGATCGAGACACTGATTTCCCGTCGTTTATGGGACTGGTCAAACGGCAGCTATTACGTAACTATCAGCCCGAAGATCTGAAAATCGCCGGTCTGAATGTCTTCACGACGATCGATATCGACATACAGCAGGCGGCGGAAAGGGGTGTACACGAAACTATTACGAAAATAGAGAGTACGACACACCAGCAAGGATTGCAGGTAGCCGTAATCATCGCGGACTCAAGCAGCGGAGAAATTCTCGCGATGATCGGCGATCGCAACCCGACTTACGCCGGTTTCAATCGTGCGCTGGACACACGCCGGCCCGTCGGTTCGGTGATCAAGCCGTTTATTTATGCCTACGCACTGGCGCAACCCGAACGCTTTTCGCTGGCAACGAAACTAACCGATGCTCAAAAGACGTGGAAAGACGCCCAGGGCAAGGTCTGGCAGCCCAGGAATTTCGACGGTCGTGAACATGGCGAAGTAAGCATGCTGGACGCCTTGATCCGCTCGCTTAATCTCGCGACAGTGGATCTGGGTATGAAGCTCGGCGTTGAAAACGTTGCGAAATACCTCGAGCGGCTCCGCGGCAGCGAGGAGGTGCGGGCGTATCCTTCGATTTTTCTCGGCGCCGTCGAAATGTCCCCCTTCCGGCTCGCCGAGATGTATACGATCATCGCGAACGACGGGTTTAGGATTCCGCTGCGCGCGATTACCGCCGTTACCAATCGGTCCCAACGCAAGCTCAACCGATATGAGCTCAAGCTCAAACGGTTGATGACGCCCGCGGTCGCCGCAATCATGCGCTATGCTTTGTCGCGCGTCATTGCGGAGGGAACTGGACGTAATCTTTTGCGTCAGTTGGACGGCGTTCAACCGTTGGCGGGTAAAACCGGTACTTCCGATGATTATCGCGACAGCTGGTTCGCCGGATTCGGCGCGAACCGGCTCGGCGTTACATGGGTCGGGCGCGATGACAACAAGCCGACCGACCTGACTGGAAGCGGTGGTGCGCTTCGGATCTGGGCCGCGGCGATGAAGGAGGCCGGGTTGCGCCCGCTCGAGCTCGATCTTCCAAGCGACGTCAAATGGCAGCGCGTGAACTTAGCCGTGGGTACGATAATCGATACAAAATGTTCAGGTGGCGAACTCATTCCGGTGCACGAAGCGAGTGTGATCCCCCACGGGCCGAACTGCACCGATGCTGTGCCAGAAACCAAGATCCGGCGCGGATTCTTCGATCGCATCAGGGATATTTTTCGTTGAATACAGCCGTCGATCGTATCGTTGTCTATCTTGTGACAGCCGTCGTGCTGGCGGGTTGTGCTGGCCCGGCTTTGCAACCCAGAAACGCGGTACCGATTGAAGAGAGGGTCCGCTCGCCAGATGTTTCCGCGCAAGAAGCGGTCGCCCGGACCGACGCTTTGGACATCGAAGCCTCTGCGGCGAGGGGCGGCGTGGCACATCCAAGGATCCAAATTGCCAAAGCAGAAGAATTGGATCGGAGACCACTGCCGCAAAATGTGGCCGTTCAAAGCCTGGTGGCCGCGGCGATGCAGTTGGCGGGGAGGGGAGAGTGGGACCGCGCGCAAGCGGCGCTCGAACGCGCACTGAAGCTCTCGCCAAACGACTCGAGTCTTTGGACCCAGCTCGCTTTCACGCACTATCGCCGGGGGACCCTGAAGCAGGCCGAAGAACTTGCACAACGGGCCTTATCGCTTGCGTCGGCACGCCCGGGCGAACAAGCGGCCGCATTGAGATTGATCGCCGACATTGAAACAGCGCAGGGAAAGTCCGTGCAGGCCGCTAGCGCGCGCCGCAAGGCCGAAAGCCTGGCAAGGTGAATCGTTCGCGGTCGAGTTTTGAAATCTGTCTCGTAATACCGAGCGGTTATTTAACGCTCGTCCAGATTTCAGCCGTCGCCTCAGGGTGCAAGATGGACCAGATCCGAGTATTGCACCGTGTAGCGGGACACGTTTATGGCAGTAAGGTCTACGTCGACTTCGATACCCGCTTTGCGCCGTAGCTGGTCGATGAAGGACTCCGGATTGGGCAGCAGTTCCCACACGCTAGGCAGGTAGGTCGCGCGCCGGCCGGCGTGGTCGACGATAAGTCCGTCGATCCCGGGCCGCAATCGCGTCAAGAGCTCCTGTTCGTCGTCGAACTCGAGCTTAACCGGGCGGGAGAGGACCGAGACTTCGGCGATGGTCACCTCGAGCTCGCCTCGTTTCAAGCCCGGAAAGCGGGGATCGCGAAATGCCGCCGCAAACGCGTTTTCCGCGACATCCTCGGCCAAGGCGCGACGCCCCTCGAGCGAACCAATACACCCCCTCAAGGCGCCGTCCTGTTTCAAGGTGACGAAAGATGCACCCGTCGCCCGCAGGGTTTCGCTCACGCTGCGTGGCTCCCGGACTAACGGAGATCCCTGCTCCAAACCGTGGTGAATCGAGTTAACCGCGATCTCGGCTAATTCCTGCAGACAGGGCCGCTCGATGAACTCGACTTCAGCGCAAGGCATAAGACGCGTAGCCGACGACACGGTCGCGCGATCCCGCCGTGTCCCCCGAATTGCAGAGCTTTAAGCGTTCGATATGCGCTTCGCGCAGACGCGCGAATTGCAGTATGCCATTCAGCGGACGGCAGCCGCAGGCGTGTTCGGGTCCGATGGATTCGTATTCGAAACCCCGGATCCATTTGTCGGTAACACTGTCGACCTGCCGCGCTATGTCATAGTCGAGAAAATGGCTGAGATCGGTACTGATGACGATGACAGTAGCGTCGTCATCCCACCATCGTTGTGTGAGGTCGCTCACCTTGGTGGACGCCGCTTCGCCGACGATCAGCGGAACGATTTTGAAATCGCTCAGCACGCATTGAAGAAAAGGTAAGTGCACCTCGAGCGAATGCTCGGGGGCGTGAGCCTGATCGTTGACTTCTACCTGACTCTGCTCGAGCAGACGCGTTATCTCGTCGGTGTCGATTGCAATGCGGCCGAGCGGCGTATCAAACGCGTCCTTGCTCGAAGCCCCCACGCCGTAGAGCGGGACGCGATGCGCGGGCCCGAAGATCACGACCCGGGAGATCGAATCGCGCCAGGCTCGCAGCCTGGCGTAAGCCTCCGCGGCCACCGCGCCAGAATAAATGTAACCCGCATGGGGTGCTATGAGGGCGCGCGGGCGCTCGCCCGGTGGTACGGCGACGCCGTCTAGGAGGGCGTTGACATCGCGGCGCAGTTCGTCCGGGTCGGCCGCGTAAAACATGCCTGCGACGGCAGGGGGTCGGGAAGTGGTCACGATGTCTGCTCCAGCGCCTCCAGTCCGTTATAGTTACTTCAGGTTTGGAGAATTATAGTACCTGGGGCAATCGTAGGATTATCTCGTGTGCTGTCCCGCGAAAAAGTGGCGTACGTCGCGCCGGATTTTTTGTCGCGGGCAAGGCGCGACGACGCCGTATAGCGGGCTCTACACAAGGAGGAGCGCGGCTGGGGGCAAAAAAGACCAGCGAATTATGAAAATTTTCCACGGGACAGGACACTAGAACCTGTCTCAAAATTATTCGCGTACGTAAATAATCTTGAGACACGTTCGAAAACCTATCGTTTTTCAACCCGATTGGGCGACAATCTATCGGGTGTATGACACATGGAGGGACGCGAATGAGCGATTTAGCCCGCGATCCCGGTTTTGATCCGGCGTTCGTCGCTCCGACCCGCTATTGGCATCGTCTCGACGACGGTCGCCTGCAATGCGACCTCTGCCCACGTGCCTGTAAATTGCGCGATGGGCAGCGCGGGCTTTGTTTCGTTCGCGCACGCGACGGCGAGGGCATCATCCTCACCACCTACGGGCGATCGAGTGGTTTCTGCATCGATCCCATAGAGAAAAAGCCACTCAACCATTTCTTTCCGGGTTCATCGGTGTTGTCCTTCGGCACTGCAGGTTGCAACCTGGCCTGCAAATTCTGCCAGAACTGGGACATCAGCAAGTCGCGGGAAACGGATACGCTTGCCTCGCGCGCCTCCCCCGAAGCGATCGCGACTTATGCCCACGAGCACGGCTGCCGCAGCGTCGCCTTCACTTACAACGACCCGGTGATATTTCACGAATATGCCATCGATGTCGCCCGTGCATGCCACGAACTCGGTGTCTGCGCGGTGGCGGTCACGGCGGGATATATCTGCGCCGAGCCGCGGGTTGAGTTTTTTGACGCCATGGATGCCGCCAATGTCGATCTCAAGGCGTTCAGTGAAGATTTTTATCGCAAGATCACGGGAAGTGCGCTGGCTCCGGTGTTGGAGACGCTTGAATACATAGCACACGAAAGCTCGACCTGGCTTGAGATAACCACCCTGTTGATACCTGGTTACAACGATTCACCAGGGGAGATCGAAGCGTTGAGCCAATGGATCGCCGAACGGCTGGGGCCCGACATTCCCGTGCATTTCAGCGCGTTCCATCCCGACTGGAAGATGCGCGAGGTGCCGCACACGCCGCCTGCAACGGTGAAAAGGGCGCGCGCCATCGCGCTCAGCAATGGACTGCGTTACGTCTATACCGGCAATATTCACGACGACGAAGGAGACGCGACTGCTTGCCATCTGTGCGATTTCAAGCTGGTCCAACGTCACTGGTATGAGATCGGCGAATATGCGCTGGCACGTGACGGTAGCTGTCCGCGCTGCGGGACGCCGTGCGCCGGCCACTTCTCGAGCGCTGCGGGGAGTTGGGGCCGCCGGCGCCGATCCGTCTCCATCAGCTGACCTGCGTTTGCCGAGCGCTAAGCAGGTCCGGAGCGGGCCTTGAATAATGGCCGTGCAATCTCTATCATCACGCGCCTCAATTGCGGGGTGGAGCAGTCTGGCAGCTCGTCGGGCTCATAACCCGAAGGTCGCAGGTTCAAATCCTGCCCCCGCTACCAAGGATTCAAAAAGGCCCCGGGTAAACGGGGCCTTTTATTTTGGGGTGGAGATTTTGTCGTGGCAGACAGGTTGCTCACACTCCTGGAACCCACGGTCCGCGGGCTCGGATACGAGTTGCTTGGGATCGAAAGGATTCGCTCGCGCGGCGCGCAGCTGTTGCGGCTGTACATCGATCAGAGCAGCGGTATCAGCACCGATGACTGCGAACGTGTGAGCCGGCAGGTCAGCGACCTGATGGAAGTGGAGCGTGCGATTCGCGGTGAGTACACGCTGGAAGTTTCCTCGCCCGGGCTCGATCGGCCGCTGTTCACCTTGGAGCAGCACCGGCGGTTCGTGGGGCAACGCATAGTGGTGCGGCTACGGTCCTTGTACGAGGGACGCCGGCGTCTGCAGGGCATACTGGTCGAAATCGATGACGACCATCTCGTCGTGGATCTCGGCGGTGAGATTTTCCCGGTGCCGTTCCGGGAGGTCGAGCGCTCCAGGCTTGCGACGGACTGGTCCGCACAAGGCGTCGCCGCGAAAAAGGATCGCTAGTGAACCGCCGAGGTGTAACGCGCACGACGGTTTCTAGCCGGCGCTGGATGAAGGTATCGCCAGATGGAAAGCCGCGGCCCGTGTCTCGCCGGCAACGCGGGCAGTGATGAAAACGGGGCCGCTGACAAGGCCTCGATGTTTGAAGTCGAACAGGTAGGAAATCGATGGATAAAGAGATCTTAACGGTTGTGGATGTCGTCTCCGCCGAGAAGGGCGTCAGTAAGGACATCATTTTCGATGCCCTCGAAGCTGCGCTCGCCAGTGCGACCAAGAAGGGCGTCACCGAGGATATCGACTGTCGCGTTTCTATCGACCGTGAATCGGGTTCTTACGAGGCCTTCCGCCGTTGGGAAGTGGTCGATCCTGAGCACGTAGCCGAGATCGACGAGGAAGAAGAGGGTTTCGAAGAAGCGCAGGAAGCGGCCGCGATGATTGCTGCCGGTGAACTGCCCTATCCGGATCGTCAAATCTGGCTCGCGGACGCGCGCCAAGATCAATTGGAATTGAATGGAGGCGATTTCATCGAAGCGCCGCTCGAAGCCGCCGAGTTCGGCCGTATCGCAGCGCAGACGGCCAAGCAGGTCATTGTGCAGAAAGTTCGTGAAGCCGAGCGTGCGCAGGTGGTCGAGGCCTATCAGGATCGCGTTGGCGAACTCGTCATGGGCGTGGTTAAGCGAGTCGAGCGTAGCAACGTATTTATAGACCTCGGCGGCAACGCGGAAGCCGCGATCCTCAAGGATCAACTCATTCCGCGCGAATTGATACGCGCCGGTGACCGCATCAGGGGATATCTTTTCGACGTGCGCTCCGAGAAGCGCGGACCGCAGTTGTTCATCAGCCGCACGGCGAAAGAACTGCTGATCGAGCTGTTTAAACTCGAAGTGCCCGAAATTGGAGAAGGCGTGATCGACGTGCTGGAAGCCGCGCGAGATCCCGGGCTTCGCGCGAAAATCGCGGTCAGGAGCAACGATCCGCGCATCGACCCGGTCGGTGCTTGCGTCGGAATGCGCGGTTCACGGGTGCAGGCGGTTTCCAATGAACTCGGCGGTGAACGCGTAGATATCATCCTGTGGGACGAAAACCCGGCCCAATTCGTGATCAACGCGATGTCACCCGCCGAAGTCTTATCCATACTGGTCGACGAAGACACCCACACCATGGATGTAGCGGTGAGCGAGGATCAATTATCCCAGGCGATCGGTAGGAATGGCCAGAACGTACGCCTGGCCAGCAAGCTCACGGGATGGGAACTCAACGTGATGACCGAGACCGACGCGGCCCAGAAAAGCGAGGAAGACCAGCAGAAGAACCAGCAGATGTTCATGGACCTGCTCGATGTCGACGAGGAAGTCGCGATCATTCTCGTGCAGGAAGGCTTCACCTCGATCGAGGAAGTTGCCTACGTCCCGGAGCAGGAAATGCTCGATGTCGAGGAATTCGACAAAGCGCTGGTGGGTGAGTTGCGTCAACGCGCGAAAGACTTGTTGTTGACGCGAGCGATCGCCAATGAAGAGCAAATCGGCGATGCGCGCCCGGCCGACGATCTGTTGACCATGGAGGGTATGGACGAAGATCTCGCGTTTCGCATGGCAGCAGCCGGGATCGTGACCATGGACAACCTGGCCGAACAATCGGTCGACGAGTTGCTCGAACTGGGGGATCTTGAAGCGGAACGCGCTGGCACATTGATCATGAAGGCACGGGAACCGTGGTTCGCCGAACTTGAAAAGAGCAGCGAGCTTGAGGAGCAGGTCGATGGCTGAGGTGACCGTGCAACAATTCGCCGGCGTCGTTGGCATTCCCGTCGATCGCCTCGTGCAGCAGCTCTCCGAAGCAGGCCTTGCCGAGAAGGACCCTGAAGATAAGATATCCGACGACGAAAAGAGCCGGCTGCTTTCCTACCTGCGCAAGATGCACGGCAAGAACGAGGCGGCTCTCGAGCCCTCTAAAATTACAATACAACGCAAGACCGTCAGCGAACTCAAGGTCCCCGCAGAACGGGGGCGGTTGCGCGCGCGCGGTCCTCGAGCGGTAGTCGGTAAGACCGTCAGCGTCGAAGTCAGGAAGAAGAGAACTTACGTCAAACGCAGCGTCGTCGCCGAAGAGGAAGCGGCGCGAATCGAGAAAGAGACGGCCGAGCGCGACCGCGTAAAGGCCGAAGAAGAAGCCCAAATCCTGGCCGAAAAAGAGCGCATTGAGGCCGAACGTGCCCGCAAAGAAGCCGAAACTCAACAGCGTGAGGAAGAAGAACGGTTTGTGGTGGAGGCCGCCGCGCAGGAACGTGCCCGCATCGAGGCCAAGGCGCAGCAGTCTGCGCCGTCACCTGCGGAGATCGACCCGGCCGCCTCACGTCCGAGGCCGGTCGAGCCGCCCGCACCGGACAAGAAGAAGGGATCGCAGAAATCCAAAGGCCGCGAACGCGAGGACCGTGATACCCGGTTCGGACGCAAGGAACTGCACGTTGCGAGCGATAAATCCGGTCGTCGACGCAAAAGACCGACCGCGCGCCGCGTTATCACCCCAACCACAACGAAGCACGCTTTCGAACGTCCGACGGAGCCTGTCGTTCGCGAAGTGGCGATCCCTGAAAGCCTGACCGTCGCCGAACTCGCGCAGCGCATGTCGGTCAAGGCAGCCGAGGTGATCAAAGCCATGATAAATCTCGGTAGCATGGTGACCATCAACCAGGTCATCGATCAGGATACCGCCACGATTGTGGTCGAGGAAATGGGACACCGGGCGAAGATCATTCGCGAAAATGCGATCGAGGAGGATCTGCGCGAAGTCACGCCGGACCAAGGTGAAGTCGAGCCGCGGCCTCCGGTCGTCACCATCATGGGACATGTTGACCATGGTAAAACTTCGTTGCTCGACTATATTCGGAAATCCCGCGTTGCGGCCGGCGAAGCGGGCGGGATTACCCAGCACATCGGTGCCTATCGAGTCGAAATTGACTCGGGTGCGCTCACATTTATCGATACGCCTGGCCATGAGGCCTTTACCGCGATGCGTGCACGCGGTGCGAAAGTCACCGATATCGTCATCCTCGTCGTGGCGGCGGATGACGGTGTGATGCCGCAAACCGAGGAGGCGCTGAATCATGCCAAGGCCGGCGGCGTTCCCATGATCGTGGCGGTCAACAAGATCGACAAGCCAGATGCCGATCCCGATCGCATCAAGCAAGAGATGGCGAATCGCGAGGTCATCCCGGAGGACTGGGGCGGAGACACGCAGTTTGTCAACGTCTCGGCGACGACGGGCGAAGGCATCGATGGACTGCTTGAAGCGATTTTATTGCAGGCTGAAGTCCTCGAGCTCAAGGCCGCACCAAACGGCCCGGCGAAGGGCACGGTAATTGAATCGCGGCTGGACAAGGGGCGCGGCCCGGTAGCGACCGTCCTGGTTCAAAGCGGACGACTAAAGCGCGGAGATATTCTGCTGACGGGTACCGAGTTCGGCCGTGTCAGGGCGGTGACGGATGCTCGTGGCGTCCAAATCGAAGAAGCCGGGCCGTCAGACCCGGTTGAAGTCCTCGGATTATCGGGAACGCCCAATGCTGGCGACGAGGCAACGGTGGTCGACGACGAGCGCAAAGCGCGCGAGATCGCGTCCTACCGCGTTGGCAAAGATCGCGAATCCAAATTGGCACGACAGCAGGCTGCCAAGCTCGAAAACATGTTTTCACAGATGAAGGAGGGCCAGGAATCATCGGTGCGAATTCTCCTGAAAGCGGATGTGCAGGGTTCGAGCGAGGCGCTTTCGGATGCTTTGCTCAAGCTCGGTAACGAAGAGGCCCATGTCGACTTCGTGTCGACGGGTGTCGGTGGAATCAACGAGTCTGACGTTAATCTGGCCATGGCCGCGCGCGCCACGATCATCGGCTTCAACGTGCGTGCCGATTCGGCCGCGCGCAGAATAATCGAGGAAGAAGGCTTGGACCTGCGCTACTACAGCGTCATCTACGAAGTGATCGATGACGTTAAGGCCGCGCTCAGTGGGCTGCTAGCGCCGGAGATTCGCGAATCGATTATCGGCATCGCCGAGGTAAAGGACGTTTTTCGATCTTCGCAACTCGGTGCGATCGCCGGCTGCATCGTATCCGAGGGTGTCGTCAAGCGGAGCAGTCCCATTCGCGTGCTGCGCGAGAATGTCGTGATCTACGAAGGAGAACTCGAATCCTTGCGGCGATTCAAGGATGACGTAAACGAGGTGCGTTCTGGTACCGAATGTGGTATCGGGGTCAAGAACTACAACGACGTTAAAGCCGGCGACCAGATCGAAGTGTTCGAACGGATTGAAGTAGCACGGTCGATCTAAGGAACCTCTGACTAAGTCATGGCACATCTGCCTTGCCCATGAAATCGCGCAGCTCGGCGTTACGAACCTTGCCAATAGTCCCCGCTATTGCCTGCGATTCGTGTCTTGATCTGCACCATTTCATGAACAATTCAGACGCACCATGACTTATTCAGAGGTTCCTTAGGCGGAATTGCCGGAAATCGGCTCGTCGTCTCGCGCGGCAGCCTCGGACGCATCGAGTTTGCGCTTAAGGCTTGCGATTTCCTTCTCGATGTCGCGGGCATGAT